>CAJUFS010000029.1 GCA_910585575.1 uncultured Adlercreutzia sp. | reverse complement strand
AGTCGGCCTGATCGATGACGAAGCCCGCCACCGTGGGGCCGATGGCCGGCGCGAAAGCGATGACCAGGCCGAAGATGCCCATAGCTGAGCCGCGGCGGTCGACGGGAAATACCAGCATCAGCACCGTCATGGTAACGGGCATAAGGATGCCGGCGCCTGCGGCCTGCACCAAACGGCCGCCCAGCAGCAGCGGGAAGTTGTAGGCCGTGGCCGCCATCAGGGTGCCCACGGCGAAACAGCCCATAGAGAAGACGAACAGCTTACGCGTTGAGAACCGGTCCTGCAAAAACGCTGTAATAGGGATCATGATGGCGTTCACCAGCGTAAAGCCCGTGGTCAGCCACTGGGCCGTGGACTGGTCGACGGACATCTCCTCCATGATGGAGGGCAGTGCCGGCGTGACGAGCGTCTGGTTGAGCACCGTCACAAAGGCGCCCAAAACCAGGACGACCAACATCAACCACTGCTTGCGCGTAAGCTTCATATACACCTCGTTCGCTGTCCTCGGACGACCTGCGGAGCTGCGAGAACTCCCTCCCCAAGCGCCCGACACTCTCTCATTTGCTTGCATGCCTTGTTATGCTTGTCTTTCTGAAAACCTAGCAACTTTACCACTGCCCATGCCATTCCCTCGGGATACTCGGTCAAGGAGTTTCTTTCCTGTAGGAACGGCGAATCGAGAGCGAGCTTGGACCCGTCTGGCTTCGGGTGAGCGGTTTTGCCCCCTGGCGGCGCTAGACCTGCTTCCCTCTGGCTGCAAACGCACGGTTTTGGAACCGCGTCCCTCAAAACAGCCTTCTTGCTCGCTCTCTTGGCTTAGAACTGACGGTTTTGGAACACCAAAGCGCGTTTGCCGTTCCAAATACGTGTTTTTGCAGCCAAAACAGCTTACCCGCAAGGAGTTTTCGCCTCTGCACGTTCCAAAATCGCTTCTTCCAAGCCAAAAGAAGCGCGCTGGGTCATTTTTAAGGACGCGCGACTCGCCAGGGACGCGCGGATCGTTTCCGTCCGCGTAATAATGTGGTGTCAGTTTGACGGTGGCGCTGCGCGGATATGCGAAATCCCCTAGGATAAGGGTCATCGATTTCCGACAGAGAAAGCGTGCTGGGGCGAAAAGTCCAGGGTCGACGCTTTCCGCGAAAGGGTGTTTCCGGTATGTATACCGCCATATGCTTACTGCTCGTGCTGTTCTTCCTGCTTATGAACGCATTTTTCGTAGTAGCCGAGTTCGCGCTCGTCCGTGTGCGCAAAAGCCAGATCGACATGGCCGTGGCCGAGAAGCGGCGCGGCGCCGAGGCCGCCCGCGACGTGACCACCCACATCAACGCCTACCTGTCCGCCTGCCAGCTGGGCATCACCCTTGCCTCCCTGGCCATCGGCTGGCTGGGCGAACCGGCCGTTTCCGCCGTGCTGGAAGCGCCGCTGCTGGCCTGGGGCTTCCCCGAGTCGGCCGTGTACCCCATCTGTGTGGCCGTGGGCTTCTTCATCGTTACCACGCTGCATGTGGTAGTGGGCGAGCTCATCCCGAAATCCTTCGCCATCTTCTCCACCGAGAAGTACGCGCTGCACACCGCGGGTCCGCTGCGCGTGTTCTACCGCATCACCTACCCTGTCATGGTCATCTTCAACGGCATCACCAACGGCGTCATGCGCCTGTTCGGCCATGACCCGGCCGACGAGCACGAGGTGTACACCGGCGAGGAGATCAAGCTGCTCATCGACGAATCCACGGAGAACGGCCTGATTGGCGCCGAGGAAAACGAGTTCGTGGACAACATCTTCGATCTGGGCGACAAGGACGCCGAGGGCATCATGACCCCCCGCACCGATGTCATTTGCCTGAACCTGGAAGACTCGCTGGAAGAGAACCTCGAGCTGATTCGCCAGTACAAGTACTCGCGCTACCCGGTGTGCAACGGATCGAAAGACCACATGGTGGGCTTTGTGCACACGAAAGACCTGGTAGACATGCCGCTGGACACCCCCGTGGCCGATTGGAACATCCGCGAGCTTCCGCCGGTTCCCGAGGGCATTCCCATTGCCAAGCTGCTGGAAACCATGCAGGAAGGCCGCACGAAGATCTGTGTCGTGGTTGACGAGCACGGCGGCACGGCCGGCATCGTCACCATGAGCGACATCATGGAGCAGATTGTGGGCCGCATCGATGACGAGTACGTCCACGACACCGACGACGACGTGGAGCAGATGCCCGACGGCACGTACCAGATCAACGGCACTTTGGGCATTAACGAACTAGTAGAAATCCTTGGTTTCGAGCCGGAAGAGGCGGCCGACGTGGAAACGGCCGGCGGTCTGCTGCTCTCGCTGTTCGATCGCATTCCCGGTGAGGGCGATGTGTGCGTCCTGGAGGACAAGGGCACCAAGGTTACCTTCACCGTGCTGACCATGGATCGCCTGCGCATCGACCGCATCGGGATGGCTATCGAGCGCCCGGACGCAGAGTAAGGGCGCCCTGTCCGTCCGCGAGCTCTTTCCCTGAGACACGTGAAAAGGCTCCTTTTGGAGCCTTTTCTTGTTGCTGGGGGCTGCTTCCACCGGGCAGCAGAAGCCAAGGTTGGGGTCCGTGGTTCCAGAATCGGGAAAGGTTCCAGAATTAGGGGATTTGGTTCCCTCTCTTGCGTTTAAGAGGATTTATGACCTGGGGTTTTACGAAGCGGAGGGACCGAACCCCTCGTTTTTGACAGCCGGCGGGAAACCAAATTGGTCACTCTGGGAATCTGGGAGTTCAAGCTACCTGACCGCGGACGGCCCCGGCGCTCCCTGCGGGCACGCGCCGCTCCGCTGCTCGCTTCGCTCGTGCGCTGCGCTCCTTCATGCTTTTGCCTGGCGACCTTTGGTCGCCTTTCTTTTTGGTGTTCAGACGGTGCCCTCCGGGGATGCCGGGGCCGTCCGCTACTCCCCTTGGGCTTGCGGCAGAAGGTCGCTTTCTTCTACGCCGATGAAGCGTAGGGCATTTTTCCAGGTGATGGCTTCGAATTCTTCCTGGGTGAAGCCCATAGACGCCAACATGTTCAGCTCCGACACGGGGCTCCACATGGGGAAGTCGCTGCCGAACATCACGCGCTCGATGCCGTAGGCACGCGCCAGCTCCACCGTGCGACGGGGGCCAAGGAATTCCAGGGCGCTCGAGGTGTCGATGTAGCAGTTCTCATCTTCGAGGATTTCAAGGGCATAGTCGAAGATAGACCAGCCGCCGAAGTGGGCGGCATCCACTACCAGGTTGGGGAAGGTGTGCAGGATCTTCTTCAGGCGCCTTGGGTGTGAGAAGTCGTAGCGGTAGTCTCCCGTGTGGATGACGATGGGAAGGCGGCCCTCGATGCATTCGTACAGGCGCATGAGACGCGGGTCGTCCATGTTCACGCGCTGGTTGTCGGGATGAATCTTCACGCCCTTCAGGCCCAGATCAATGGCGCGATCGATTTCATCTTCTACGTTCTCGTAGTCTTGATGCATGGTGGCGAAGCCGATGAAGTTGTCATGGGCGGCGCACTGCTCGGCCACGAAGTCGTTGATGGTCTCTACTTGGGAGGGGCTGGTGGCCACCGAGTGCACCAGGTGATGGGTGATGGGCGAACCCTCACAGGTGTCGAGAAGCGCCTGGGCCGACGCGTCGGGAGCGTCCATGTGGGCCGAGTAGAACTTCCCCACCGACCCAACGGCCTTCTGAGAAATCTTCTCGGGATAGATATGGGAATGGGCATCGATGATGGGCATGGCTCTTCCTTCGTCTCGCTCTTTGGCACCATTGTACGCAGAGCGTCGAACGGGCGAAACGGTCAAATCGCCGAAAGCAGGGCTTCCCCGGCCGACTTGTGCAAATACCCTCCATCCCGCGAAAATTTTCTTGAGGTGCCGCCAAGGCTGCGCTATACTTCTAAGACGCTTCACTTCGGTGGAGCAGACGCTATGCGGAGAGATGTCCGAGCTGGCCGAAGGAGCACGATTGGAAATCGTGTATGCCCCAAAAGGGTATCTGGGGTTCGAATCCCCATCTCTCCGCCAGATTTTCCCGCGAGCCGTAAGGCTCGCTTGCATATAACGCCCCGTGTGGGCTTCACCCCAAGCGGAGGGGTGGCAGAGTGGTTGAATGCGGCGGTCTCGAAAACCGTTTCACCGGTAACCCCGGTGACGAGGGTTCGAATCCCTCCTCCTCCGCCATTTGAACTCAGCTCCCGGCAACGGGAGTTTTTTCATTTCAGGAGGTCGTGCGATTCGAACCCTGCGAAGGCAGAACAGCCCAGTGGGCTGTTCTGGGCCGAGCGAAGCGAGGTCTCGCGAATTCGCCGAAGGCGAAGGCGCGTCGAATCCCTCCTCCTCCGCCAGTTTACTTTCTACAATATAGCCCCTACCTGTAGCGGTATGTCCCAAACAAGTTGGGATTCGAACCCTGCGAAGGATCGTCCTCTTTCTGGCTAGTTTTTTGCGTTTTGTTAGCAGCGAATGGGCTTGAGTGGCAATGCCGCGGGCTTCTCGATGGAAAACCCTCTTTGTTTGGCCGTGTGTTGGCCAACAAGACGGTGTTTTCCATCGCGCCTCGTTCGAGCCGGTTAACGTATCGTAAAAAAGAGTTCTAAATCTCGCCTGGAGCTTTTGCGCGCGGTCGGCTTCCCAGCATGGCGCCTAACACGTACTTAATTAAGCCCCCACGATGCTGTACTGGCCGTGGGTTTCTACTACTTCGAGGGGGACTTCGAACAGGCTTGTCATCGCGTCGCTGGTAAGCAGCTCTTTCTTGGGGCCGTCGGCGACGAGGCGGCCTTCCTTCACCAGCAGCAGCCGCTGGATTTCCGGCACGATATCTTCGGGATAGTGCGTCACCAGCATCACGGCACGACCCTCCTGAGCCAGCTGACTCATGGTGCGCCGCACGTGATACATGCCCGCTGGATCAAGGCCCGTGCAGGGCTCGTCGAAAATGAGAACATCCGGCTCGTGCACCAGGGCGCGGGCGATGAGCACGCGGCGCGCTTGGCCTGTCGACAGGGTGAGAATGTCGCGATCGGCCAAGTCGGCGATGCCGAGAACTTCCATAGTGGCACGCGCCTGAGCACGCTGAGCCTCCGTCACTTCGCGACGCAGGGGAATGCCGAGAGACCCAAAGAGACCCCCGGCCACCACATCGGCCGCTGGCAAATGCACACGAATTTGATCCTGCATCGACGAGGACACCACTCCCATAGCCCGCTTGATGTCGGCCAAGGTGGTGCGCGCGCTTCCCCGGAACAACACGGGGGCCTCGTCGCGATGGAGGGGATGCACCTCGCGCGTAAGCAAGCCGATGAAGGTGGATTTCCCTGAGCCATTGGGGCCGAGCAGCGCCACCGACTCACCTTCGGGCAGGGAAAACTCCCCTACCGAGAGAATCGTGCGCCCCGCGCGGCGGACACAGGCATCGCGCAGGTGCACGAGAGGGGGCGAGGAAAGGCCGCCGTGCGCGACAGGGGCAGCTTCAACACGACTCATGGATCCGTCTCTCCCTTTCATGCGGAAGCGCCCGCTCAAACGAGCGGGCGCTTCCTTCTCTCTCCTCGCAAGGAAAACCCTCGCGGTGTAACCTTATTCGGCAGCGGCGTCGCCTTCACCCGAGTCGCCCTGAGCGGCTTCGTCGCCCTCGGCGGCATCGCCCTCGGCCGCCTGATCGGCAGCTTCAGCGCCCTCCGCGGAGCCTTCCTCGGAGCTCGCCACATCACCCTCGGCAGCGGCATCGCCTTCGGTGGTGCCCTCAACGGTATCCACGGTCACGGGGTTGCCGTTCTCGTCAGTACCGGTGATCAGGCCACTCGTGTCGTCTTCGCTCTTCTGGTAGTTCGCCATATCGACGTAGTAGGGAAGCCCCTCAGGCATGTCGTTCACCTGGATGTCGGCGCCTTCACGCTGCTCCTCCACCCACGCGTAGTACGCCTGAGACTCGTTGGAGGAGGTGAGCATGGCCTTCACGGCCTCCTGGAACTCCTCGGGCAGTTGATCCATGCTCGTCAGGTCTTCGGGAGCCTCAAACACGTCGGTGCACTCGATGATGTGAATGCCGTAGCTGCTGGGAACCAAGCCGCTGATCTCGCCCTTTTTCAGCTCGTTCAGGGCATCGGTGTACTCAGTAACGAAGCTGGTCAGCTTGTCCCAGCCCACATTGCCGCCGTCGGCAGCCGAAGCCGTGTCCTTGGAGTAGGACTCGGCGGCCGTGGCGAAGTCCAGCTCGCCGGCCTGCAGCTTCTCGAGCACCTCCTTGGCCAAGTCCTCATCGCTAGCGTCGAACAGAATGTGGGAGGATTTCTTCGCACCGTCGTAGCTGGGCACGTAGGTCTTCGCCGAGGTGAGCAGCTCTTCCTCGGTGGGCTCCTCGGAGCCCTCGGCCACCTTGGTGCGCAACTGCTGGGACACCAGCGAGAGCTCGATGTTCTCGCGGTACTCGTCCTCAGTCATGCCCACGGCCTCGAGCGCGGCGGCCCAGGCCTCGTCGGTGTCGTAGTTGCTGCGCATGGACTCGACGTACTGGTTGACCTCTTCCTCGTCGGCATGAATGTCCATAGACTCGCTGCCCTGCTTGATAAGCTCCTGGTCAACGTAGGAGTCGATGATCTCTTGGCGCACGCTTTCGGGGGTGTAGTCGTTCTCGGCAAGCCACTGGCCCCAAGAGTCCTCGTCGGTGGTGCCCATCTGCTCGCGGATGCCCTCGATGGCCGCCGTCACGGTATCTTCCTGAATTTCGACGCCGTTCACCGTGGCGGCAACGCCCCCCGTATAGGTCTGCTTGTTCTGTCCGTCGCCCTCGGCGCAACCCATGACGCTTACCGCGCACAGGGCGGCCAGGCTGACGGCGGCAAAAGACTTCGCAAAAAACCGTTTCTTCATAGATACCTTCCCTCATAGGCGACGGGGCTGCGTATTTCGTTTCTCAGGTGCGTTTTTGAGACAGTCCCCGATGATTTCGTCCTGCATTGTCCCACGGCTTACCGCTTGGTAACAACCGACGCACAATTTGACCACTTTTGATTCACGTATCGTCAATGACTGCAAAGAAAGAAACCCCATGTCAACTATGAGTAATTGACATGGGGTTTGATGTGAGAAGGAGACGCGTTCACAGGCGCGCCCAAGGCAGCCGGCGGGGAGCCGGCAGGCGCGAGGAACAACGCCTAGGAAAGCCGCCGCGCCGGCATCCCTGTCAAGCGCAGCAGCCGTTGCCGAAACGTGCTATTTCTTAGCGGCCTTCTTGCGGTCGGTGGCGGACAGCAGGCGCTTGCGCAGGCGGATGGATTCCGGCGTCACCTCGACCAGCTCGTCGTCTTCGATGTACTCCAAGGCCTCTTCCAGCGTGAAGGTGATGGGCGGCGTCAGCTGAATGGCCTTGTCAGCCGAGCTGGAACGCTGGTTGCCCAGGTTCTTCGTCTTCTCGACGTTCACCACCATGTCGCCTTCCTTGGCCGACTCGCCCACGATCATGCCCTCGTAGCACTCGTCGCCCGGGCTCACGAACAAGCGCCCGCGCTCCTGCAGCGTGTCGAGGGCGTAGGCCACCGCCTTGCCCGTGGACATGGCAATCATGCCACCGTTCTTGCGGCCAGCCATCTCGCCCGAGAAGGGACCGTACTCCTTGAAGTGGTGGAACAGCACCGCCTCGCCGTGGGTGGCGTTGAGAATGCGTGTCTTCAGGCCCATGGTGCCGCGGGAGGGGATGCGGAAGGTGAGGTGCGTCATGGTCTCGTCCTGGGCCATGTCCTCCATGATGCCCCCCGCGGTGCCCATGACCTCGATGGCCTTGCCGGCATACTCGTTGGGCACGTCCACCGTGGCTTCCTCGATGGGCTCCAGCTTGCTGCCGTCGGCGGCCTTCTTGTACACCACACGGGGGCGGCCCACCTGGAACTCGAAGCCCTCGCGACGCATGGTTTCCATGAGCACGGACAGGTGCAGCACGCCACGGCCGGCCACCTCGATGCCCGTCTTGTCCTCAAGCTCGTTGATGCGCATGGAGATGTTGCTCTCCTTCTCGCGCATGAGGCGCTCCTTCAGCTGGCGACCGCCCACAATGTCGCCCTCGCGACCAACCAGGGGGCTAGTGGACGCCTCGAAGACGACGGCCATGGTGGGCTCCTCTACGGCGATGGGGGCCATCTCCACAGGACTCTCGGGGTCGGTGATGATGTCGCCGATGTCAGCGTCCTCAATGCCGATGACGGCCACGATGTCGCCTGCATCGGCGGCTACCACTTCGGCCTTGCCCAAGTTCTCGAAGGTGTACACCTTGCGAATTTGGGCCTTGCGCTCGGTGCCGTCGGGCTTGACCACCAGCACCTGCTCCTTCTCGTGGAGCGTGCCGCTTACCAGGCGACCGACGCCGATGCGGCCCTCGTAGGAGCTGTGGTCCACGGTGCACACCTGCAGAGCCACGGGGCCGTCGATGTCCACGTCGGGCGCGGGAATTTCATCCAGAATGGTATCGAGCAGCGGCACCATGTCCATGTTGCCGTCATCGGGAGTCATGCGCGCGTAGCCGTTGACAGCCGATGCGTAGACCACAGGGAAGTCGAGCTGCTCATCGGTGGCGCCCAGTTCAACCATGAGGTCGAACACCTTGTCCACGGCGCCCTCGGGGTCGGCGTTGGGACGGTCAATTTTGTTGACCACCACCACGATGCGCAGACCGCGCTCCAGGGCGTGGGACAGCACGAAGCGTGTCTGGGGCTTCGGGCCCTCGTAGGCGTCGACAATGAGCAGGGCGCCGTCGGCCATGTTCAGGACGCGCTCCACCTCGCCGCCGAAGTCGGCATGGCCCGGGGTGTCGATGACGTTGATCTTCACGCCCTTGTAGGTGATGGAAATGTTCTTGGACAAAATGGTGATGCCGCGCTCGCGCTCCTGGTCGTTGGAGTCGAGGACGCGCTCTTCCACCTGCTGGTTCTCGCGGAAGACGTGGGACGACCACAGCAGACGATCGACCAGCGTGGTTTTGCCGTGATCGACGTGGGCGATGATGGCGACGTTGCGAATGTTCTCTTGCTTCATGAATCTTCTTTCGTATCGTTTCGTCTCGGGGCGCTTCGCAGAAAACAGCTTGGATGCTCACCTTGAGCGAGCTGCAAGCTGAAGCGACCTGGGTCACACCGTGCGCCGGTGCGCTGGTGCGCCGCGGACAGCTCTTTTGCTCCTGCGGAGGAACCCCCGAGTATGGGGCCTGGAAATTATAAGCCTACTCTTCCAGCAACGCTTCGTATTCTTTGCGTTCCTCGGTGAGTTTGGCCAAGTGATCGTTTAAAGTGTTGAGATTTCTTTGCGCGCCGATCACCTGGATGATACCCCACACCGTTGCCGTGCCTGCAACGGCAGCAATCATGCCGAGGATGCCGAAAGGACGACGGATGGTGAAAAGCGTGGCGACGGCGCCAACTCCGGCCATAATGAGACCGTTGCGGCGCTCGTCGGTGACCAGGTCGCGCTGGGACACCAGCTGCGCGCGGGCTGCGGCAATGCCGGCAAGGCGCGCTTTGATTTCGGCCACGGTCAGATACTCAACCTCAACATCGCCTTCCGTTTCCGTCCACGAGCGCGCAGCACCCGAAGCGGCGGAGGTGCCACCTGAAGCGCGGGACGAAGCAGAGGAACCGGTGCCCCCGGCAGTACGGCCGCGACTCGTCCGGCCCGCTGAAGAGCACAGCAAGTCATAGGCTTCCTGGAGGCGCTTGAACTGCTCGGTAGCGCGGTTCTGCAATTTCTCATTACCCGCGAATTTGTCGGGATGAAGAATCTGCACCGTCTCGCGATAGGCGATTTTGATGTCGTCGGCTGAAGCATCGTCTTCAAGGCCGAGAATATGCAAGGCTTCTGTTCTGTTCATGCGGGCATCCTAGCACGAACCGCCCGATCGACGGTCCCGCAACCCCCTCCTGCACGAAAACCGCAGCGCTTCCAAAATCCTTCCCGGCGACATCCCCTTGTTGCGCTGTGGTTATATTAAAAATACCCATTTATACTAAATTGATAAGACCACAGCACCATCACCCCTTCCCAGCAGCCTCTTTAGACGCACGAAAAAGCTGCCGGCATTGCGTCAACAATCAGCCTTTAGCGCAAGGGCGAGAAGAAACGCCGTAAGGGCCAGAGTGGCCATGTCGCCCACGGAGCCGGTGAGATAGGAATCGGGGAGCGAAAGCCCCGCGCAAAGGGGAATTCCCAAGTAAAGCATATCGAAGGCGAAGTGGATGACGAGAGGGACGAGCAGGCTTCTCGCGCGCTGCCATCCTGCTTCCTGAAACCACGGGCTTCGCACCACGAACCGCGCCATGATCACGCCAAACAAAGTGGCCTGAACCACTTTCAGCACCGCTTGACCAGCCAAGATAAGCCACGGGGCGCCCGTTGCCTCAGCCGCCGCCCAGGCGCTCTCGGAAACCAGCGGACCGTCAGGGGCAAGATGGAGCACCCCGAACAGCACTGCCGAGGCGATCACCGCATGCTTCGTCGCCGCTTGTTTCGTCGCCGCTTGTTTCGTCGCCGCTTGTTTCGTGCACCCGCGGCCCCACCACGCAATGAGGCCCCACAGCACCACGCCACGGAAGAGCACCTCCTCGACAACGCTGGTCTCCACCGCCACCGCCATCGCATTGCCAACACCTTCTAGCGATGCGCTCCACAACACGCCGGCCGAAACCATCGTGCCCACACCGCCGACGAGGCCCGCAAGCAGCACCAGTACCACCGGCACGGCGGCGATGCGGTTGCAATGTGGCGCTGCGGTCAAAGGACTCCCCTTCCTTGTTTTCGTTTACTATATCAGCATGAACAGACCAGCCATTACAAGTTTCACCTTGAAGGTCGTGGCCATCGTGGGCATGACCTGCAATCATGTAGCCAACATTTTCGCGCTGCAGATGCCTGGATGGATAACGGTATCGCTGTGCAGCATGGGAGGACTCACGTTCCCCATCATGGCTTTTCTGCTGTGCGAGGGGTATCGGCACACGAGCGATATCCGGCGCTACGCGAGGCGGCTGGCACTTTTTGCCTTAGTGGCGCAGGTGCCTTACTCGCTGCTTTGGGGCGCCACCGCCAACGTGCTGGTTACGCTGCTTATGGGGCTGGGGATTCTCTGGGCCGACGAACATCTGCGCAACCGTCTTGCTTTCGGCGCGCTATTCGTGGGTGTGCTGGCGGCCAGCCTATGGTGCGACTGGGGCGTGATCGGGCCGTTGATGATCTACCTGTTCCATCGCCTGCACGACGACGGTGCGCGAAAGGCAGTGGGGCTAACTATGTTGACGGCTACATTGGCGCTGGCCCTTCCCGCAGTCTCGGACATAGCAGCGGCCCTAGAGGCCAACAGTGGCGCAGTGCCGTCGCGCGCATCGCTCACGAATCAAGCAGCGAAAGGCGCCGAAGTCGCTGAGCCAGACGAGGCGCTTCTGCAAACGGAATCGCCCTGGGTTATCCTCCTCGAAGCCCCCTCAGGGGCCGTACCATCTCCCGTGATGCCCTCCTACACCGTGGAGGACGCAGGCGGATTCGTGGGAGGGCTGGGAGCGCTCGGCTACGCCACGCTCGGCTTCGGTGTGGCTATCTTGTTGCTGATAAGCTACAACGGCCAGCGAGGCCGGCCGTTGAAATGGTTCTTCTATATCTACTACCCCGCCCACCTGACAATACTGTGGGCCCTGGCTCAAATTTGGTAACTGGGCTTCGCGCCCCTTATCCGCGGCGCGCCTTTTACTCTTTCGACCCCAGCTCCTTAGCCCGCTTTCGAAGTTCTTCGGCAAGAAGGGCGAGCTCTGCTTTCTCCTTATCAATCCTTATCCGCGCTGCCTCAGCCGCGGCCTCCCTTTCGGCAAGATCCCCCTCTCTGTCGAGCAGGCTCCCTTCCCTAGCCTCAAGACCCTCTTCTCTTGCAGCCAGGTTCTCTTCCTTTGTAACCAGATTCACCTCCTTTGCGGTTAAGCCCTCTTCCTTTGCGGCAAGATTTTCTTCCCTTGCGGTTAGGCCCTCTTCCTTTTCGGCAACGCTCGATTCTCTTTCGGCAAGGTCCTCCGCGCGCTCAGCAAGACTTTCCTCTTTTGCGCCCAGGCGTTCCTCTTGTGCGCCGAGGCTTTCCTCTTTCGACTCGAGTTTCTTCGACTTTCTCTCGAGATACCCCGCCTTAGCAGCTATATCCTCTTCCCAGGTATAGACGTCCATCTTTTCCCTCCGCCACTTTTCGTCAGTATTCGCTGCTTCAACGGCCCTGTTGATGTCCGCTGTTAAACCCCGCGAGCGGCTGACTTTGCCTTCTGCCACGTATTCTAACAGGTCGTGTAGAGGCCCGCTTTCCAGTCTGGCGAAGGCGGTGGCGTTGAGAACAATCCAGGAAAACCCATGGCCGATTCTTATGTCAGGATGATCGAGGCATTCCATATTGAGCTTATAGACTGGTGCGTTTTGAAGATACGGATCGTAGTCGCAGATGAAGATTATGATGCTCTGCGGTAATTCGTCGTAAGCCTGCCCCTTCTTCAGCGTACCAACATCCATGGCCCCCTGGTAGTAGCGAAGCCTCTTGCCCATGGCGAAACCGCCTGATGTCTGCATTTCGATATCGTATACCGCCTCATCGGTTTTCACGTAAACGTCGGCCCGTATGCCACGGGCGCTCAACCCTGGCTCAATTGAGTGCTCGATATGGGAATAAACTATGCGTTCGATCTCTATGCCAAGAATAGCCTCAAGCACTCGACGACAAATACTTTCGTTGGACATGACGCGGCTGAACATAGGCCCGTCAGTGAATTCAAACTTACCATCACGCATGGCTCCTCCTTTTCTCAGAAATTGAGCCGGCCATGATACTTGCGTCGGATCGCAAGTTGTTCGCTCTGGAGACGCAACGCAGAAGCACTCCTACCGCATACTCCACGCATTTCGTTCGCACCACCCCCGCAAGCTAGACATCCTCTACTCCACTTTTCGCAATACCTTCGGAGGCCAGACACAAAACAAGGGCCGCCGGGTTGTCCCGGCGGCCCTTGTCGGTTCGATGTTGTGCGATTACTTGCGCTACGCGGCGGCTCCGATCAGGCGGGCCAGCTCGTCGCGGCTGCCGAAGGGCACCGCCTGGGCGCTCGGGTCGCCGACGGGGAGCACTTCGCCTTCCCACACATCGCCGCCCTGGTCGAACTTGCGGGAGCGCACCACCCAGCGGAACGCGGGGCGGCTGCGGCGCGAAAGCTCGGCAGCCTGGTCGGCGTAGCTCAGCGAATCGAGCGTGCGCTGGAGCGTCGACACCTCGTCCCAGCCATTCTCCACCAGCACGATGCCGCGCTCGGCGTTGTACAGCACGCCGTCGCCCACGAAGGCCAGGCGCATCTTCTGACGGCGCTTCTGCTCGGCCACCATAATGCCGGCGATAACCGCCGCAACCACGACCCACCACAGAATAGCAACCACCAGGTCGAGCGGCGTGTCCACATGATTGAAGCCCAGGCCGAACCACAGGGCCAAAAGGGCGATGGAGGCAACTACGGCAACTCCCGCCACAATCCAGTTGTTCTTTCTCATCTTTCAGCCTTTCCTAAGGCGGGGCGACGCGTGGCGCGCCCCGCCAGTTGGTTCCTACAGAGCCTGGCGACCGTCAGCGGGCATCGTGGTCGTCGCAGAGACGTCGCTGCGGCCCATGATCTGGTCCTCGTAATCATCGATGTCATCGCCGAAGCCCAGGCGGCGGCGCACCACGGCGATGCCGTAGACAGCAGTGGCCACAATGCCCAGGATCATGATCCAGTGAACCCAGCAGTCGGCGTGGTCGTCCTCGAAGGCGCCCATGGGAGTGGCATCATCGTCGATGGCCTCGTCGCCTGCGGTGGGAGCCGCGGTCATGGGCGTTGCCTCGTCGTCGATGGCCTCGGGCACACCGGCGTCGTCGATCGTGGTATCGAAATCAGTGGCATCGGCATCGTCATCGATGGTAGTCGGCGTCGGGGTGCCGCTCGTCACCGTCGTGCGACCCGGCGTCGTGGGCGTGGTGCCCGGGTTCGACGGCGTGGAGCCCGTGCCCTCAGGGTCATCGTCCTCCGGCGCGGCCGGCGTCGTCGCGGCGCGCACCGTGAAGTCGCCCAGCTGCACCGTCACCGTGTAGTTGTCGTTGTCGGCGAAGTTGGCCGTCAGCACACCGGGGTAGATGCCCACGGCGTTCGTGCGGTTGGTGCGGGAGAAGGTGATGGCGCCCAGGTCGTTGGCGTTCACCAGAATACCCTCGGTGATGGAGCCCGTGAACACCGGGTCGGCCTCACCGCGCACCTTAGAGGCGTTGTTCACCGTAATGGTGATGGGACGCGGGTTGATGGTCACCGTCGCCTGCACGGCCGCCGAGGTCGTGTAGTTGGCGGCGTTGGCGCGCACCCACACGTTGTAGCTGCCGGCATTGGTAAACGTCGGAACCTCAGCCGTCCAGGTACGGCCGTCGAGCGAGTACTCGAAGGTGGAACCGGCCACGGAAGCCGTGGGGGTCACCCAGGTGGGCTCGCCGTCATAGGTCTTGGTGAGGCCGTTCGTGCCCACCAGGTTGCTCACGGTGACCACATTGCTGCCCGCCGGCGAAATGGTGAACACGCCGGGAGCGAAGGACACTACATAGTTGCCCTGGTTGCGCTCGCCCGTTGCGGTGATAGCGTAGTCGCCGGTAGCCTCGCCCGCGGCACGGGACACGGTGTACTGGATCGCATAGCCGTCGTTGGGCTTCGCGTTACCGGCTTGGTCGGCCACAGAGGCCGTCAGGGTCGGGTCAGCCGCGCCGTACACCTTGCCCAGGCTGGCAGCCGTCACCGTCACCGGCAGCGGCGTAATCTGGTAGGTGCGCTCAACGGAGCCCTTGTAGTTTTTCACGCCCGTTACAACGGCGATGATTGTGCCCACGTTGCGGAAGTCAGTCGTTGCAACGCGCTCGCCATCGGCATTCACGCGGTAGTAGCTCACCGTGTAGTCCTTATCGGCACCTTCGGTCAGCACCGTCTGAGGCGTCGTGGCCGTGTTCACCACCTCGGGAACGAACTTGTGGTCGCGGCCGTCATACACCGCGTCCGTCGCCGCAGTGACAACCATCTTGGACTCAGAGCCGTCCTCGCCCGAAGGCTCGATGGTCAGCGGATCGATGGTGATCTTAAGACCAACCGTGATCTCGTAATTAGCAGTGGTTTCCACGCCCGAGGTCTTCTTGATTTTCAGGGCTACTTCATCTTCGGGAGTCTTCCACTCAGACACACCCACATCCGTTCTTGTGAGCTTGTTAGCGTTGTAGCCGCTGAAGTCGACGGTCTGGTTTTTGGCAACACCCTCGACATCCTCGCTCGTCAAGTCGAGAACGTAGGCAAACCCGGTGAATACTTCCTTGAGTTCTTTCTTGATGATGAGCTGCGCCGGCTTAATGACTACCTTAACCGGCTCGAGCTTCTTCTCGAACGAGCCGCGCTTAACCGTGATGGTCACCGTCTTGTCCATCACGTTTTCGTAGCCAGTACCCACAAGCGTGCCATCAGCCTTGAAGCTAACTTGCTCGCCGTCGACTGTCACCACGTCTCTATCAACCAGGCCAGAAACAACCAGGCTCTTCTCGGTGCCGTCGTACATAGCGTCGATCCCCTGAACAGCCAGACCCGTCCAGTCGGGAACGAACCGTGCAAGGAAGGTCGTGTCAGAGAAGATGCCGCGGCTGGGATCTTCATTGATCCGTCCCATCGTCGTCTCACGATCAAGGAGGAGCTCGGAGGTCAAGTACACCCTTCCGTTTTCATCCGACTTGTACCAGCCGTCAAACCGGTATCCCGGATCAGGGTCGCCTGCCGTCGCGCCAGTGACTCCGTCTTTTGTCGCTACGGGGATGCGGTCGTTGACGAGCTGCTTGGCGGCACCCTCGCCCGCAAGATGGCCTCCCTCGGTAGCCTCGTACACCACCCTATAGGTGACATCCTCGTCAGCTTCCCACTGGGCCTCGTAGGTCGCACTATTGATTACCTCTGGCAGGGCAGAGTCAACGGAAATCACTTCACCGGTAGCGATGTTTTTCCACCCTGTAAGCTTCCAACCGTAGGCCTTCTCCGGGTCAGCCGTCGGAGGCGCAGGCGCTTTGGCACCATACGCGAGGTCGCGCACCTCTGTTGCAGCATCATCGAAAAAGAACTGCTTGTTCGGCGCCGTCGTGAACTTCACGGTGAAGTTCTGCTTGAAGTAGACCTTCAGCACTGTCGTTTCGTCCCCAGCGATGGCGGCCGACATGGCTTTTTCGAACTCTGTTTTGTCGGCGTCATAGGCGTAATCGGCCTTGTTGGTCGTCTTATCGGCCTCGGTCAGCTCGACCACCGTTCCCGTAGTACCAGAACGCTGGACAGAAGAAGTCGCAACCGTGGAATACTTACCCTCGTTCATGTAGTAATACTCAACGGTGTAGAGCGTGTCTTCGTTTGCTGCCCACTGGGCAATATAGGTGCCGTTTTCGGTGGCCGTAGTATCCGAACCGAGCGTCGGCGTCCAGCCCGTAAAGTTATAGCCCTTTCGGCCCGTTACCTCAGGAGCAACGACTTTGTCCCCGTAGTTGTAGGTGCGCGTTGTTTCTTCGAACGTTCCATATTCGCCCGGCTGGAAGGTGAGGTTAATCTGCTGCTTGAAGTAAACCTTCAGTACCGTCGTGCCATCACCTTTGAGGATGTCCTGCTCAGTCGACATCGTCTTGTCGTACACAAACGTACGCGTATCCCCATAGACCAGCTGAGGCACCGAATCTTCCGCCATAAGCGAGACCGTGGTGTCCGTAGTGCCGAAGCGGGGCTCGCTTACCTTAGTCGGTGACTCGGGATAGACCCCCCGCTCCTCGTAGTAATACTGAACCACGTACGACGTATCGGTTCGAGGAGTGTACTCGAAGACGATCTCGTTGCCCTCGGCCTTTTCAAGCACCAACGTTTTGCGGCTGTCGACAGGGGCATAGCCCTCAATAGCGATGGCGTCCTCTGCCACTTCACTTTCAAACGTCTGGCCCGTTACGACCTTTCGATCGGCCAGTTCTTTGGCCTCATCTCCCTGCCGCACGTACTTGACGGTGTAGGAAATATCCGTGCGCTTCTGGTAGTAGACAGTTACGACATTCTCGTCTTCGTTTGCACTAAGAGTCAGCGTCTTCGGAACAACATCAATGATGGTGTAACCCTCAACGGACTCTGTGGTGTTGGCGAAGTCGGTGATGGTATCTCCGACCTTCCAGCTCTTTCCCTCAGGAGCCGACACCACTACCTTGTCCCGCAGGGAGTTGTTCGTTTCCTTTTCAAGATAGCGCACAGTGTAGCTTTTAACCTCGTTCGGCTCCCACTGGGCCGTTAGAGTAAGGTGGGCGTGGGGCATCATGGCCTGAGCGCCGGCCGTGTAAGTTTTTCCGTCGTCGCCCTTCCAACCAACGAAGGTGTAGCCGTTCTTCTCGGGAGCCTCAGCAACCGTGAAGGGCTCTTCGCATTCCTGAACTGTAGTGCTCAGGACCTCGTTCTCGGACTTGTAGGTAAGGTTATGCTTTTCCTTAACAAGCTTTCCGTAGAACGTCATATCGGCGGTGGCCACCGAGAGCTGTTCGGAAGTTGCTTCGTTTTCGCAAGCGGCGTCCGTATACCAGCCCTCGAACACTTGACCCTCAGGAACCTCTACGGTCGGGGCCGTATAGCTCTTATTCAACTCGATCACCTTCGGCCAATTTTGAACCGAGGTGTAAGCGCCGCCCAAAGTGCTTACCTTGAAATCGATGTTGCGATACTGCTGATAATGCAGAATAGCCACACCGTTAACATGGTAAGTAAGGGTATTGGCGTCATGCTCCTGGCTGCCGACATTCCAGCCGTAGGCAACCCCGCAATCAGTCCATTCCACATGATATGTGCCGGGCTTCGTTTCATCGGTATCGTAGGTATAGTCGTTGCCGTCAACACCTTGGATCGTGGGGAAATCCGACGGATATCGCGTAATGTAGCTCATATCGAGCTTGTTGCCTTTACCAATAGCCTCAGGAGAGGGACCCTCGATTGTTTCTGCTCCCACATAAACCCAAGCATCCTTGTAGTTCGCATCGGAAGCTTCTTTGCCCGGGCGCAGAAGATAGAATCGACCCGTGCTCGTTTGAGTGTCCGCAAGTTCAACCGGGAGCGCCACTTCGCGCGGGGTGACCTTTTGCGGAGCGGCCTGATCGGACGCCTCGGACTTGTCGTTCTCCTCAACGGGAGCCACGGGATCGGACTCGGTACCGGTCGCCTCGTCGGCCTCGTCGGCCTCGACAGCGGCGTCCTCGGACTCCTCGCCTTCATCGGCCAGGGATGCGCCGTCGGACTCGTCGGACTCGTCGTCGCCCTCATCCGTCAGACCCTCGGTCTCGACTTCCTCCGTCTCAGCCTCGGTCTCCTCCTCAGCATCGTCGGCCTCGAGAGCCTTGTCCTCGACGGGCAGCGTCGTTTCGCTGCTCTCGAGATCGTTCTCGCCTGCATTCGCCCTGTCCGTGAACATCGTCACGTTCAGGAACGAGAACACTAGCAGCACCGACAGCAAGATTGCTACGAACTTGCCCTCGGCAGTGTTCCGCGCGTCGGCAAAGCGCGCCAACCTGTGCATTCCTACCACCAACCTTTTCTTCTTCGTCCTAGCTTCTAAGGAACCAGATGTCTTATCGCTGGTGCGATAAGCCGCGTCCAGATGGGCTTTCCACCTGGCAAATCGGGGCTCGATCGCTGACAGCGATGAGGCATCCGATTCCTCATTCCTTCTCTGAACCATCACAAAATATGCTGATCCAGGGAGCTTGATAGTATCAAAACTTCAATGAGTTTCTGACTAATAAATGACAAAACAGCTGATGAATGCGGTTGTCGTTAACTTGCTGTAACTTTTCCTGTCAATAAGAAGGCGTTGGTGACAAAAATCGTGTCGTTCGTTTATAGACGAACTTTTTGCCCCAAAAAAGCAAAGACCGCTCGCGGCGGTCTTGGTTCTTTGACTCCTGGAATTTGCCCGTCGCTCCTTACCGCCGCGCCAAGTTGGCGATATAGGTGCCGATAATCGCGAATGCGGCGCCCATGAGCACGACCCAACCCAGCACGAACTTGCCCGGCAGCGATGCCAGGGCCATGATGAAATAGCCGATGTAGGGGATATCCGACACCACACGGCCCACCACATCCTCGTATTGCGCGGGGTGGGCGTCGATGCCGTCATTCGCATCGCCGCGAGTAATAAGGTCCTGCTTCTCCGTGCGGTTCTCTTCCACCCGATGCACGATGACGTCGCCCTTACGCCAAAACACCGCCACATCCCCGGGCGCCAGGCTTTCGGGGGCATAGGGCTCGGCATACACCAAGCTGCCCACGGGCAGGTTCGGCTCCATGGACCCGGACACAATGGCGTAGGCCTGCAGCCCCATAATGCGGGGAAGAATGGTGGCGCTCAGAGCCAGGGCCACCACGGCCGACAGCAGGATGACGCCGATGACCGAGCACACTCGCGAAATCGAGCGCAGATGGGCCAGGCGCTCGTCGACTTCGCGCGAGAACTTGTCCTGCGCGCCGTCAAGCGTCTCCGCCATCGCTGCGTTGTTCGCCTGGGCCATCATGCTGCGGTTCCGTCTTCTTCCTTTCCCGATCGTTCTTCTCACCCTGCCCTGCAAGCACGAATGTGCGCGAAGCCCTTCCGAGCCTCGCGCACATCCTCTTGCTATGGTTCAGGGCCTACGCCGGCGCTACGATTGCGCGCTGTCCTTCTCGTTTGCGCGGCGGCGGCGCACTGCCACCAGCAGAGCAATCAGGGCCGCCAGCGCCACCACGCCAATGCCCAGCAGCGGCAGCATGTCGCCCGTCTTAGCCAACAGCGACCCGGCCTCGGGCACCTCGCGCACTTTCTCGCGGTTCTGCGTATCCACCTCTTCGGCGTCCATCATGGTGTCGTAGAGGTTGATGGTGTTGTCGCTCAGCTCGGCGTTGCCATTCTCGGTGCCCTTCGTGATGGACACGTTGCCGTAGCTATCGATGACGAACTCCACGTCATTGGCCAGCTTGTAGTTCTCGGGAGCGTTTACCTCGCGCAGCAGGTAGGTCGTGCCCACGTTCAGCGTCTTCTCCAGCTTCTGCGGGGCCTTGCCCGACGTCCAGCTGGCAATCTCCTTGCCGGAATCCTTCTCGAGGATGACCAGGTCGGCGCCTTCCACCCACTCGTGGGTGCGCGTGTCCAGCTTGCTCACCGAAAGCTCGGTGGCCTCGTCGGCCACGCCGCCGTCCTTGTTGTAGGTCAGCAGGACGTTGCCGTCGGCGCTGTAGCCGAGCTGGGTCTCCTCGTCGGTGGCCTGGGCCTGCTCGTCGCCGTCAGCAGCGGTGTCCTCGGCAGCCGCGTTCTTCATGTCGGCCTCGATGACGTCATCGGCCAGGAGCGCGGCATCAGCGGAAGTCTCGGCAGCGGCCTTCGTGTCGCGGTACTGCAAGGTGTAGCCGTTGTCGGACGCGGCATCCTCGACCAGCGAGAAGTACGCGCTGCGGAACTCGCTGACGGTATGGCCAGCCGGGGCAGCCGTTTCCTTAAAGTAGTAGAGGTTGTTGGTGGACAGGCTCACGTTCTTGTAGGTGATCCAGCCGCCCTCCTCGGACGTGGCCTCAGCCAGCTTGATATCGCCCTGGGCGTTCTCGTTCACCATGTATAGCGCGTAGGTGGCGCCCACCAGGCCCTCGTTGCGATCAGTGACGCTGGTCTTGCGCACCTGCAGGTCCATGGGGCGCGTCTTGTTGGTGATGGTGGGATGCCAATCGGGGTTCAGCTTCGCCATGTCGCCGATGTTGGCCGGCGTGGTGTCGTAATCGACGTACTGCTCGTCGAAACGCACGTTCTTGCCAGCGGCCTTGTCCCAGTAGCCGTAGTACATGTCAGTGCACTCCAGCTGGCCGGTCTGCTCGTTCTGCTCGATGACCGTGGTGAAGGTGATCACCTGGTCGCTGTACAGCACGGACTGATCGTTCATGCCACCCTTGCTGGTGTCCTCAATAACACGGTAGTAGTAGGTTCCGGGCTTCGTGTACGCCAGGCAGCTGGGGTTCTCCAGGTCGCCGGACACATTGTTGGCCTTGTCGAAGTCGACCATGCCGAACTCGTCATTCGTGGTGGCGGAAATAACCGTACCCTCGGTGTCGTCGTAGTTGGCAACCTCGATCAGCTTGAAGGCGAACTCGCCGGACTTGATGGCGCGACCTTCCAGGTTCTTGTAGATCTTCGGGTCGACGTAGCACACCTGATCCACCGGCTCGCCACTGGCCGCGTACACGCTGAAGTTAGCCGCGCTGATGAGACCGAAGGTGTCGGTGTTGTAGAAGGACGGACGCTCGGTAGCGTCCGTGAGCGTCTGAAGCGGCTGGTTCACATCGTCGGCGTAGCCGAGCACGGTTTCGGTGGTGACGAGCTCGCCGGGGTTGGTTTCACTCACAGCCACAGATACCTGCACCACGTATGCGGTGGTGTCCTTGGCGCTGGCGTCGCCGTCCTCGGTGATGAGGTAGAAGTGGTCACCCACATCATTCTGCTTGCCCTCGCCCGTGCCCTCGGCCTTGTAGGGAACGGCGGGGAAGGTGATGGCGGCCTTGCCGTCCTGGTCGAAGTCGGTGGCGTTAACTTTGGCGGTCCAAGGGTCGCCCTGCTTGACGGCAACCTCGGCCAGCGGCTGATCAGCGGCCGGAGCTGCCTCAAGCTCAACCATAGTGAAGGAGCAGTTGTTGGGCTGATCGCCATAGAAGAACTTATCGGCCGTGAACTGCCAAGTACCGTTGGGCGTGTAGCGGTTGGTAACCGTGATGCTCTTGTCAGCTTCGGCAGTTACATCGGTGCCGTTTACCGTCACGGTTTCCACCGTGGGGGTGACCAGGAACACCTCGTGGTCATCAACCGTTTTGCGCTCGCCCGAGGCTTTCAGCTCGACCAGGACTTCGGCTTTCTCAATGGTGCTCATAAAGGAGCCCTCGGCCTCAGGGGCCTCCTCCAGCGTGAAAGTGAACGTCGTCCCGTTTTCGCCGGCCTCGTAGGCGGCCTTCGCGTAGGCGGGATCGGTCAACGCCAGAGTCAGCTTACCCGTGGTGGCATCGGTGACGGCATCCTCGACCACAACTTTATCACCGTCGAAGAGCGAGAAAGTGAAGGTGCGATTATCCAGATCGAGGTTATCGCCTAGGGTAGTCAGAATCCGCTTGGTCAGCCCAAGTTCGAAACCCGCGTACTTCATGGCCACGTTCGTGAAGGAAACGTTTTCGGCGCTCTCCACCTTCGCCAGCTTAGAAGCGCTGGCATCGCTAGCTTTCCACGTAGTCTTGACGGTTTCCAGGCTGCGATGATCGTTCGACTCCGTTACGCCGACGCGCACAAGGTAGACGGTCTTGTCATAGTCAACTTCTGTACCAGAGTCCGTCGTCTTGTCTCCGGAGGTTTCCGAAATCAGATACCAGTGGGTACCAGGCTCGGTATACGAAAGCTTCGACTCGGTGGTGCCGCTACCCTTGCCGTCCTCCTCTTTGATGTTCTCTACCTTCAGCGAAGAAGGATTACCGGCCTTAGTGAGAGATTCGACCGTTGCTCCATCAGGAAGCACGACTTCGTCGTCGGACACCGCGCTCTCCTCGGGAACGTTCACTTCCTGCACCTGGAAGTCGAACGATCCGCCGCCAATGCCGACCGTGTTCTTCTGAATCTGAAGAGTCTCTTCGCCCTTCAGCTGGAGGGTGTTGGTGACAATATTATTGTTCTGCTGACCCACTGTCACACTTTCAACTTCTGTCTCATACACCGTAGAGCTGTGCATGACTTGGGCCGATGTGATGAACTTAGTGGTTTCTTTTTTACCCTGCAGCTTCACATCGACGGTTACTTCTTTAATGGTGTCGTAGAGGGCGTTGCTCTCTTCGGTTAGGGTAAACTGCTTGGTCTTCTCAACCGTCGTCTTGCCGCCAGAGAAGTCGTTGGCAGTAAACCCGGGAATTCCCACGAACGTGATAACGCCATTTTCGTCGCTGGTAGCCTTGTACGTCTCCTTGGTATCCTTATCGGTAAGAGTGAACGTAAACCGCTCATCCTCGGTAAACGAGTAAGTGCCGTCCTCTTTCTTTCCAATTTGATTTTTGAGGCTGTTAACGATTTCTTTCTGCAACACAACACTATAAGATTGGGCAAACGACTCGTTCTCCCAATCAAAGGTGCCAAACTCCAGGGCGCCATTCGAAGCAACGCCACCGCCGTGGGTGTAGCTTACATTTCCTGAAATCTCAACTTCTCTTGCGCCGGCGAAGTCGTCCTTAGTCGCTTTACTCGTCAAACCAAGAGTTGCGTCAACAGAGGCGTACTGCGTTACGGCAGCGTTATCGCCAGCACTATCTACGGTGGAAATCTGCACGAGCCGTGTTTCCATATTGTCTGCAGACACCGTAGCGTTCTTTGCGACAGCGGGGATGCCCGCCTCGAAACCAACCCAGGCAACGCCAGACTCATCACCCAGGCTCGTCGGTGCGATATAGCTTGCACGGGTGCAATAGAAGTCTTGTGCGTATTGAGATAGATTGTCGCTCTTTGCATAGTTGCCGTATTTTGCAAAAACACTTGTTGAGCCTTTTGAAGCCCCGCTTCCGGACCAGCGGCCGTCAGCCCCTGCCGTTCCTAAGCCTTCCACCTCCTGCAGGCCGTCAAAGAGGAAGTCGCCCGTGGCCACTACTTTATTTTCGTTTCCTTCGATGACGGAATTGGTGTCCAGAAGGCGCAAGCGCGGATTAGTGGGGAAGGAGGTTCCCTGGGCATCATTTTGGTAGATAGCCGCGCCGTTGGCCACCGTGGTTACGGCGATGCTCGCATGAGGGCATCCGGCAACACCGCCGCCCAGGCCGTGCGCTGTGTTTCCCGTAATTTGAGCGGAGTTGACGTGAACAGCGGCGCCGCTGTTCACGAACAAGCCGCCTCCGCCCCACGAGAATTCGTTTTCCGTTTTGTTGTTGATGATTTTGCCAGCATTAATTTTCACGTAATCGCCAAACGAGGCATCTTTGTTGCTCCATACGAAGATACCGCCGCCCTCGGAGTCCGTTGCAGTATTTCCTTCGACAGTACCGCCATCCATGGTAAAGCCGCAGCCGCTATCGACGTAGATACCGCCGCCAGCTTGAGCCTCGTTGCCCTCAATCGTGCCATGGCGCATCAAGAACGAGGCGGCCTTCGAACCACTCTTGTCGGTCCTAATGACACGGATGCCGCCACCGACCCGCTTGTTCTCCTGGGCCTCGTGCACGGTTCCCTTTCCTCCCGTAACCTTAGGAGCAGTGCCGCTTACCTCACCAAACACGAGACGTGTGTTCTGGGTGCCAGAGCCCTCGACGGAAATAACGGATCCATTGCCCGTTCCTTGAATGGTACCTGCGCCTACGACGACAAGCTTGGCTCCTCCCGTTACCCTGATATCGCCGTTAAGGATACCGCCCTTGCTTACCTCCAAGTTAAGCTTTCCGCCTGCACCTGTGACCAAGATATTGCTGTGAAGCGTACCGTTGACCTTTAAAGTGCGGGTCTGCCCTGGAATGCTGTACTCCAGGGTCCCCTTCGAGTTGGTGATGTCGCCATCAATCGTGTGATTTGCGCTGTTGGTCAGCGCTTCGGTTGTCGTGGCCGCCGCTCGTGCCGCCTTGGCGGGCTGCGTCGGCTCGTCGATCACAGCAGCAACGCCCTCGTCAGCCTGGGGCGCGGGCTCGTTCGTTGCGGGGTCAGGGGCTTCCTCACCCTCGCCTTCAGCGGGGTCGTCCGCTTCGTCAGCAGGTTGCTCACCCTCAGCCTCGAGCTCTTCACCCGTGTCTGCCAGGGCGGCCTCTTCTCCCGCGTCCGTCTCGACGATGGGGTTGTCCTCGGACACGACGTCGTCCTTCGAGCCGTAGGCAATGCTAATTTGCGGAATGAGGGCAACAATAAGCAGGACCGACAGGGCAATGGCCAGGAACTTGATGAGCGATTTATTTTGCAGCAGCTTAGTCATGTCGTCCTCCTTCCTTACGCGTTCATCGAGTCGGTTGCGGATTTATCGCGGTTGCGGCGGCGCAGCCACCAGAAGGCGATGCCGGCGGCCACCAGAAGCGCGACGCCCGTGGCGATGCGGATGGCCATGCCGGAACCAGTGGTTTCCAAATCTTGGGCCAGGCCGGAGTAGAGCGGGTTCTCGTCGTCGACGATGGTGCGCTCAGTAGTGGTGTCCTGACCGTTCAAATTGGCCAGCGGGTTGTCGTCGTCATTGATCACCGTGGAGGCGTCACCAGCGCCAACGCCGGCGTCAACCGTCGCCGGTGCCGCTGGCGTAGTGCCGTCCGCCGCGGGCGGCGTCGCATCGTCGTCGGTCGGCGCCGCAGCCACGGGGGCCGCCGTCATGACCGTGGTGCCGGGCACCACTTGGACGCGCTCGGTGTCGACAATCTGCGTGCGGCGCACGGTAATGTTGGCGCTCAGCTCGTCGTTCACGTCGCGATAGTAAATAGTGTAAGTACGCGCCGGCGACAGGTAGCTGTGGCGAAGGGCCGTTTCCTGGCCGCCCAAGCGCACGTAGGTCTCATTGCCCACCGAGAAGGTTTCCTCGCCCAGAATCGACACGTAGTCGTTCGCCTCGGGGTCGACGGTAATCGTTTCGGTGCGCAGGATTTCGCTGTTCGCGATGTTCATGTACTGCACCGTGATGTCGTAGGCGTCGCCGGGCACGTAGTCCTCGGACACGTAGTACACATATTGGAGCACGTCAGTGCCCTTTTCCAAATCCTCCCAGGCGTAGGTGATGGGGTCCATGTTGCCCGACCACGGAACCATGCCGTTGCTCTTGCGCGCCGGCGTGTAGGTGGCCGACTGCGTGGGCGTCACTTCGTACTGCACCTTATCGATGAGGTTGCCGGTTTCGCCATCGATTTCCATGACGGTCAGATTCACCTTCTGGGTGGTAGCCTGCGAGGCGTACTGCGCCGTTACGGTGCGACCCGCCGGATATTCGCCGGGCTCGAACGTCACCACCGGATTGCCTTCCTGGGTTGTGCTGTTGCGAGCGCCGATGGCCTCGTTGTCGTCAACCGCGTTGGACTCGATGGTCCAGGAGGCCAGCGTGTAGTAGTTCACGCCCCAGCTGTCGTTGGAGCGATCGGTGCTGGCGGCCCCGTCGGCCGTCTTCACCGCGCTCACCGAGAAGGAGTTGGGCAGCGTGTACTGGTAGCCCTCGCCCTTCACGTCGACGCCGTCGGTCCACAGAAGCTTGCCGTTCTCGTCTACATACTTAATAGTCACCTGATAGGCGCCGGCCGTGGCGGCCTTCACCTCCATGACGCGCACCTGCTTGGTGGCCTGCTCGGGGGTCAGCGTGATCGTCGAGCCGTTCAGGCGCTGAATGACACGGTAGTAGTGCGATTCCACCTCGCCCGTCTCGGGGTTCTCCACCGACTTGAAGAAGGACTTCTTGATGGCCACGTCCTTGCCCGTGCCCAGGTCCTCAACAATCTCGGTGTCGACCACCGCGCCGTTCTCGTCCACATATTTCAGGGCGCCCGACACGGCGTCGGCCGCCACCTGCTGGTAGGTGACCACATAGCTCTTGCCGTCGGCGGCCTTCTCCACCACCGGATCGCCGGCCTCGTTCGTGTTCACGCACTGATAGGTGACGGGGTTGTCGCCGCCGATGTTCTTATAGTAAGTAGTGCCCGCGCCGATGGTGTCAGCGAACTGGTCCTGAGATCCCTCGGGGCCCTCGGTGCGGATACCCAACACCTTCCACTCTTCGGTACCGTCATCGGCCACCAGCTTGGCATACACCGGGTGCACGGTTCCCTGGTAGATCATGTCGCCCTGACGCTTGGCGTTGTACACCTTCACCGTATAGCTGGGGAACTTGGCCGGATCAGCGAAGGCCTGCTGCAAGCTCTGCGCCGCCGGAGTCTCTTTGGCGTCGGAGGCCTGAGCGATCTTCAGCGCGACGATCTGGGCGATGCGGTTGTCGCCCGTGCCCGCGTAGTCGGTATCGGCCTTTTCCGCATCGGTGTTCTGGCCCTCCACAATAGTGTAGGTGAACCGCGGAGCAATGACCTTGCCGTCCTGCTCAACCTCGATGTAGATGTTCTTGCCCTCGCCGTTGTCGACGCGGAACAGATCCCACAGGCCGTCTTCAGCGGTGGGATTCATGAAATCGATGCCGTGAATGGTCAGGGTTGCTTCCTGGTCAGCCGGTGCGGGGGCTTCGGTCGACTCTTCCCCGGTCGGCTCATCGGCAAACGCGCGGCTTGCCATGGCGCCCAACGACAAAGGGGCGGCCAAGGCCGTTGCCAGTGCGAGCGCCAGTACCTTATGGCCGAAGTGTTCCGCCTTCAGGGCCATTGCCTTCGTCTGACTCTTCACCTTCGTTCTCCTCTGCTCCTCAAGCGGGGAATCCTCCCTGCCCCGCCGGCCTTGGGCTCACGCTGCCTTGCTCGTCTTGCAGCGGTGCGGCCTTGGCCTTTCTCGTCTCTCGCGGCTCGCGTCTCGTCGAACGTCTCTCGTCGATCGTCGCTTTTGCTCGCCGCCGCTGGGGAACGGCAGCGAAGCGGCGGAAGGCCTTAAACGCGCAATGACGCAGAAGAGGAGCCTCTTTTGCGTTTTTGCGAAAAACCTTCCTTTTCGTACTCGAACGAACGGTTTTTGGTAACGAACGAACGAGTTGCGCGATAGTTCTTCTTTAGGCGAACTCACAGGGCTGTCGTTCTACGCTCTTTACGCCTGTGACCTGCGCCTACTAACTATTTGATTGTGACGATATTGTAAACAAATCAACTCATAAAAGTCTATAGTCGGCCCGTCAACAGGCATTCCCAAATTGCCGCCGACACCAAATTGTTGATTTTCTCGCTCGTAGATGACGAAAAACCCCGCGTTTGGTACACAAGATGCGCTTAGAGTCAAATCCAACGCTAAGGAGAAGAGGAGGTCTGAGCGTGTTGACACTGGTCGTCATTAACACTGTCGGCACGCTGTTGGTGACGCCGTGTTGCTGCTGGTGAAGCGTCGACGCTGGTGCAGTGCTGACATTGGGTTTCTCTTTTGAATCCCCCTCCGAGACATATGCTTCGATCGGGTCAATTTTCTATCGAAGCGGGGGTTTTGTTCGGAAAACGAGTTTTAAGGTCGAAATCGGGCCGAGGCGGGGGTTTTGTAGAGCCCGATGGCGCTTATCGAAGGAAAATGCAGCTTGTTTGGCCACGAGGTGGTCAAACAGAGGCCGTTTTCCACACCGAAACCCCGCCTCGGCCCGATTTCGACCTTAAAGCCTCCCGAGCAAACAAAAACCCCGCCTGGGGCTTATTTTGACCAGATGCTCCACTTGGCGCCAAGTACGGGAGGGGGGAGTCGCATTCCTTCAGTACAGCAAACCTCTACAAGAACCATCAAGAAGGAGCATTTTGGCCTGCAAGGCAGCCGCCTCCCTTGTGCGAGCAATCGAGAAGACGCGTTCTTTTGCCCAGAACGCAAGCCCCTTCAATAAGCCAGACATTCTGCGGCAACAAAAAACGGGCGCCTACCTTAGTAGGCGCCCGATAAGACTTGGTGGAGTGTAGGGGGATCGAACCCCTGACCTCAGGCTTGCAAAGCCCGCGCTCTCCCAGCTGAGCTAACACCCCATGGTTTCCTTTTCCCATTTTTTACTTCGGGACGAGAAAGAACAAGTGGCCGATCTGGCCCGAAATATAATAAACGCTCCACCGGCTAACTCGGCTCACGGTGGAGCGTTTATCGCAAAAAAATGGTGGGCCCGAATGGATTTGAACCAGCGACCTCACGCTTATCAGGCGTGCGCTCTAACCAACTGAGCTACGGGCCCTTGAAAAAGTGCTTGACTATCTTACG
>CAJUFS010000028.1:5882-29946 GCA_910585575.1 uncultured Adlercreutzia sp. | reverse complement strand
ACTCTTTCCCTACACGACGCTCTTCCGATCTGGCTGTGTGGGGCTGCCCCACGGTGCCTGGATGGACTTCGACGAGGACGAGGGCGTTGACCGCGCCGGTATGGACAATATGCTGTGCGGAACAGTGGCCAGCGGCATGGGTACGTCGGGCTACAACAACTACAACTGCAATTTCGAGAAATACGAGGGCGAGGCGCTGGTGCCGGACTGCGAATTGCCGCAGCGTATCGTCGAGCTGGTTTAAGGGGGAGCGATCATGACGCAAATTGGTTTCTACTACGATCAGACGCGCTGTGCCGGCTGCAAAACCTGCCAAGTGGCCTGCAAGGACAAGAACCGTTTGGGCGTGGGCCCTGTGCTGCGCAAGGTGACGAGCCGCCAGACAGGTGCCTATCCTACCCCGAAGATGTACCACGTGTCGGCCTCCTGCAATCACTGCGAGATGCCCGCCTGCATGGCGAAGTGCCCCACGGGCGCCATCGACAAGAACGAGGACGGTGCCGTGGTGCGCGACGCCGAGGCCTGTATCGGCTGCTCCTCCTGCGTGAACGCCTGTCCCTACGGGCACCCGCAGATTGATGAGGTAACGGGCCTGTCGGTGAAGTGCGACAGCTGCGCCGAGTGGCGCGAGGCGGGCTATCTGCCGGCCTGCGTGGAGGCCTGTCCCTACCGTGCCCTCGATTTCGGTGATGTGGAAGAGCTGGCGGCGAAGTACGGTGCCGACCTGGTAACCACCCTGCCGGTTCTTGGCGAAGACACGACGGGCTCGCACACGCTCATCAAAGCGCGTTCCGTGGCTCTCGAGGACGAGGGTGTGCCCATCGTCCTGTAGCGAACCCTCCCATCAGCCAGAGCCGCAGGCCCTCTTTGGGCTTGCGGCTCGCTGTGGTTTCGGGGTACGCTGACAGGGTGTCATGAAGAATCGAGTGGTGATTCAGGAGGCATTCATGGGGAAGAGGGGAGCGCGGCGCGCCCGTCCACTTGTCGTGCGCTACATAGCCCTGATGACCGTAGTGGCGGTGGTGCTCATTGCGTTGTTCGGCGAGCTTTCCTACCGTGAGCAAGCGCGTCAGATGGAAGAGCAGATGCTGGCCGAGGCGCAGGTGCTGGAGAAGTCTGTGCGCGCCACATGGGATTTCATCGACTTCGAACAGCCCAATATCAACTACGACCGGGACGGAACCTACAACTTCAAAGGCCTGTACTGCTCGCTCGTGGGCAAATCGGTGGGCAAACTGTTCACCATGAGCACCGACGATCAGTACGAGTTGCGCTACACGCGTCTTGACCCGCGCAATGCCCTGGACGCCCCCGATGCCTTCGAGCAGGCGGCTCTCGATGCGTTCTACAACGAAGGGGTGGCCGAGTACACGGGGTTTGTCGAAAACGAAGAGGGCAAGCGCGAGTACCGCTATGTGGGGGCTATCTATCTGACGGAGTCGTGCCTTGAATGCCACGGTGGTCCGGCTGGCGAGCTGGATGTGACGGGCTTCCCGAAAGAGGGGCTGTCCGTGGGCGATATCGGCGGTGCTGTCAGCATCAGCATGCCCACCGACTTGTATCAAGCGGGTATCAACCGCAATACGCTGCTCATCATCGGTTTCTTCGTGCTTTTCCTGACGGTGACCTTTGGGGCGAGCTTGCTATTTTTCCGCCGACGGGTCACCGAGCCACTGAACAATCTGGAGACCGCCGTGGAAGAGGTGGGGCGGGGCAACTTCCAGGCGCCGTTGCCGCCCGAAGGCGGGGTGCGGGAGATTAACGACCTGACGGCTGGCGTCAAAGCCATGGCCGGCGAGCTGGATGCCCTTTACGCCACGCTTGAAGAGAAGGTTGATACGCGGACGCGGCTGTACCGCGAGGCCAACGAGATGCTCGAGGAGCAGCGGGCGGCCCTGGCACGCACTAACGAGCTATTGGAGCAGTCGAACGACAAGCTGGCCCAGGAAAACGAGTACCGCACGAACATTGTGGCCATCTTGAGTCACGAGTTGCGCACGCCGCTCACCTCCATTCTGGCCTTTGTGGATCTGTGGGAAACTTCGGGCGAGCAGCACAGTCGCGAAAGCCGTGAGTGCTTCGACAAGATAAAGGCCCAAAGCCAGGTGCTGCTGGAGATGGTCAACAATGTGCTCGACATGGTGCGCGTGGAATCCGGCGTACTGGAAATTGCGCGCGATCCCGTTGACATGGTGGACTTGGCGTCGACGGTGGTGGACGGGGTGGCCCCTTTGGCGCAGAAGAAGGGCGTCGATTTGCAGTTCGCCGTGGCGCCCGAGGTACCGCTGGTACGTAGCGACTGGACACAGCTCGAGAAAATTCTCGGCAATTTGCTGAGCAACGCGGTAAAGTTCACGGATGGGGGCGGCCGGGTTGATTTCCTGACAGGGTTTGAGCCGGAGACCGCGACGCTGGTGCTGACGGTGGCCGACACGGGTATCGGCATTGCCGAAGATCGCCTCGAGGGCATCTTCGATCGGTTCGTGCAGGCCGACGCGTCCATCTCGCGGAAGTACCGCGGCAGCGGTTTGGGGCTGTCGCTGGTGAAGAAAACCGCCGAGGCCCTGGGCGGTACAGTGAGCGTTGAGAGCTGTGTGGGTGAGGGCAGCACGTTCACCGTGCGGATTCCCGCCGAGGTAATCGAGGAGGAGAGCGATGAAGATTCTGATTGCTGATGACGAGCGGGACATTTGCGAAGCGGTGCGCAAGATTGTCGAGCGCTCAGGACACACCTGCTTTGCCGTGTATGACGGCCTGCTCGCTCTCGAGGCCTTCGAGCGGGAGAACCCCGACTTGGTCATTTTGGATGTAATGATGCCTGAGGTGAACGGCTTCGACCTTTGCCGCGATTTGCGCGAGCGCGATGCTCGTGTGCCCATCATCATGCTTTCGGCAAAATGCGACATCGTGGACAAAAGCGTCGGGTTTGCAGCTGGATGCGACGACTATATCGCCAAACCCTTCAACAGCCAGGAGCTGTCCATGCGCATCGAGGCGTTGCTGCGCCGTGCGCGGTTGGGCTCGCCCGACGAGCCACCGCGCCGCAACCGATCAGTGGTGCGCCTGGGCGACATGGAGGTGCGTCTGAAGCGCAACGAGGTGCTGGTGCACGGCCAATACGTGAATCTGACGCCCAAGGAGTTCCAGATCATTGCCTTTTTGGCCAATCATGTGGGTGAGGCCTTTTCCTCTCAGGACATCATCGCCAACGTGTGGGGCGAAGCCTACATGCCCGATTCCGGGAGCATCGCTGTCTTCGTGCGCAAGATCCGCAACAAGATAGAGGATGATCCCTCGAAGCCGCGCTATCTGCAAACGGTGTGACGCGAGGGCTATCGCCTCGGCGACGAATCGATGATCGAGCCGGAATGAGGCGCTGGCAGGGCGGAGCCTGCGCGGCGGCGCGTTGATTAGACCCGTTTCGTTGCGCGGCGACAGTTCGTACTTGCGGCGCTGCAGCGAGGCTCGCCTGACACAGGTCACGATGGCTGCCTGTCGCCTGAAGCCACGATGTCCGCGCTCCGTGCTGTGATGGCGGCATTGGATTCTCGCAGATGGATGCTACTCGAAGAACTGACGGTGCCAGATGAGGAAACAGTAGACCGACCAGATCTTCTTCATGTGCGAGCGCGTGCCAGATTGGTGCTCGTCAAGGAGCGCGTTCAGTCGATCGATGCGGAAGTACTGCCGCGCTGTTTCGCTGTTCAGCTCTTCCCGCACCATGCCTGCCCAGGGCTCTTCGCGCAGCCACTGAGCCAAGGGGGTCAGAAATCCCTTCTTGGGCATAGTAGCGGTGCGTGACGGCAGCGTCCTGGTGGCGGCGCGCCGCAGGGCTACTTTCGTCTCGTGGCGTGCGACTCGCTGCTGCGTAGGGAGTGCGCGGGCGGCGGCCCAGACCGTGCGATCGAGGAACGGCACCCTCAGTTCCAGCGAGGCAGCCATGGACAGTTTGTCGGCCTTCAGCAGGATGTCTTGCTGCAGCCAGGTGAGCAGGTCAAGGGTCTGCATAGCTGTGACCTCATCGATTTCACCATTTTGGGCTATTTCGATAAGGTCACAGCCCAGCGCCCAGGGTGGGATGGGGCAATGCGGTCGGCTCAGCGTTGTGCGGTGGGGGTGGGGTGGAGTCTGCTCGTTGCCGTTTGTCCGCAGCTCCGGCGCTGTACTGCCGGATGCCGAGAGAGAAGCGAGCAGGTCGGGCTGCAGCAGGTCGCAGGCCTCTTCGAAGGTGAAGTTGTACTCCCAGCGCAGGTAGCGGCGGGAAAAGGGCTGGGCGCCGCGCATGAGAAAGCGCCGCCCGTGGGTGCCGGCGGGTAGGTGCGCCGCAGCGCGTCCCAAGGCGCGGCGCAGCGGCGCGGGCACCGCCTCGTAGGGCTCATAGGCGAGACATTCCTGGTAGTACGGGTAGCCGCCAAAGAGCTCATCGGCGCCCTCGCCGGACATGACCACCTTCACGTCCTCGGCCGCCAGGGAGCACAGGTGGTACAGGGGAATGGCCGAGGGGTTGGGCAACGGCTCATCCAGGGCGTACTGCACGGCGCCCACCGAATCGAAGAACGAGGCGGCATCCAATATGCTCTGGCGGTTGCGCAACCCTACGGTGCGCGCGAAGTCCTTGGCGGCGGCCAGCTCGGAAAAGCGCTCCTCGCCGTAGCCGATGGAAAAGGTACGTGCGTCCATGATCTGTGAGGCCTTGTGGGCTACCAGGCTCGAGTCGACGCCGGCGGATAAAAAGCAGCCTACTTCCACGTCGGCGACGGCGTGGGCGCGCACCGAGTCGCGCAGAGCGTCATCGATACGGGCCGCATTCTCCTCGAGAGAGGTGGCTCCATCGGGGGCGTAGCGCGGCCAGAACCAACGCTGCACCTGACATTTCCCTTGTCGCCAGCGCATCCAGTGGCCGGCAGGCAGCTTGCGCACGCCCTTGAACAAGGTCGCATCATCGGGTTGGTACTCCATGCACAAGTAGGTGGTGAGACGCTCCGCATGCAGCTCTTTCGCGAATCGGGGATGAGGTAAGAGCCCCTTGATTTCCGACGCGAACAGAAGGCGCGCACCTTGATCCTGGTAGTACAGCGGTTTGATGCCGAAAGCGTCTCGGGCGCAGAACACTTCACCCGTGCGGCGGTTGTACAGCGCAAAGGCGAACATGCCGCGCAGATGGGCGAGCAGGGAGTCGCCCCATTGCTCGAAGCCGTGAAGCACAACCTCGCCGTCTCCCTGGGTGGAAAACCGATGGCCCGCGGCGCGGAGCTGGTCGCGCAGCTCGCGGTAGTTGTAGATCTCGCCGTTGAATACCAGCACCAAAGTGCCGTCCTCGTTAACGAGAGGTTGCTGGGCTCCTTCCAAATCGATAATGGCTAGCCGCCGAAAGCCCAAAGCGCAGCGCCCGTCGTCGAAAAAGCCGTCCGAGTCGGGCCCGCGATGGGCGATGGCCTCGGCCATCGCGGCTATGACCGCGCGGCGATCATAGCCGCTTCCTTCGTCAATGAAACTCACAAAGCCGCACATAGGGCCTCCTTGTCAATCGAACCTGGTTGCCCCCTTGTCGTTCCGCTGACCTATGGCCAATGCTGCGATCTGGGATGGTATTGAGCAATAGCAGGTTGTTTCTGTAAAAGCGCACTGGCTACAAAATGGCGGAGCAGGCTTTTGAGGCGGGGCCCGTGCCGCGCGTGATCGGCGCCTCTGCTGCTCGAACCGAGCGCCCTGCGCGCTCGATGACGCTGTCAGCCAGCACGTCGAGGGCGTCGATGATGGGAAGGCCCGCAGCTTGGGAAACCCCCGAGAACGCAAAGGACAGCTCGGTGCAGCCGAGCACGACGCCATCACAGCCCAACTCGCTCAGGGAGGCGGCTGGGGGTATCAGGGCGGCGCGCTCAACGGGTGCGCCCGCTTTTACCTGGTCGAAGATAAGGCGGTTCACCTCGTGCTGGGTGGCAAGGCCGGGATAGGCGCACTCGATGCCGTAGCGCTGCGCCTCTTCGCCGTACAAGTTGCGCAGGACGGTCCCCTGGGTGGCCAGCACGCCCACGCGCCGTAAGCCGCTCGCGGCAGCGCGCTCCATGGTGGCGCGCACCATGTTGATAAGAGGGACGTGCAGCTGCGCCTGCAGTTCGTCGAAAAAGCCGTGGGCGGTGTTGCAGGGCAGCGCCAGCAGATCGCAGCCGCACGCCTCCAGCAGCAGGCCGTCCTCGACGAGCGATTCCAGCGGATTGCGTGCGCTGATGCCTGTTAGAAACGCCGTGCGGTCGGGTATAGCCGTATCATTGAAGGCCAGGGTGCGGATGTGCTCTTGGTCGCAGGTGGCGGCGGTACGCTCTACCAGCCGCTGCAGGAAATAGGCTGTGGCCGCTGGTCCCACGCCGCCGAGGACGCCAACGAGCTGGGCGCTCATTGCGCGGCTCCCATCAGCTGCAGTTCCGGCGCCTCGAGTTCATTCGCCATGGCGTGGTTCGCTGCGCGGTTCTTCGCGTCGGTGCAGAGCGGTCGAGCATTGCTGCGGGGCGCCGCAGAGAGGTCTGTCTTGCTGAAGCGGCCGCCGCTGGGTTCCGCTTCAGCCGCCTCGTTTTCCGAGGCTGCGGCCGTGCGGTCTTTTCGCGCAGAACGACAGGCGCGCCACTGCTTGAAAGCGAACACGAAGGGGTAGAGCCGGCGGCGCAATTTGCCCTCTGCCTCGTAGGCCAGCGGATCGGCGTCGCAACCCAGCTCGTAGAGGTCGCGCACCTCGGCGCGCAGGTCGGGGTTGGCAATAGCTCCCAGCACGACGGGCTTCGGCGCCACGGCGTACAGGCTCTCTCGTCCACGGGCCACTACCAGCTCATCGGCAAAGGGACGCTGCTCGACCAGATCGGCCACCAGCCAGCGGGCGACATTGTGGCCGCTGGCGGTCACGTAGTAGTTCGAGCGTCCCAGGCGCGTGTTGATCTCGAAAAAGCGATGGCTGCCATCGCGAGGGTCGATTTTGATGTCGAAGTTGGCGAAGCCGGTGTACCCCACGGATTCCAGCAGGCGAACCGCATCGGCCACAATGGCGTCGTTCTCACGGCTGACAATGGCCAGAGGGTTGCCCACACCCATGGGGCGGGGGTCCTCCAGCAGCGTCTGCCCGAAGGCGGCAAAGCGCACCCGTCCCTGTTGGTCGGAATAGGTGGTCAGAATGCGCATCTGGGTGTCGTCGCCGGGAATGTGCTCCTGGATAAGGAATTTCCCCTCGTAGGAGCTTCGACGCACAGCCGAAAGCGCCGCTTGCAGTTCCGCGCGATCCTTCAGAAAGAACACCTTGCGCTTCTCGGGAAACGAAGCATAGTGATAGGCCGCCGATGATGCCGGCTTGGCCACCACGGGAAAGGAGAAGGGGAGCGCAAGCTGAGCGGGGTCGTCGGCGGTGTCGTAGACAACGGTGCGCGGAATGGGAACGCCCGCCTCTTCGCAGAGCCGGCAAAAGCTGTCCTTGAGCACCAAACGGTTCAGGAGCTCCTCGGGGATGTAGGGAATAAGATAGTGCCCCTCCAGTTCTTCGCGCATTTCGACGATCATGCGCACGTACCAGTCGCCGCAGCCCAAGAGCAGAAGGGGCTGGTGGCCGTGGGTCTCGGCAATGTCTCGCAGCACCGCTTGCAGCACAGCGCGCTGCTCCAGCTCGGGTTCGACGCGGTTGACGAGGATAGTCGAGTCGCCGCACATATGGGAAGCGCGCTGGCTTACCACCAGCGACACGATGCCGTAGGCCTCGTGAAAGGCGCGCGCCAGGCTGTAAGCACCGATGTCGCCGCCTAAGATAACGGGCAGAACTTCGGGCTTTTCTGCCCCCATACCATCGCGCGAATGCTGCGCCTTCAACCGTCCCATAGCGTTCATCTCCTGCATTCATGCTTCTTGCAATGACAGGATTCAGCATAGAAAAAGGCGGCATTAACAATCCCAGAGCAAAAGCTGAAGAAAGCGTAAGGCCCCGCTAACTTTTCGTAAGTAAAGCCGCCTGGTCCGCGGAAGGCCCGCCGCCCCCTCCGGGCACGCGCCGCTTCGCTGGCTCGCTTCGCTCGGGCGCTGCGCTCCCTCATGCCTTAATGGAGCGGCCTTCGGCCGCCAATATAAGTTAGTGTTCAGACGGCGCCCTCTGGGGGCGTCGGGGCCGTCCGCTCCTCATCCAAGGCTGGAGCAATGGGGCGGAGCTGCATGCGATTTGGCCGCCCCATCCATTGCTCAATCTCGGTCCATTCGCTAGGTTCCAATAAGAAGGGGTTTGGTACCCCGTTATCTCTAATGGAAGTCTTCCGACCTGGGGTTTTGCGAGGAGGTGGAACCAAACCCGTGTATTCTGGCGCCCTATAGGGGACCAAAGCGGCCGCTTCTGGAATCTGGCCGAAACATGGCTGTGTTCTGCCTGCTAAGTCGTATCCTCACCGAGATCCTCGCGCCAAATTTGGCAACGTAGCGGGCGGGGGCGGTATCCCCGGAGGGCACCGTCTGAACACCAAAAAGAAAAGGCGGCCGTAGGCCGCCCAGTGAAAGCATGAGGGAGCGCAGCGCCCGAGCGAAGCGAGCAGCGGAGCGGCGCGTGCCCGGAGCGGGATGCCGCCCCCGCCCGCGGACAGGCCGGGGGTCGAGCAGCGGAGCGGCGCGTGCCCGGAGCGGGATGCCGGCCCCGCCCGCGGACAACCCGCTAAGCGTCTTCTTCCGCCAGCTTTTCTAGTGCTGCCAGCTTCACGCAGCAGGTGAAGACATCCATGGCCTCGTCCAGTTCCTCCAGCGGGGGAAGCGAGGGTGCGATGCGGATGTTGGAGTCGGCGGGGTCGTTGCCGTAGGGCCAGGTGGCCCCAGCGCCGGTCATCACCACGCCGGCCTCTTTGGCGAGGGCGACAATGCGAGCAGCCGTGCCCTCGGGCCCCTCGAAGCTGACGAAGTAGCCGCCGCGAGGGGAAGTCCAGCGAGCAATGCCGGCTTCACCCAGCTCTTCTTGCAGCTTGGCGCATACCAGATCGAACTTCGGCTTCATGAGCTCGCCGTGGCGGGCCATATGGGCGGCCATGCCACGGCCCTCGTCCAGGAAGCGAGCGTGGCGCAGCTGGTTCAGCTTGTCATGGCCGATGGCCTGGGCGTTCATATGGCGCTTGATCTCGGCCACGTTGGCAGGGCTGGCGGCTACGGCGGCCACGCCGGCGCCCGGGAAGGTGATCTTCGAGGTGGAGCCGAACTTCAGGTAGCGGTCGGGATTGTCGGCTTCGGCGCAGGCCTGTGCGATGTCGAGTACGGTATCCTGCTCGGCGGGGTCGGCGGACAGGTGGTGGACGGCGTAGGCATTGTCCCAGAAAATGCGGAAGTCAGAGGCAGCAGTGTCCATGGAGGCCAGGCGGCGCACCACGTCATCAGAGTAGGTGATGCCTGAGGGGTTGGAGTACTTAGGCACGCACCAGATGCCCTTGATGGTCGGATCGGCGGCGACAAGGCGCTCCACCTCGTCCATGTCTGGGCCTTCGTCGTTCATGGGCACGGGAATCATTTCGATGCCCAGGGCCTCGCAGATGGTGAAGTGGCGGTCGTAACCCGGCACGGGGCAGAGCCACTTGACGGTGTCGAGCCGTCCCCAGGGCGTGCTCCCCAAAGCGCCGAACATCCAGTAGCGCACCATAGCGTCGTACATGGCCGTGAGGCTGGCGTTGCCCAGGACGATGACGTTGTCGGGCTCGTCGTCCAGCAGCGTGGCCATGAGGCGCTTGGCCTCGGGGATGCCGTCGAGCACGCCGTAGTTGCGGCAATCGGTGCCGTCCTCGCTGCAAAAGTCGGCTTCGGCGTCCAGCACGTCGAGCAGGGGCATGGACAAATCCAGCTGGGCTTGGGAGGGCTTGCCGCGGGCCATGTTCAAAGCCAGGTCGCGAGCTTGCAGTTCCGCATAGCGCTCTCGCACGCGGGCGAGTTCCTCTTCCAATTCTGCCTTCGAGAGATCTGCGTAACGCGCCATGGGGCTTCCTTTCGCCGTAAAACTATTCGTACGCTCAAGATGCAGCCGTTTACTCCATCGCGATAAAGTATAATCCCAACGGTTAGAATTACCGTTGGGAATGGGTAACTCAGTTTCGATCCGAAGATGATCGGAGCTGGGCTCGGCGAGGGGGTTCGCACGCAGATCCCGCATCAAGAGAGGCGGCCGTGGCCGCTCTCGAAGCGGAAGCTGCTTCATGACGGCGCCCCCTCGCCGAGCTCAGTCTTCGAGGAACCCCAAGCGGGAAAAGGGTTTCCAGAAAGGGGAGACTATGCTCGAAAGCGATATGCAAGTAGTCATAGCCATGCTGCTCTACTTTGTGGTAGTAGTGGTCATTGGCTTCATCTACGCCAAGCGCTCCAATTCGTCGTCCGAGGAATACTTCCTGGGCGGCCGCGGCCTGGGTCCGTGGCTCACCGCGCTGTCGGCCGAAGCGTCCGATATGTCCGGTTGGCTGCTTATGGGCCTGCCCGGCGTGGCCTACTTCACCGGCGCTTCGGATGCCATGTGGACGGCCATCGGCCTGGCCATCGGTACGTATCTGAACTGGAAGTTCGTGGCCAAACGCCTGCGCAAGTACTCGGAGAAGGCCGGCAACGCCATCACCGTGCCCGATTTCTTCTCCAACCGCTTCCATGACACGAAGCACATCCTCATGACCATTGCCGCGGTCATCATCCTGCTGTTCTTCACCATCTACACGGCCAGCTGCTTTGTTACCGTGGGCAAGCTGTTCGCGACGCTCTTCGGTTGGGATTACGGCGTCATGATGGTCATCGGCGCCATCATCGTGTTCCTCTACACCTTCATGGGCGGCTATCTGTCGGTGTGCACCACCGACTTGGTTCAGGGCACGCTTATGTTCCTGGCCCTGGCCACCGTGTTCGTGGGCAGCGTCACGGCTGCGGGCGGTGTGGACAACACCGTGACGTTCCTCCAGAACATTCCGGGCTTTCTCTCGGGCACCGAGATTGCCACGCCGCTGCTTGACGAGGCGGGCAACCAGCTCATCGAGGGCAACGAGCCCATGTTCGGCCCGGCGGGCACCTACGGTCTCATCACCATCGTGAGCGGCCTGGCTTGGGGTCTGGGCTACTTCGGCATGCCGCAGGTGCTCATTCGCTTCATGTCCATCCGCCACTCCGATGAGATCAAGAAGTCCCGTATCATCGCCATGATCTGGTTGGTGGTGTCCCTTACGTCGGCCGTGTGCATCGGTCTCATCGGTCGAGCGGTCATCCCCACCGAGTTCCTGACGCAGTCGGCTGCTGAAAGCGTGTTCATCGTGCTCTCCCGCATGCTGCTGCCATCGTTCTTCTGCGGCCTGGTGGTCTCCGGCATCTTCGCCGCCGCTATGAGCTCCTCTTCCAGCTACCTGCTCATTTCCGGCTCGGCCGTGGCTACGAACATCTTCAAGGGCCTCATCAAGCGCGACGCCACTGACAATCAGGTCATGATCGTGGCCCGCATTACGCTGACGGCCATCCTGCTGCTGGGCATCTTCCTGGCCATGGATCAGAACTCCTCCATCTTCGATATCGTGTCCTATGCTTGGGCTGGCTTCGGCGCGTCGTTCGGTCCGCTGATGCTGTGCTCGCTGTACTGGCGTCGCACCACGCTGCCCGGTGCTGTGGCCGGCATGCTCACCGGTGCGGTAACCGTGGTGGTGTGGAAGAACCTGATCGCGCCTTTGGGCGGCTGGTTCGCGGTGTACGAGCTTTTGCCGGGCTTCGTGCTGGCGCTGCTCGTCATCATCGTCGTCTCGAAGCTGACGAAAGAGCCCTCCAAGGAAGTCACCGACGACTTCGACACCTACATGGAGCTGGACGTCTAGGGCCTTCCGCTCGAAGCCGCACGGGGGCGGACCACGGGGTATCCTGATTCGCTCAAACAGTCCTCGCAACAATTTTTCAACGGAGCATTCCTGAGTGGGATGCTCCGTTTTCGTTCTGGGTACTATGCTGCTGAACTTGTTGACAGGCGGCAAAGAGAGCAAGGAGACGTTATGCTGAAAGCTATTGAGATCAAGCCCGATGTGTATTGGGTGGGCGGTATCGACTGGAACGAGCGCAATTTCCATGGCTATACTACTGAGCGCGGGTCAACCTATAACGCCTATCTCATCCTCGATGAAAAGATCACCCTCATCGACACGTGCAAGCGCGATTTCACTGACGAGCTCATCGACCGCATTGCCGACATTGTCGACCCGGCCTCTATTGACTACATTGTCTCGAATCATGTAGAGATGGACCACTCGGGCGGCTTGCCGGCCATGGCGGCCATTGCTCCGAACGCCACTATTATTACCGGGACGCCGAAGGGCGTCGCTGGCCTGAAGGCCCATTATGGCGACGAGCTGAACGTGCAGGGCGTGAAGACCGGCGATACGCTGAATATCGGCAAGCGCACGCTCACCTTCGTGCAAACCCCCATGGTGCACTGGCCCGACTCCATGGTCACCTACGACGAGTACGACCAGATCCTCTTCTCCAACGATTCCTTCGGCCAGCACTACGCCTCCTCGAAGCGCTTCGACGACGAGGTGGGTTTGCCCGAGGTGCTCGTGCAGGCGCAGAAGTACTATGCGAACATCGTGATGCCCTACGGCAAGAACGTGGAAGCGGCCCTGAAGGCGCTGGCCGGGCTTTCCTTCGATATGATCGCTCCGGCCCATGGCATTATCTGGCGCAGCCACGTGCCCGAGATCCTGGACATGTACCGCAAGTGGGCCAGCGGCGTGCCCGACGAGTACGCGCTGGTGGTCTACGACTCCATGTGGCACACCACCGAGACCATGGCCGTAGAAATTGTGGAAGCCTTTATCGAGATGGGCATTCCCGCCCGTCTGCTCGACTTGAAGGTGAACCATATCTCCGACATTATGGCCGAGGTGTTGAATGCCCGCTACATCGCTGTGGGCTCGCCGACGCTGAACAAGACCATGATGCCCACGGTGGCATCGTTCCTCTGCTATATGCGCGGACTGGCGCCGGCGGGCCGCGTGGGCATTCCCTTCGGCAGCTACGGCTGGGCGCCCATGGGCCCCAACGAGGTGTACCAGTCGCTGGAAAGCTGCAAGTTCACCTTGCCCGAAGCTCCCTTTACCCATCAATGGGTGGAGGACGAGGCTGGCCTGACCAGCTTGCACGACCAGGTTATCGAGTTCGTCGGCCTTTTCCACGAGAAGGCGTAAGATCGGCTCTCAAACACTTTTGAAAAAAAGAAGGCCCGCAAGGTTTGCTTGCGGGCCTTCGTGATTGCTGAAGTCGATGGGCTAGTAGCGCACGTAGATCATGTCGGAGTGCACGCCGGAGATCTTGACCACATCGCCGGAGCGCGGGGCGTGGATCATCTGGCCGTCGCCGATGTACACGCCGGTGTGGTGGCTGTTCACGCAAATGTCGCCCGGTTGCGGGTTCGACACGCGAGGCCATCCCATGAACGTGCCCGTGGTGCCCAGGCGCGTATGCTTGCCGGTGAGGCAGTAGCTGACCAGGCCGGAGCAGTCGTAGGAGTTCGGGCCGACGGCGCCCCAGCTGTAGGGCTTGCCCAGCTCGCCATAGGCGCGATCGACAACGGTGTTGCCCGACACGGTCTGCGGCTTGGAATTGTTCGAAGACGTTCCGCCGCCATCGCTGCCGCCGCTTCCGCTGTCGGAATCGCCGGAGTCCGAGTTGTCGGAGCTGCCGGAATCGCTTGAGCCGCCGGAATTGCTGCTCTGGTTTTGCTGGGCGGCGCGAGCCGCGGCCTCTTCGGCCTCAGCCTGACGACGGGCCTCTTCCTCGCGCTTGCGGGCTGCTTCTTGGGCTGCGCGCTCGCGAGCGGCTTCCTCTTCGGCCAGAAGCTGGGCGGCCTCGGCGGACAGGGAGTTGTACACCTCGTCCATCTGGGCCACCAGAGCAGCGGCCTCTTCCTCGACGTCCTTGGCTTCCTTTTCCTTCTTAGCAGCCACGTCGCGCTGCTCGGCGTAGACGGCCTTCTCGGATTCCACCTCAGCGCGCAGCGACTTGGTCTCTTCGACCATGTCGGCATCGTTCTGGTTCATATCGTTGAGCAGGTCCCAGTTCGAGGCGAAGGCCTGGAACGTGGTGGAGCCCAGCAGCAGATCCAGGAACGTGGACGAGCCGCTGCGGTACATGCTGCGAGCACGATTGCCCAGCTGGCCCTGAAGCTCGGAGATACGCTTGGAGGCATCATCGATGCGCGTCTGGGCCTCGTCCATGCGACCCTCGGCGGCCTCGCGCTCGTTTTGGGCGTTTACGTGGGCATCGGAAGCACGATCGAGCTTCTCCTGCATGGCGTTGAGCTTTTCCAGCGCGGCATTAGCCTCGGCCTGCTTCTCGGCGGCCGTGACGGCATGGGCTTGGGTAGGGGAAAGCGGCGGCAGGCACACGGAAATGCCGAGTGCGGCTGCAGCGCCGACGAAGGCACGTCTGCTAAAAGGGCGTGTATGCTCACTCATGTGGGGTCCTCCTGAAGAGCATTTGGTTCGTTCATTGCAAACTATCAGTGCATCATAGCACGGTCTGACCCCTTCGATCTCGTACTATAGAATGGCTCCACAAACATGAGAAGATGAGGAAAAGGCTTATGAAATGAACCTGAGCCGGCTCCGTCGCGCTGTCCTACAGTAGGGCGAGCGTCCCTACCTATACAGTTCCTACCTATATATAGGGTTAGGAACGGCCAAGCTATTCTTCCGGAAGTGATGTGCGCAAAGCAGCTATGGTCTCTCTGCCGAACGCCGAATAAAAATTTTTGAATTTGAAAGTTCTCGATGGGGTCGAACGAGCAAAGAATGCCTGCGAATCAGGCGATGATCGGGGCATTTGGGGAGGATTCGTGGAGACACGCCCGGGGGCGTGTAAACAGTTGACACCGCCCCTTCCGTAACGTATTATTCATTCGCTCGCTTTTCCTGGTTCGGGGAAAGCGGCAGGCAGCTTGAAAAGTACACATGAATTAAAGCGCCGAAATGGGCGTGTGCCCGAGTGGTTAAAGGGGACGGGCTGTAAACCCGTTGGTTATGCCTACCTAGGTTCGAATCCTAGCGCGCCCACCATTTCGCCTGTGTAGCTCAGTCGGTAGAGCACTTCGTTGGTAACGAAGAGGTCACCGGTTCAAGTCCGGTCGCAGGCTCCACTTGGCGGTGTAGCTCAGTTGGTCAGAGCACACGGTTCATACCCGTGGCGTCACTGGTTCAAATCCAGTCACCGCTACCATTTAGATTTACCGCGTCCATTAGGGCGCGTTTATTTTGTTGTAATTCGTTTTAGCGAATCGCCCTTTTAAGGAGGATGAAACATGGCTAAGGAGAAGTTCGAGCGTTCCAAGCCGCATGTTAACATCGGTACCATTGGTCACGTTGACCACGGCAAGACGACGCTCACGGCCGCGATCTCCAAGACCCTGTCTGAGAACGATGGCTCCCATGGCAGCGCCACTGCCGACTTCACCGCCTTCGACATGATCGACAAGGCCCCCGAGGAGCGCGAGCGCGGCATCACCATCTCCATTGCTCACATCGAGTACGAGACCGATACCCGTCACTACGCTCACGTTGACTGCCCCGGTCACGCCGACTACGTGAAGAACATGATCACCGGTGCTGCTCAGATGGACGGCGCTATCCTGGTTATCGCTGCCACCGACGGCCCCATGGCCCAGACTCGCGAGCACATCCTGCTCGCCCGTCAGGTAGGCGTGCCCTACATCGTGGTCTTCCTGAACAAGTGCGATATGGTTGACGACGAGGAGCTCATCGAGCTCGTCGAGATGGAAGTTCGCGAGCTGCTCGACAGCTACGAGTTCCCCGGCGACGACACCCCGATCATCCGCGGTTCCGCTCTGAAGGCCCTCGAGGGCGACAAGGAGTGGCAGGAGAAGGTGTGGGAGCTCATGGACGCCGTTGACTCCTACATCCCCACGCCCGACCGTGACGTCGACAAGCCGTTCCTGATGGCCGTTGAGGACACCATGACCATCACCGGCCGTGGCACCGTTGCCACCGGTCGTGTGGAGCGTGGCGTTCTGCACGTGAACGACCCGCTGGAGATCGTCGGCATCCGCGAGACCGCCAACACGGTCTGCACCGGCATCGAGATGTTCCGCAAGCTGCTGGATGAGGCTCAGGCTGGCGACAACATCGGCTGCCTGCTCCGCGGCGTGAAGCGCGAGGAGATCGTGCGCGGCCAGGTTCTCTGCAAGCCCGGTAGCGTGACCCCGCATACCGAGTTCGAGGGCCAGGTCTACATCCTGACCAAGGAAGAGGGCGGCCGTCACACCCCGTTCTTCGATGGCTATCGTCCGCAGTTCTACTTCCGCACCACCGACGTGACCGGCGTTGCCCACCTTCCCGAGGGCACCGAGATGGTTATGCCTGGCGACAACGTGACGATCAAGGGCGAGCTCATTCACCCCATCGCCATGGAAGAGGGCCTGAAGTTCGCTATCCGCGAGGGTGGCCGCACCGTTGGCTCTGGTCGCGTGACCAAGATCTTCAAGTAAGCTAAACTACTTGGAATTTGGCGGGGCTTGCTCAAACGGGCAAGCCCCGCTTACCCTGCGCTTCATGTGTATGATCAAACCTGCACTTTCGTTTTATAGGTAAAAGGAGAATTCATGCGTACTCTGGTCACCCTGGCCTGCACCGAGTGCAAGCGCCGCAATTACACGACCAAGAAGAACAAGCAGAACAATCCTGACCGCATCGAGCTCAAGAAGTACTGCAAGTGGTGCAACGCCCACACGGTGCACAAAGAGACCCGATAAAAGGTTAAGGAAGAAACAGGCATAGGCCAGTAGCTCCAATTGGTAGAGCGGCGGTCTCCAAAACCGCATGTTGGGGGTTCGAGTCCCTCCTGGCCTGCCAGCTTGTTACCGTGAGCAGCCCATGGCTGCTTTTTTGGCGATTAGACAAAGAATGTCAAAGACAGAAACTGTCGAATAAGGAAACCCATGGCAAAGAAATCTAAGACACAGAAGGCTAAGGCATCCGCTGCTCGTCAGCAGCGCAAGGCCGAGCGCGAGCAAGAGGCGCTCAACCCTCAGCCTCAGGTAACCGAGGCTGCCGAGAGCGAACAGAAGAAGGGCTCGTTCTTCAAGAAAAGCTCCGAGAGCGAATCTGCGTCTAGCGATACCGGCAAGGCCTCGAAGAAGTCCGAGGAGAAGCCGAAAAAGAAGAAGCGCTTCCAGTTCTTCCGCGACGTGAAGGCCGAGATGAAGCGCGTGACGTGGCCGACGCGCACCGACGTGCTCCGCTGGAGCGGCGTGGTCGTGGTGGCTCTGTTGTTCTTCGGTGTGTTCGTGGCGATTCTCGATAACGCTATCATCACTCCGTTGCTCGTTTTGATTTCCGGGATTGGGGCGTAACCGATGGCTAAGAAGTGGTATGTGCTGCACACCTACTCGGGTTACGAGAACAAGGTGAAGTCGAACTTGGAGCAGCGTATCGAGGCCATGGGTCTCGAGAACAACGTGTTCGGCATCGAGATCCCCACGGAAATGGTCACCGAAATCAAAGAGGGCGGCCGCCGCGTGGAAAGCGAGAAGAAGGTGTTTCCCGGCTACGTGCTCGTGCGCATGGAGCTGGACGACCGCAGCTGGGCTGCGGTGCGCAACACCCCCGGTGTCACCGGCTTCGTGGGCAGCCAGGGCAATCCCCAGGCGCTCACCCGCGAAGAGTACAACAAGATTATGAAGCGTACGAGCCGCGAGGCTCCCAAGAAGACTTCCACCAGCCTTGAGGTGGGACAGTCGGTCAAGGTCACCCATGGTCCTTTGGCCGAGTTCGACGGTACGGTGTCTGAGGTTATGCCCGACGCCGGCAAGGTCAAGGTTATGGTGTCCATCTTCGGCCGTGAGACCCCGGTTGAGCTTTCGTTCGACCAGGTGGCGAAGATCTAATTTTGCAAGCACTTTGACTTTGGGGGTTGTGCCCGCGTGGACCGGGGCTTCTCGCGAACCTGAAGTTTTTAGTGATAGAGAAGTGTAGTCGATACATCTGAAAGGTAGTCACAGATGGCTGACAAGAAAGTCACTGGATTTGTAAAGCTGCAAATCCCCGCCGGCGCTGCCAACCCGGCTCCTCCGGTTGGCCCGGCACTGGGCGCCCAGGGCGTCAACATCATGCAGTTCTGCCAGGCGTTCAACGCCCAGACGCAGGACCAGTCCGGCACCATCATCCCGGTTGAGATCACCGTCTACGAGGACAAGTCCTTCACCTTCGTGTGCAAGACCCCTCCGGCGGCCGTGCTCATCAAGGAGAAGCTCGGCATCAAGAGCGGCGCCGCCATTCCGCAGATTCAGGTGGCGGGCACCCTCACCGAGGATCAGCTCCGCGAGATCGCCGAGATCAAGATGCCCGACCTGAACGCCAACACCATCGAGGCCGCCATGGAGATCGTGGCCGGCACCGCTCGCTCCATGGGCGTGCGCATCGAGGGTCGCGAGATGAAGAAGAAGTACGTGCCCAGCCGCAAGGTTGCCGCGCTGCTTCAGGGCAAGGCCGAATAACTAAGATTCAACTGTGGAAGGGCTAGAAGCGCCCGCCATTACCACGAAAGGAATGTTTCACATGACCAAGCATGGTAAGAAGTACGAAGCTGCCGAGAAGCAGATTCCCGCCGAGGCCGTGGCTCCCCTCGAGGCTATGAAGCTTCTGAAGGAGATCTCCACCGCCAACTTCGATGAGACGGTGACCGGCGATTTCCGTCTGGGCATCGATACCCGTCAGGCCGACCAGCAGCTCCGTGGCACCGTGAGCCTGCCGAACGGCTCTGGTAAGACGGTTCGCGTGGCTGTCTTCGCCGAGGGCGAGGCTGCCCGTGCCGCCGAGGAGGCCGGCGCCGACATCGTGGGCACCGACATCCTCATGGAGCAGATCCAGGCCGGCGAGTTCAACTTCGACGCAGCTGTGGCTACCCCCGACCAGATGGGCAAGGTTGGCCGTCTGGGTAAGATCCTCGGCCCCCGTGGCCTGATGCCCAACCCGAAGCTCGGCACCGTTACCAACGATGTGGCCAAGGCTATCAACGAGCTGAAGGGCGGCCGTGTGGAGTACCGCGCCGACCGTTACGGCATCGCTCACGTCATCCTCGGCAAGGTGAGCTTCACCGCCGAGCAGCTGGCTCAGAACTATGGCGCGGTCTACGACGAGATCCTGCGCATGAAGCCGGCCGCTGCCAAGGGCAAGTACGTGAAGTCCATTACGGTGTCCGGCACCATGACCCCGGGCGTGCCCGTGGACTCTTCGGTGACCCGCGCCTACACCGAGGGCGCCGAGTAAATTCACTTCTCACGTCACAAAAAGAAACCCCGCTTCGGCGGGGTTTCTTTTTTGTTTGGGAAAAGGCGAGCAGCGGGCTCTAGGCGCATTGGTCTCCAAAGAAATCGCGGGAGAGTCGCTCGTAGAAGCTGGCTCCCTCGACGCGCAACAGGGTTACTGGGTGATCGGCCCGCTGTACGTAGATTTTCTTCAGCGGCTGCGGGAAAGGCACGATTTCGCCGTCTACAAACAAGGTGGCCTCGCGGAAGGCATCGGCATTGCTCAGCGTGATCTCGATCACGTCGTGGGAGTCGGTGACAATGGCGCGCGATTGCAGGGTGTGGGGTGCCAGGGGAACGGCAACCATGCCCTTGAAGCCCGGAGAGACCAAAGGGCCGCCCGCGGACAGGGCATAGGCCGTAGAGCCCGTAGCAGTGCAGACGATGAGGCCATCTCCGCGCAAATGATCCACGGTGGTGCCGGATATGCCGAGCGACAGTTCGATAATGCGTCCCAAGGACCCCCGGGTAAGAGCCAGCTCGTTCAAGGCGAAGAAGTGGCGGATGCCCGCCAAGCCGCGGGAATTAACGCCGAACTTGTCCTCGCACACCCACGAGCCCCAAATGGTGGGCAGCGAGACCTCGTCAAGTGAGCAGGTAGCCTCCTCGGCAAAGCCGCCGTCTTCGTCGTAGCAGTCAGCGTCGTAGGGGTCGCGTTCGTCTTCGCACACCACCTGGATGGAAAGCATGGCGCGCTGCTCGGCGGCTAGTTCTCCGGCAAGCGCGTCGGCAATGAGGGGAATAAGCCCTGCGTCGTCGGCGTTGGCCAGAAAGCCGAGACGCCCGAAATTGATCGGGAGAAGAGGCACTTGCCGGGTGTGGAGCAGGTGCACGGTGTGGAGCACCGTGCCGTCACCACCCAGGACGATGACCAGGTCGATGGCATCGGGAAGTTGGCGGCGAATGGCCTCGCGCTCTTGGTCGTTGCCAAGCGAGGAGGAGTCGACTACGGTGGACGCGATGCCCTGGCTCGTCAGATAGGTGGCGACCAGGAGGGAGGCGTCGATGGCCTGCGGATTGGAGTTATTGCGCACGACAAGTATATGCATGGGGCTCTACTTTCCGTCTTTGCTATGATGGGAAATTATACCCGATGGTCTGAAGGCGCATCCATGGCCGACAAACTCCAACGAGCTCGCCATAGCAAGCAGAAGCCGGCTGCGCGTCCGGAAGGCGTCGGTGCGCCCATACCTCTAAGGGAAACGGGCGCGGAAGCTCGAGGCCGGCGCATCTCGCAGAGGATGGCCGATCGTTCGGAACGCGGGTGCGTTACGGCAGCGTCGCGGCCCTCAGACCCCGAGCAACCTATGGTCCCGGCCGCAGGTCCCCGCAACAATCCTCGTCTCAATCAAGAGCGCCGCACGCCGGCGCGGGGGCGTCACCGCGGCGTGGACAAGACGCTGCTGACCCCTCCTACCGATCCAGGCGCAACCGGTCTCATTCCCGTGGTAGGTTCTCATGCGGGCCTTGATCGCACGCTGCCCTCGGCCGTCGAGGAAGAGGCGCTGCGTCAACAGGAGATCGTCGAGGCTGAAGCGGCCTCGGCCCCCCTCGATGCCCAGGCCCAAGCCGAGGCCGTTGGTGCCTCAGCGGCGCTCATTTCCCTTTGCGTTATCATCTCGCGCATTACCGGTTTTGCCCGTACCTGGGCCATGGCCTTCGCTTTGGGCTCCACGTTCGTCTCCAGCTCCTACCAGGTGGCGAACAACTTGCCCAACATGCTGTACGAGCTGGTCATGGGGGGCATGCTGGTTACGGCGTTTTTGCCGGTGTATATGTCGATAAAGAAGAAGCTGGGCCAGGAGGCCGGGAACCGCTATGCCTCGAACTTGCTCACTATTGTGGTGCTGCTGCTCGGGGTGGTCTCGGCGCTCTGCATCGTCTTTGCGGCGCAGGTCATCTACACCCAGAGCTTCTATTCTAACCAGGACGAGATGGCGCTTTCGGTGTTCTTCTTCCAGTTCTTCGCCATCCAAATTGTGTTCTATGGCGCGTCCTCTATTGTGTCGGGTCTGCTGAATGCCAATCGCGAGTACTTCTGGTCGTCCTTTGCGCCGGTGTTCAACAATGTGATCGTCATCGCGTCGTTCATCTTGTACGCCGTCATTGCCCAGCACAATCAATCGCTTGCGTTCTTTGCCATTGCCATCGGCAACCCGCTGGGCGTGTTCGTTCAGATGGCGTTTCAGCTGCCAGCGCTCAAGAAGGTGGGCATTCGCCTGCGGCCGCGCATTGATTGGCGCGATCCGGCCCTGGCCGATACGCTGCGCTTGGGGGCGCCGGCCATCTTCGTCACCGTGTGCTCGTTCGCGACAGTGTCGGCTCAGAATGCCGCCTCTTACGTGTTCGCCGATAACGGTCCTTCGGTAATCGCTTATGCGCGCCTGTGGTTCACGTTCCCATACTCGTTTTTGGCGGTGCCTGTCACCACCTCGATGTTCACTGAGTTGGCGGACATGCAGGCTGACGAGAACATCCGCGGTGTGGTGCACGGCATCATCGACGGTACGCGCCAGATCCTGTTCCTTATGATTCCCATGGCCCTGTATCTCATTGTGTTTGCCACGCCGCTCGTGACGCTCTACCACATCGGCGCTTTTACCGCCGACGCCATTGGCCAGATTGCCAGTTACTTGGCAGTGATGGCCGTGGCGCTGCCCTTCTACGGGGTGAACGCCTACCTCAATAAGATTTTCAGCAGCATTCGCCGCATGGGTGTTTTCTCGGTTATCAATTTCGTGGCGGTGATGGCGCAAATTGCCGTGACTCTCGGGGCTGCCTGGGCCTATCAGCAGGGGATGCCCGTCAGTCTTGACGCCATTGCCGCCAGCACCATCGTGTCCTACGTCATTGGCGACGTGGTCGCTTTTGCCTACTTGCGGCGCCATTACGGGCCCATGGGGCTGGGGGCGGTGTTCGTGGCTCTCGGCCGGGGCCTCTTGCTGGGCGGCTTGGGGGCTGCTGCCGGTTGGCTGGTGGTGCTCGGTCTCGAGACGGCGGTAGCGCCGCTGTCCGGTAGCGTGTTGCAGGCCTTCGGCTACATAGTGGCGGGAGGGCTGGTGGCTCTTGCCGTCACCTTCGGGCCGGCGCTTAAGCTGAACTGGCCCGAGGCGTCGTTTATTGCCGGGGCCGTGCGCAAGGTGAGCCGCCGTCTCCATCGCTAGAAAGGGAATCCATGAGCGTGAAATTGAAGAGCCCCGCCCAGATCGAGGCCATGAAGGAAGCGGGCCGCGTGTCCGCTTTGGCTTTGCGCGAGGTGGGGGCGGCTGTGGAACCGGGCATCACCACCCTTGAACTGGACGCCATTGCCGAAGCGGCTATTCGTCGCGAAGGCGGCATTCCCGCTTTCAAAGGCTACGGCGGGTTCCCCGGCTCTATTTGCGCTTCCGTGAACGACGCGATTGTCCACGGCATTCCCTCTCGAAAGGTCAAGCTGCGCGAAGGGGACATCATCTCCATCGACACGGGCGCTATCGTTGACGGATGGGTAGGGGATAATGCCTGGACCTATCCAGTGGGGGAGGTTCCCCCCGAGGTGCAGCGTTTACTCGAGGTAGGGGAGCGCTGCATGTGGGAGGGCCTTGCGCAGGCCTGTCCCAAGAAGCGGCTGGGAGATATCGGCCATGCGGTGCAGTCGCTGGCCGAGGCTTGCGGCTATGGGGTGGTGCGCGAGTACGTGGGCCACGGCATCGGCCGCGACATGCACGAGGATCCCAACGTGCCCAACTTCGGTCGTCGCCATACGGGGCTCAAGCTGGTGCCGGGTATGGTGCTGGCCATCGAGCCTATGATCAACATGGGCACGCGCAAAACCAAGGCGGGCAGCGACGGATGGCTGGTGAGCACAGCCGACGGGAAACCCTCGGTACACTTCGAGAAGACGGTGGCCATTACCGAGGACGGCCCGGTCATCTTGACGACGGAAGAGGGGCGCGAGCGGCCGGTATAAAGCGCGCTTATGGATCGCCTCGGGCTGCTCCACTTGGTCCGCGGACGGTCCCGCCGCCCCCTCCGGGCACGCGCCGCTCCGCTGCTCGCTTCGCTCGTGCGCTGCGCTCCCTCATGCTTTCACTGGGCGGCCTTCGGCCGCTTTTCTTTTTGGTGTTCAGACGGTGCCCTGCGGGGGCGGGGGGGGGGGCCGCCCGCTCCTCGCCTCGGGCTGGAACGATGGGACAAGATCGCGTCCGATTTTGTCCCAGGACACCCCAGGCCGATCCAGGGCCGATCCGGTGCCGACCCAGGGCCGATCCAGGGCCGATCGCTGGGTTCCAATAGGAGGCGGTTTGGTACCCCGGCTTCTCTAATGGAAGTCTTCCGACCTGGTGTTTTGTAGGCCAGGGGGAACCAAACGGTTCGGTTTTGGCAGAGTCGCGGGAACCAAACTGCTGGTTCTTGGAACCTAAGCTGGTCCCGCCTAATCCTGCGGGAACCGAACTAGCGGTTCTTGGAGCCTAAGTTGGTTCGGGCAGTGCCATGGGGGCCGAGCTAACGGATTTTGGAACCTAAGTTGGTTCTGTCCTACGCTCCCTAACTCTACGTTCTTCGGTCTTCGGTCCCGATCGTGTCTTCATTCTTGATGTTGGCCTGGCGTTGCGTGCTTCATTCCTGGCCATTCTTCTGCTTGTTTGCCGCTTCCACGAATGCTTGGAACAGGGGATGAGGGTTGGTGGGGCGGCTTTTGAACTCGGGGTGGCCTTGGCTGGCGACGAAGAAGGGGTGATCGGGCAACTCGATCATCTCGGTGAGGCGCTCATC
>CAJUFS010000028.1:0-5872 GCA_910585575.1 uncultured Adlercreutzia sp. | reverse complement strand
AAGGCCCGCGCTGGTCAGCGTGTCGCGGTAGGCGTTGTTCACCTCATAGCGATGACGGTGACGCTCATAGATGATCGGTTCGCCGTAGGCTGCGGCGGCGTGGGTGTCGGGGACCACTTTGCAGGGATAGGCGCCCAGGCGCATGGTGCCGCCCTTGTTCTCGACATCCTCCTGCTCGGGCATGAGGTCGATAACGAGCGGGGCTCCTTCGGGGGCGCTGTCGGCGAACTCGGCCGAGGTGGCTCCTTCCAAGCCGGCCACGTGGCGGGCGAACTCGCAGACGGCGACTTGAAGGCCCAGGCAGATGCCCAGGAACGGCACGTTGTGCTCGCGGGCGTAGCGGGCGGCGGCTATCTTACCCTCGAAGGCACGCTGGCCGAACCCGCCGGGCACGAGAATGCCGTCCATGGCGCCCAGCGTGGCAGCGGCGTTCTCGTCGGTCAGCTCCTCTCCGTCGATCAGGTGAACGTTGACGGTACGCCCTGCGGCAATGCCGGCTGCCACCAGGGCCTCATGGATGGACAAGTAGGCATCGGGCAGGCTGACGTACTTGCCCACCACAGCGATATCGAGCTCGCCTTCGCAGGCGTCCTTCGCTTTCAGGAAGGCACGCCAGGGCTTCAAGTTGATCTTGCGGGGCGCCAGCCCCATCTTCGCCAAGGCCGAAATGTCGAAGCCCTGCTCATACAATCTGATGGGCACCTCGTAAATGGAGGGGGCGTCCGGGCAGGCCAGTACGTCGTCGGTGTCCACATCGCAGAACAGGGCGATTTTCTCGCGCACGCCATCGGTGATCTCGTGATCGCTGCGGCAGACGATGAAGTCGGGTTGGACGCCCAGGCTGCGCAGCTCCTTCACGGAGTGCTGCGTGGGCTTGGTCTTCACCTCGTGGGCGGCGGCAATGTAGGGCACCAAGGTCACGTGGACGAACAGTACGTCGCCCGCGGGCATTTCCTTCTTGAACTGGCGCGCGGCTTCAATGAAGGGCAGTCCTTCAATGTCGCCGATGGTGCCGCCGATTTCCGATATGACAATGTCGGCTCCTGACTGCTCGGCGGCGCGGCGGATGCGCTCCTTGATGGCTTCCGTCACATGGGGGATTACCTGCACGGTGCCCCCGAGGAAATCGCCCCGGCGTTCGCGAGCGATAAGCGTCTGGTAGATGGATCCCTGGGTAAAGTTCGACTCGCGCGACAGGTTCTCGTCGATGAAGCGCTCGTAATGGCCCAGATCGAGATCGCCCTCGTGACCGTCTTCGGTAACGAACACCTCACCATGTTGGAAGGGGCTCATGGTGCCGGGGTCTACATTCAGATAGGGGTCCATTTTCTGCATGGTCACCTTGTAGCCGCGCGCTTTCAGCAGCTGTCCCAGGGAGGCGGCGGTGATGCCCTTGCCCAAGGAGGAGACCACGCCTCCGGTCACGAAGATGTGCTTAGCCATGGGTGACTCCCTTCTGCCCGCTTTGCGGGCTGTGCCGCGTGGTGCGCGAGGGGAGAGGCACAAAAAATGCGCCTGAAGCCGCATCGCGCGCACTTCCAAACGCTTTTCTATTGTAGGAGCCTCGAGACCGCTGCGGCTACGCTTCTTCGCGGTTTTAACGAAGGCGAAACACGGTAGCGCGTTTGTCCGCATTTCTTGTCCGGGGGAAAGCGGCGGGCTCGCCTTGGCTGCTTCTCGGCTATAATTTGGGAGTTTGAAAGCCTTGCCGGCTCCGGCCGGCGGTAAGCGTTTGCGAGCACTGCGGAAAGGACTGCCATGCGCGAGGGATTTGACAACGACAAGTACATCGAGCTGCAGGCGGAGCGCATTCGCGAGCGCATCGACCAGTTCGGCGGCAAGCTGTACTTGGAGTTCGGCGGCAAGCTGTTCGACGACTACCATGCCTCCCGCGTGCTGCCCGGCTTCAAGCCCGACACGAAGATTTCCATGCTCCAGTCCATGAAGGACGAGGTGGAAATTGTCATTGCCATCAACGCCAACGACATCGAGCGCTCGAAGGTGCGCGGCGATTTGGGCATTACCTACGACGAGGACGTGCTGCGCCTCATGGACATCTTCCGCTCCATGGGTTTCAGGGTGGGCTCGGTGGTTATCACGCGCTACGCCAACCAGCCGAACGCCGATCTGTTCCGCAAGCGTTTGACGGCCATGGGCATTACCAGCTATCTGCATTACCCCATTGCCGGCTATCCCAACGACATCGACCACATCGTCTCCGACGAGGGCTTTGGCAAGAACGAGTACATCGAGACCACCAAGCCCCTCGTGGTGGTGACGGCCCCGGGTCCCGGTTCGGGCAAGATGGCCACCTGTCTCTCGCAGCTCTATCACGAGCACAAGCGCGGGGTTACCGCCGGCTACGCCAAGTACGAGACGTTCCCCATCTGGAACTTACCGCTGTCGCATCCGGTGAACATCGCCTATGAGGCCGCCACGGCTGATCTGGACGACGACAACATCATCGACCCGTTCCACCTGGAGGCCTATGGCGAGACCACGGTGAACTACAACCGCGACGTGGAGATCTTCCCGGTGCTGCGCGCCACCATGGAGCGCATCTCGGGGGAGTGCCCCTATCAGTCGCCCACGGACATGGGCGTGAACATGGCCGGGCTGGCCATCTCGGACGACGAGGTGTGCCGCGAGGCCGGCAACAACGAGATTGTGCGCCGCTACTTCCAAACAGCCGAGGAGATCAAGCGCACGGGCACGGGCGAGGAAGCGCTCAAGAAGATCGAGCTTCTGATGAACCAGGCGAATATCACGCAGAACCTGTCGCCGGCGCGCTCGGCGGCCCTGCTGAAGGAGGAAACCACCGGTGGCCCGGCCGGCGCCATGGTGCTGCCCGACGGCCGCGTGGTGACGGGCAAGACGGGGAACCTTCTGGGCGCCGCATCGGCACTGCTCATGAACGCACTCAAGGGCGTGTCGGGGGTCGATGACGAGCTCTACGTCATCTCCGACGACGTGCTCGAGCCCATCTGCCACCTGAAGACCGAGCACCTGAAGAGCCACAACCCGCGCCTGCACTCCGATGAGACGCTGCTGGCCCTGTCCATCAGCTCGGTGACCAACCCGCTGGCAGCCGAGCTCATCGACAATGCCGACAAACTGCGCGGCTGCGACGCTTACTTCTCGGTCATCATCTCGGCGGCCGACGAGAAGCTCTACCGCACCCTGGGCATCAACGTGTGCTGCGAGCCCAAGTACGAGCAGCACCGCTACTATCACAAGTAATGGAGCAGTTCTTCGCAGACGGGGCTACCTTGCAGGTGCCCTTTGGCGCCGACTTCTTCTCGGTGGCCGTGGGCGTCATCACCGGCGCCATCTTCGCCTGCGACCGTAAGCTCGACATCGTGGGCACCGTGGTGCTGGGGCTGCTCACGGCTTATGGCGGCGGTATTATCCGCGACCTGCTGCTGCAGGACCACGGCGTCTACTTCATGCAGTACCCTGAGGTCATCCTCATATGCATGGGCCTGGCGGTGTTCGTGTTCTACTTCCGCGGCCTGTTCAAGCACGAGGGGCAGCTGCTCTTCTTTGCCGATGCCCTGTCGGTGGCCTTGTTCGCCCTGGCCGGCGCCAACAAGGCGTTCCAGTGCGGCGAGGGCTTCATCATGGTGGTCATCTTAGGGGCGCTCACCTCGGTAGGCGGGGGTGCCCTGCGCGATATCGCCGTGGGGGAGACCCCGGGTATCTTCCAGCGATCGAATTTCTACGCAGTAGCTGGCTTGGCCGGAGCCTTAGTGTTCGCCACCATGGCGTTTCTTGGGTCGAATTTGGTGCTCACCGCTATTGCCTGTGTGTTCTCCGTCGTGTTTCTGCGCTACTTCAGCGTGTACTTCGACTGGAAAACCTCCGACGATGCCAATTTGGTGCCCACGGTGAGCCGCGGCGCCCATAAGGCGAAGGACTTCTGCGCGGAGATGTTTCGCCGGGCCACGCTCCATCGCAAAAAGGAATCGGCTGCTCGCGCCCTGCGATTTCGCAAGCGGAAATAGGGGCGTTACGCCAGATCCATCTTGTCGCGCGGGTGCGCGCTGATGTACTCCTCGTGCAAGTGCGTGCGGTCCAGGTGCGTGTACACCTGCAAGGTAGACATATCGGCGTGCCCGAGTATTTCCTGGAGCACGCGCAAATCGGCACCGCCTTTCAGCATGTGGGTGGCAAAGGAGTGCCGCAGCGTGTGAGGGTGCAGGTCATAGCGGTTGATGGCGCTGCCCGCCTTGCGCACTAAGTTGAAAATGCTCTGGCGTCCCAGGCGGCCGCCGCGCTGGTTGAGAAACACCGCCGCCTGGTTGTCGGCGCTGGGCGCGGATGCCTTGCGGGCCAGGGCCGGGCGCCCCTCGGCCAAATAGCGACGCAGGGCCTTATCGGCGGCACCGGCAATGGGCACCAGTCGCTCTTTAGACCCCTTGCCGAACACGCGCAGAAAGCCGTCGTCCAAAAAAAGCCCGTCCATGTTGAGGTCGCAAATCTCGCTGGCGCGCAGCCCACATCCATAGAGCACTTCCAAAAGCGCGCGATCGCGCAGCCCCTGGGGACGCTCGTCGACGTAGACGTCGATCATGCGCCCCACTTCCTCGATGCTCAGCACATCGGGCAGCCTATCGGGAGCTTTCGGGATTTTCACCGCCTCCGCGGGGTTTGCTTGGGTGAGTCCTTCGCGTACGAGAAAGCGGTGGTAGCCGCGTACCGCCGAGATGCGCCGGCGCACGGTGGTAGCCGCCAAGCCCTCGTCCTGGAGGGCCTTTTCGTAGCCCACAACCTTGTCGCGGGTGACATCAGCGATGGCCTCAACCCCTTCGCCATCGAGAAAGGCCAGGTAGCCTTCAAGGTCGCGTCGATAGGCCTCGGCCGTGCGCGGCGACGAGCCCCGCTCGATGCGCAGGTAGGACAAGTACTCGTCGAGGGCGTTTTCCAATTCGAACATAAAGGCTTCCTGTCTTGGGTGGGCAGGCTCATTGTACCGCCGTTGGTGGGTCGAAATGTCACGGTCTCCAAAAGTCATGCACAGCCCGTTCGATACCTTGTTCGTTGTCACGACGTCAACATCGTTTTGCTGCATCTTGCATATCTAGTGGTCTCTTCCATCATTCATCAAAATGAACCACAACATATTGATTTCTCTTTCCGTTCTTCGTTGTTCTCTGCCAGATCTTGCGGCGGTAAAGTGGGTCAAAATGGGGCCAAAAGTGGGAGAAAATGTTGCGAAGTGGGGGAAAGTGGGGTAGTATGCAGGACGTGGAAAAAGACCGAGCGGGATTTCGAAACGCACTACTAACGAACTCAAATCCCACTCAAAACGCAGCTTGGAAAGGAAGCCGTGGCCCACGCCGACGACATGGAAACTGCTGATCAAGCCTCTCGTACCGAGGTGGACTTGAACGGTGAGTTTCGTCTGAAAGTCGACGGCAAAGGACGCGTTACCCTTCCCGCGAAGTTCCGCAAGGTTCTTTCCAGCGATCTCACGGTCACCCGGAACCCGTTTGACGAATGCGTCTACGCGTTCGAGGCGCCGGGCTTCAACCAGTGGGTCGAGAGCGTTATGAGCGGCGCCTTCCCCGAGCGGAGGGCCAACGATCGGAAGCAGGACGCGTACCATCGCGCCCTGAAGAGCCGCGCTCGCGATGTGGAGGTCGATTCGGCCGGCCGCATCATGCTCTCGGCGGACATGCGCGAAGCCTGCGGCATCGACAAAGATGTCGTCATTGTGGGCAACGGGAGCCGCTTCGAGATCTGGGATGCCCAGCGTTATGAGGACGAGCTCGCTTCGGTGGACTTGGGCCTCCTGTTCACCTAGGACGCGGTGGGCAGCGGAACCGTGACAAGCGAATATCGGCACATACCTGTTCTTCTCACCGAGTGC
>CAJUFS010000027.1 GCA_910585575.1 uncultured Adlercreutzia sp. | reverse complement strand
CAGCTAAATGGTCATTTGCGGGAGCTGTTGCTGCTAATAACGAGGGGCGGGAAAAGTGTTCTCGATGGTCTTATATGGTAGATCCAAGGAGCATGAGATGCTTTCCCACGGTCGATAGGCGAGAGCAGTGATATCGCAGCCCAGAGAGCAAGGATCCGTGTTTGTCTCGTTTGTGTCCACGAGTGAATAACCAAGAGGAAATGAGGCCAGGTAGCTAGCAGTTACAATCGAGCCGTCCTGCATAAGCATCTTTGTCCAGCCTGTGGTGACAAACAACGGTCCAGGGTCAGGTACGGCAAACAAATATACTTTCAGATGACTCGGAAACGCATTGCTTTTGTGATCCAAAAGAAAATCTCGGCATGTAAAGAGGGTTCCAGTCTGCGAGCTAGCACAGAAGTTGCTGACAATATGCTTGATAAATGCCAGTCCATTCAAGCTTCTCGGTTCAAGGTGGATGCCTAATTCTTCTTTGCTTGGTGGGTTAGATAGCAGTAAGCTGCCCAGTGCCTCAGAGAATTCGCAATATTCACTAACATAGTGTCGCCCAAAATACGAGTTGCAGCTAGCGCAGATCGTTTGGAAACCGGATCCTCGTTGGCTGGATTTATAACGAATTCCATCGAAACTAGCATTAAAAAGCGATCCTGTAGCTTGGGCTAACTCAACACCCGAATACTTTTTTACCGGACTAGTATTACTTAAGGCACGCGGAGGAACATGCTCGAAGCTTAAATCGGTCGTTTTCCCACAGACGTGGCAGATGCCCTTGACTGTCTTTCTGCGCATATTTCCCCTCGAGACGTACTTCCGACAGATTTCATTCAGGCGGCGCCCTGTATGCTGTTAGGCCGATCGCGCTTGATAAACTCCGCAAATGAATCAGGGCCCTCTCCCCACATGCCGGTTTCAGGATCGTATAGAGCCTCATAAGCGCGTGATTCAATGGCGGCACGCCGAACCTCTGCGAGGGCTTGACCTGTTTTCTTAGCGAGGTCTTGCACGGCTTCGCAAAAAATGAGGTCGGCTGTTGTTGTCATAATCTCATCGTTTAACGAGAACGGCTTGCGGAGTGCTTCTAGACAGGACGGAAGAGATTTACCGTCCTGCAGGTTCACAGGGCGACTCCCTGGCTGGCGAGTAGGTGGTTGATGTCGGCGAGGGCGCAATCGTCGCTGCTGGTGAGCAGGGCGTCGTAGCAGCTCTCGATGAAGTCCCATACGCGGTGGGACTCGAAAAGGGCAAGGGCTTCGTGGAGCGTCATGTGATGCTCTTGCCAGAACCTGCGAAAGAGACGCGTTTGCATGAAGAGCACTTCGTCAAGCATGGGGCCTCCTTCGGCTTCTTAGCGGTCAATGCTGCCATTATAGGGCAACTAGTCGTCCAGCGTCTGCTGGTAGAGTGGCTTGTAGGTGGCGCCATCTCTGTCTAGCGTGCTTTTGTAGAGGGTGAGGGTTTCGGTTTTGGTGGGGAGGGGGAATGCCAAGGACGGGAGATCGCCTTTTGGGAGCCGGGCGCGGCGAGCCAAGGTGACGTGTGGCAGGAAAGGTTTGTCGTCGAAGGGGAGGGCGCGGGCGCGGAGGGCTTCCTTCAGGGTGGCGGCCAGAGTTTCCAAGGGCGGCAACTTGGCAATACCGAGCCAGAGGGTGGCATCGTGGGGACGGCCGAACTTCCCTAGGCCGTCGGGGGCGAGTAGAACGGGTTCTTCGGATTCCCGCAGCTTATCGCAGGCCTCGTCTATGGCGTCCATGGCGCGGGCGGCTTCGGCGTCCTCGATATCGCCGAGGAAGGCGAGCGTCAGGTGATAGGTGTCGCGCGGCAGAAAGCGGCCTTCTACAGAGGTGCCGAGCATGCGGGCCAAAGCGGCCGAACCGTCGGCGAATTCCGTTGGCAAATCTAGGGCGATAAAGGTACGCATAGTTCCTCCTAGCGGGCGCTTCCAAGCATGCGACGAATTCCGGCCATGCTTGATATTGCGTCCAACATGTCGAGCATAGCTGGCGCTTGGTAGAATTCCCCGCGTTTCGCATTGCCGATGGGCCTGAGAATTCCGTATTCGCATGCACGGTTGATGAGATCCATGGCGGCGCGGCGGGTGATGCCGAGTCGTTGCGCGACAAAAGCCGAATCCACGACAGGTTGCTCTACCAGGAGCGCTGGCAGGTGGCGAATCTTCGCCGTTACGCGCTCGTGCATGGCGCTTTCCCAGTCTTCCAAAAGCGCACGTGCCCGTTCGGAAGTCCTTTGTGAGACGACGATGGCGAGATCAATGGCATCGATGAGCTGTTCAATGATGGGCTCAGGCTTGCCCTGCTGGTAGAGGCGCAGCGCCTCCATGTAGTTGTCGATATCGTGCAGCAGCCCGGCGGAAAGGGGAATGGTTGCGCGGCGCAGAACCGCATCTTCGCGCAGCAAGTAGTGAAGCAGGGTGCGGCCTGTGCGGCCATTCCCGTCGATGAAGGGATGGATGGTTTCGAACTGAGCGTGGGTGATGGCCGCCTTGGCGATGGGGTCGAGGTCGTCGCGCTGCGTGAAAGCGCAGAGATCGTTCAGGCAATCGATCACTCGGTCGGCATGAGGGGGTACGAACAAGGCTCCGTGAGGGCTGTAGGGCGTGCCGCCGACCCACACTTGCTCGGAGCGCAGCGTGCCAGCGAAAGGCTCGTCGGCGTGTTTGAGTAACTGACGGTGGATGTCTTGAATGCGGGGGACGCTGAGTGGGCCGGTGAGTCCGAGGGCGCATCGCATCGCGTCGATGTTGCCGGCGATGATCTGCGCGTTTTTCGGAGCCGATGGGGAAAGCTCGGCGAGGGCGATATTCCGTGCGCTGGAGGTGAGATTCTCGATTTGCGAGCTGGCCGCCGACTCGCTGCGCAGGAGGAGGCTGGGCAAATTGTAGGGCAGAGTCGCCTGCTGCTCATCGAATCGCGCAAGTCTTGCGCGGGCGTCGGCAAGGCGCTCGGCCAGCTCAGGGGAGAGGATGAGTTGCTGGTTTTGCAGGGTGGCAGGGATGGCGGCTTCGTAGGTGGCGATAATTTTCCGCCGTCGCGACTTGGGGATGAGGAGAAGGTCCTCTTCGGTTCGCTCCCAGGAAACAGATTCCGTTTTTACGGCAGGCCATTTATTCATGGGTCTAAGTTCGCTTCCTTGTTTCCAGATTAACGGAAGTGAAGTTAATTTCACTTCCGTTAATCTTATCAGAAAGAACGGAAGCCGAGAGGAGGAAGGCGAGAATCTTGCGGCGTCCTAGCGCGGATTTTAAGCATCGAATGGCACCAGGCCGGCGGCGAATTCTTCTACATCGCCGAAGAGGAAATCCATGCGGTCGATGTGCTTGTTGAGGTGCCAGTGGCCACAGCACCAGCGCTGGTAGTCAAGCCGGTCTTCTAGGCTGCCCAGCCAGTTCTCGGTGCTTTTGTCCACCTTGCTTTGGTCGATGCCCTCGAAGTAGGCCTCCACCGGGGTGTATTTGGCGGGGCAGGTGTGGGACAGCACCACGTCGATCTGCCATCCGCGCGCTGCCAGGGCTGCCTCCACGCGAGCCTTCACCGCATCGTCGGGCTGCTCGTCGGGAAACCACGGCAGGCCCTCGCGCACGCGCCATTCCGCGTCGATGCTGTAGGCGCCCCCGATGGCAATGGTGGAAAAGCCGTCGAAATCATAGACCTCGCCGTCCTTCGCGAACAGGAGGTTCGGCCAAGCGTCTTCCACGAACACTGTGCCGCCGTGCCAGGACTTTTCGTGGTACAACTCGGGCAGCGACTGAGGACGCGCTTCGTGGTTGCCGTGGAGGCAGAACAGCGTGGCGGGAATGCGCGCTGCCTTCTTCTTCGTTTGGCGATCGCGGCCGTGCAGGTAGAAATTTGCGCCCACGTCGCCCAGGATGATAACGATGTCGTCGCAGGTAAGGCCTTGGCGTTCGCTGAACGCAATAAGGTCGCGGAAGTCGCCGTGTATGTCGCCGGTGATGTAGATCATGAGGTCATGGTAGCGCGTGCCGGCAGTGCCGCCTAGGGCGTCAGGCCCAGGTTGGAGAACTGTCAAATGGTGCCCGGTCGCTGCTCGTCCCGAAAGACGGGAGGCGTGCGATAACGGGCTACTGCCGGTCGTAGTAATCGCGGTCTGTTATGAAGTAGGTGCGGATGAACCCCTTGGAAGACACCACGACGAACTCGCCGGTACGCTCCAGGAAGTAGAGGTCATCGCCGTCTTCGGCTTGCAGCTTGTGGAGCGACTTTGGGTTGGCGATGACGGCGTTGGCGCTGGCCAGGTACTCGTCGGCCGTGGCGCATCCCATTTCGGCCCCGTGCTTCTCGAAGTGCTCCTCCAAGGCATGAGCGTTGCGGAAGGTCAGGTGAGAGGTGGCTGCGGCGGGGGTGTTGGCCTCCGGGGCGTCGTTGACGGGCTGGAGGTCTGCGCATCCGGCGCTGACCGCTAGGGAGAGCGCCAAAAGGCCGGCGAAAAGCAGCGAGAGGACGCGCTGGATCTTCGCCTGCGCTATCGGGTGCGCCGTCGCCTGCGCTAGGGGCCTAGAGTTCATCGCGCCTCCTTGGTGCTGAGCGCTTCTGGAAGATTTTTCTTCAAAGCGGACGTTATTTTGCGTTCTGTTAGCGCGAAACTCGCAAGATTGAGGGTGCTTGGGCTTCGACAGGCCTTCCCGCGGGGCTCAACACGCGGAATCGGTTGTGAAACCCCAGGTGGGTGGAAAGTGATGCGCCGCCGTTGCGCTTTCGTGCTAGCCCCTATGGTAACTAATCGCAATAAATTGGCATAATAGGGGCAGGAACCTTTTCTCGTTCCGTAACGATCCAGGCTCGTCCCTTGAAAGGAAGCTCATGAGCGCTCCCGTTTCCCTCGTTGCATCTCAGGCCTCGGGCAGGTCTGCGTCGCCAAAGGCGCAGGGCCTGCTGTTCGATGCTGATGGCACGCTGATCGACACCTACGAGATCATCCTGTGCTCCATGCGCTATGCGCTGAACGAGGTAGAGGGCCTGGGGTTGTCCGATGCTGAGCTGATGGCCGGAGTGGGCACGCCCTTGCGCGATCAAATGCTGCACTTTGCCCAAGGGGACGAGGAGAAGGCCGATGAGCTGCTCGTTCGGTATCGCGCCCACAACGACATCGTCCATGACGAGCGCATAGCGGCGTTTCCCGATACGCGCGCCGCGCTGGAGCGTTTTCGATCGGCGGGCATTCCTATGGGCGTGGTGACGTCCAAGCGTCACGCCATGGCCCAGCGCGGCCTGGAGATGAGCGGCATAGCGGAGTTCTTCGACGTACTGATTGCTCCCGACGACTGGCCGGAACACAAGCCGGCCCCGGGTCCCATTCTGCGGGCTGCCTCGCTGATGGGGCTCGATCCAACGGCCTGCTTCTATATTGGAGACAGCCCCTTCGACATTCAGGCGGGCAATGCCGCTGGTTGCACCTCAGTGGCGGCTTTGTGGGGCATGTTTTCTGCGGAAGTCTTGGCACAGGAAAACCCCGCCCTCGAGTTCAACTCGCTGACGGGGCTTGCGGATTACCTGGGGGTATAGCGCCGCAGGGGATGTGCCGGTGCCGTGGCGGAGGCACCCACTCGTGCCGTGAGCCGCCTGTAGAAGCACGCTCTCCGGGAAGTGCTACTTCTTGCTCTTCTTGGCTGGCTTCTTGTCCAGCATCTCGCGCACTTCCTCGCGGCCCTCGTCGTTCAGGGCCTTCTCGTCGGGCGCCAGGCGCTCCAGCAGCTCCATGAGCTCGCCCATATGCTCGCGCTCTTCGTCGCGAATATCGGCGAGTACCTTCTTGGCATCCTCGTTGTCCGTGGCCTGAATATGGGCGTCGTACTCGTGGATGGCCTCCAGCTCGCCAACGATGTCTTGGCGAATGGCGTTGATGAGCTCTTCGTCCGTCAGCTTGCGCGGGACTTCCATTACAAACGGGTTGGAAAGAATAGCCATGATTGTTCCTTTCAACGGCTTGACGTGCGGGCCGTCGGAAAGGCGCCGTCGTGGGCGCTGCTCCGATGACGCTGGCGCTCATCCTAAAGGAACGGGGAGGCGCTTTTTGCTGCGGGAAGCGCCGTTGCTACTGACCCGTAAACGCTCCGATACGGGGCGTTGGAAAAGTATCCCAGGAGCGTCTTAGGCGTAGGACTCGCCGGCGTTGTACCAGGAGAACAGCTCGTAGATGCGCAGGTTGGGGGCGATGGCATAGGTGTCGGCGGTGAAGCTGAGCACGTTGCTGGTGCCGTTTACCACGGCGGTGCCCAGGAGCATGGCCGGAGTGGCCACCGTGCGGCCCTCCGCGGCGGCAATGCGGGCGGCTTCGGCAGGGTGTTCGGCAAGCCACGACTCGGCCTGGGCCTCGATGGCGTCCATTTCAGCCAGGATAGCCTGGGTGCGCAGCTGGCGAAGTTCGTCGATGCGGTGGTAGCAGGCGGTGTGCACCCGCGGACTGCGGGCGCCCTCGTAGACGTAGAGGCGCACCAGCTCCATGGGCATGCGCCGGCCCAGCTCGTAAAGACCCTCTTTGAACAAACGGGAGTGCTCCCACGTGGAGCGCGAGAAAGCCACTTCGGTGGTAACCATGAAAGCTCCTTAGTTCAATTGTGCGGTATTTGAAGCTTCGCGGTCACTATATCACGGCAAAACGCCCCCGTGCGTAACGAATCCACACCGAAGCGTGCCGTGAGTGAGACGGCCAGTGAGACAACCAATCGTCTGACTTGTCTCACTGGCTGTGCCTACTGGGCGGTGGCGATGGCTTCCTCTTGGAGGGCGTCGAGGGCGGCCATGCATTCGTCCACGGAGGCGCCGGCTAGCAGGTCGCGTACGATGAGGCAGACGTTGCCCCACTGCTCGACGTTCATGCTGGCGTTGGAAGCCAGCACGTAGATTTCGTCCTCGACCTTCTGGTTCAGCGGCTTCAGGGCGTCGATACAGTCCACCTTGATGTTCTTCGACGGGGAAATGACGCGGTTGGTCTCGGTGTACAGCTGCAGCGCCTCGTCGGAGAGGATGACGCCCATCACCGCAAGCGCCTCTTCCTTGTTGGCCGATTCCTCGCCCACGGCGAAGCCGGTCATGGACAGCACGGGCATCTGACCGTGGGAGCTGGGGAAGCCGATGACTTCCAGGTTGAAGCTGGGGTTGCCGTAGGCGGTGTCGGTGTTGGCCGCGCCCCAGTAGGCCATGACGATGGGGCACTCCCCGGCCATGAATTCGGCGCCTTCGCCTTTGCCTTCGAAGGCCTCGCTGACGAGCGCGTTCTCGGCATCGATGTAGCCGGCATCCATCAGCTGCTTCAAGAACTCGAACCCGCTGCGCATGTAGTCACTGTACTTCTTCTCGCCCGAGTTCAGCGCGGCCACCTCGGCCTCGATGTCGCCGCCGTTGTACAGGTCGGCGTAGGCCTGGGCGAACACGAAGGTTTCGAGCCACCAGCGGTTGGCACCCACGGGGGCGTTCGGCATCGAAAGCCCGCATTCCTTGAAGATGTCCTCGTTGATGAACAGGCCGTAGGCCACCACCTCCTGCGGAATGGCCACCCGCTTGCCGTCCACGGTGTTGGCGGTCTTCACCACTTCGCGCAGGTTTTTCGCGCAGGCGAGCTGCGACAGGTCGGCCAGCTTGCCTTCCTTGCCCAGGGCCACAATGGCGTCGGTGTTCAGCAGGTACATATCGTCGCGGTTGTTGCGGGCGCGCTCCAGACACACGTCGTCGTAGGTTTTGTCCTGATAGTTCTCGGCCGTGTAGGTTTGGTAGGAGACGGTCAGCCCCAGCTGGTCCTCGGCCATGGCCATGGTCAGGTCGCTGGCGGTGCGGGCCGTGTTCTCGGAATCGGCGCTTACCTTTTCCATGGGGGAGAAGAACGTGACCGACGTGGTCTCATCGCCTGACTGGACGGCCAGGTTGACCGGCTCGTCGGCGGTGCTACTGCAGCCGCCGCACAGGGTGAGCGCCAGGATGCCCGAGGTGATGAGCGCGGTAGCGCGTCGGGCGCGCCGCGGCTTCAGGGCAGTCGTCTTCTGCGGTTTTTTCATGGGTGGATCCCCCTCGTTTTTACGCTTGATGGTCGAACTCGAACACGACGCGCTTCAGCTCGTCGATGTTGATGGGCTTGGCGATGTGGTAGTTCATGCCGGCGGCCAGGGCGGCGCGCTCGTCTTCCACGAAGGCGTCGGCGGTCATGGCAATGATGAGCAGGCTTTCCGCATCTTCGCGGGACAGTTGGCGAATGGCACGGGTGGCCTCGTGGCCGTTCATGACGGGCATTTGCACGTCCATGAGAATGGCGTCGAACTCGCCGGGCGCTGCCTGTTGCATGCGCTCGACGGCAATCTGCCCGTTGTCGGCAATTTCCACGGTGGCACCTTCGAGTTCCAGCAGCTCCTCCAGCAGCAGGGCGTTGAAGGCGTTGTCCTCGGCGGCCAGGAAGTGCTTGCCTTGAAGGGCGTTGGCGCAGGCGGCGCTGTCGGCCTCGGTCGCGCGACGCTGATCGGGCGATTCGGGCGTGCCGGCCGCCGTGTCCTCTTCTGCCACCTGCAGTTCCAGGCGAACGCGGAAGAGCGAGCCCACACCCACTTCGCTGGTGACCTCGATGCTGCCGCCCATGAGCTCCACCAGGCTCTTGGTGATGGAAAGCCCCAGGCCCGTGCCTTGGATCTTGTTGGTGGTGCTGTCTTCGGCGCGGGTGAACGAGTCGAAGACGTGCTCGAGGAACTCGGGCGTCATGCCGTAGCCGGTGTCCTCCACCTCGATGGTGAGGGGCTGGTACTGGCTGGCGTGCACCTTGCCGCCCAGGAAGCGCAGGTGGATGGTGCCGCCGTCGGGCGTGTACTTCACGGCGTTGGACAGCAGGTTGATAAGCACCTGGTTCAGGTGGGTTTCGTCGCCGATGAAGCGCTCGCGGTCGATGCCGGACACTTCGGTGTGCAGGGTCTGGTGCTTCGCTTCGGCCAGAGGTGTCACGATGGCCTCGATGGCGTGCAGCGAATCGGCCAGATCGAATTCGGCCAGGGTGATGGTGGCCTTGCCGCTTTCGATCTTCGAGATGTCCAGCACGTCGTTGATGAGGTCGAGTAGGTGGTTGCCCGAGGCGATAATGCGGCTGGCGCACTCCCGCACCTTCTCGGGATTGTCCGCCTCCTTCATCAGCAGCGTGGTGAAGCCGATGACGGCGTTCATGGGGGTGCGAATGTCGTGGGACATGTTGGCCAGGAAGGCCGACTTCGACTCGTTGGCTACCTCGGCATCGTGCAGGGCGCGGGCCAGTTCCTCCTGGTGACGCGCTCGTTCCGCCTCGCGCTCCCGCTGCACCTGCTGCTGTTTGCGGCGGTTGTGGGCGTAGAGCGCCACGCACAGGGCAATGGCCAGGAAGGTGATGGCGGTGACGGCCACGATGGCGTCGTTTACCGTGTGGGCCTCCTTCTGGATGGCATCCATGGGCACGTAACCGATCATGAAGTCGGTGCCACCGTTGACGGGCCACAGGAAGCAGAGCGACTCGCGCCCCTGGACCTCATGGGCGAACAGCACGTTGTGGCCCTCTTCGATGCCCTGGCGCACCATGGTGATGATGGCCTCGCTGGTAATGTTGTTCGCGCGGTAGAAGTCCTCCAGGTTGAGGTGGCCCGCCTCGCGGTCGCCCAGGCCATCGGGCTTCAGCACGAAGCGCTCGTTGGCGGAATCCATCAGGTAGAACACCGCCTGGTTGTTGTAGAAGTTCTTCGGCAGGGCGGCGGCAATGGTGTCGTAGACGTACTCCACGTAGAGCGTGCCGATGTCCGCGCCGTCGCGCGTGAGCGGGCTGGCAATGGTGTAGGCCCAGGTGCCGGTATCGTTGACGAAGGACTGCGAGACCGGGTTGCCCTGGATGGTGCCCCCGGCCGAGAAGTCGAGGCTGTCGGGCGAGAAGGGCTCGCCGTTGCTGGAGAGGCCCTCCGTCTGACCTGCCATGACGATGGAGATTTTGGCGATGGCGTCGCTGGCGTGGAGGTTCTGGATGTAGGCGTCCGGATCGTCCGAGCGGGAGATTTCCTCGCCGATGAGCTCCTGGAAGTCCACCTCGCTGTTGATGATGCCGTCGATGGTGTTCTTCATCAGCTCGAGGTTCTCGTTCAGGCTCTGGATAGCCGAGTCCGACATTTCCTGCGAAGTTTTCTGGGCAATGGCGAAAATGCCCGCCACCATGGCAATGCAAATAAGGAGGACGGCAATCGTCCAGGTGGCAAAGTGCTTCTTCTGAGCTGGCTCTGTCAAGTTCGTCCTCCCCGCGTGTGAGTCAAGGGGCATTATACAATGCGAGGAGCCGCCCTTCCTAGAGCGGCGACGACCCGAACTACGGGAACGGACAAACAATCAACAAGCGGTCGGCGGCGACGTCTCGTCCCGATGAGACAGGCGGTCGTCTGACTCGTCTCATCCTGATCGGTTCCGCACATTCCGGGGCGCTTGCCGTATAATCGCTGCACTGATTTTAGGGTTGATGGCTTTAGGGGATGGCGGACTCAATGGACGTTTCGAAGGTAGTTGCTGAAGAGTTGGGCATGCGGCCTGGCCAGGTGGCGGCAGTGGTGTCGCTGCTGGCGGATGGGTGCACTATTCCCTTTATTGCGCGCTATCGCAAGGAGGCCACGGGCGGGCTGGACGATGTGACGCTGCGTGCGTTGGCCGAGCGGCTCGACTACCTGGAGCGGCTGGAGGCGCGCAAGACCGAGGTGTGCGCGGCCATCGAGGAGCAGGGGGCGCTCACAACCGCGCTGGCGCGCCAGATTGCCGAGGCGCCTACCCTGCAGCGCGTCGAGGACTTCTATAAGCCCTTCAAGAAAAGCCGCGTCACGCGGGCGTCGAAGGCGCGGGACGCGGGGCTCTCTCCGCTGGCCAACGCGCTCATGGCCCAGGGGCGCACGGCGGTCGATCCGCTGCGGGAAGCCGCCCGTTTCGCGAAGCCGGGCACGGCGTATCCCGATGCCGCTGCCGCGCTGCAGGGCGCCTGCGACATTGTGGCCGAGACGGTGGCCGACAATCCCGACGCCCTCGACGAGCTGCGTGGCTTCGTGCAGCGTACCGGGCAGCTCACCTCGCGAGCCGCCACTGAGGAAGCGGCTCGGGACTTCGCCGCCTACGTGGACTTCGGCGAGTCGCTGGCCCGCATTCCCAGCCACCGTGTGCTGGCGGTGAACCGCGGCGAGAAGGAGGGGAAGCTGCGCGTGGCCGTGGCGGTGGACGGCGACGAGGCCACCCAGCGGCTGGAGCGGCGTTTCGTGCGCGGGCGCAGCGCCTGGCTGGAATGGCTGCAGCGCACCATTGCCGATAGTTGGAAGCGCCTGATGGCGCCGTCGCTGGAGCGCGAGGCCCGGGCGGCGGCTACGGAGCGGGCCCAGAAGGACGCCATTGCGGTGTTCGCCAAGAATGCCGAGGCCCTGCTGCGTCAGCGTCCCGTGAAGGGGGCGCGCATCATCGCGCTGGATCCAGGCTACCGCACGGGGTGCAAGGTGGCGGTCATCGACGAGTACGGCGCGCTGCTGGACCACGGCACCATCTACCCCACGCCGCCGCGCAACCAGGTGGCCGAGGCGAAACGCTCCCTGCGCCAGTGGGCCGATCGCTACGATGCGAACGTCATCGTTGTCGGCAACGGTACGGCCAGCCGCGAGACCGAAGAGGTAGTGGCCGACTTCATTGCCGAGTACCCGCGGCCCGTGGAGTACACCATTGTGAACGAGGCCGGTGCCTCGGTGTATTCCGCTTCCGAGCTGGCCTCGCAGGAGCACCCCGACCTGGACGTGACCACGCGCGGCGCCCTCAGCCTGGGGCGCCGCCTGCAAGACCCTCTGGCCGAGCTGGTAAAGATTCCGCCCCAGTCTATCGGTGTGGGTCAATACCAGCATGACCTGGACCAGAAAGAGCTGGCCCGCACTCTGGCCGGCGTGGTGGAGCGCGTGGTGAACCAGGTGGGCGCCGATCTGAACACCGCAAGCGCCAGCCTTTTGGGCTACGTGGCCGGCGTCACGCCCACCGTGGCTCGCAACATTGTGGCCTACCGGGAGGAAAACGGCCCCTTCACCTCGCGGGCGCAGCTGAAGAAGGTGCCGAAACTGGGGCCCAAGGCGTTCCAGAACTGCGCCGGCTTCCTGCGCATCCGCGAGGGGCGCGAGCCGCTGGACGCTACGGGCGTGCACCCGGAAAGCTACGCCGTGGCTCGCGAGGTGCTCAAGCGCGGAGGTGTGACCTCCGCGGAAGTGGCGGCGGGCGGCGTGCCCGACCTGCGGCAGCGTCTGGGCAACCTGGATGCGCTGGCGCAACAGCTGGGCGTGGGCCTGCCGACGTTGACCGACATCGTGGCGGAATTGGAGAAGCCCGGGCGCGACCCGCGCGACGACGCCCCGGCCCCGGTGTTCAGCCGTGCCGTGCTATCCCTGGACGACCTGGAGCCGGGCATGGAGCTGACGGGCACCGTGCGCAACGTGGTGGATTTCGGCGCCTTCGTGGACATCGGCGTGAAGCAGGATGGGCTCGTGCACATCTCCAAGCTGGCCAACCGCTTCGTGAAGCACCCCACCGAGGTGGTCTCCGTCGGCGACACCGTCACCGTTTGGGTGGACTCCATCGATCGCGACCGAGGCCGCATAGCCCTGTCCATGGTGAAGGGGAAGTGAAACAGCCAGCCTAACTTGTCTCATGCATTTCGAATCGCCTCTTTTGCAAGTCGAGTCTTTTCTGATGTAAGGACGTCTCCCTCATCGTCATAATGGGCGGCGGATGAACAGGAGGCGATCATGAAGCTGTCGGTTCAGCTGAACAAAAGCCTTGAGGAGCCAAGCGTGCTCGTTGAATACGCCGAGGTAGACCGTGAGGTCGAAGCAATATTGGCAGCGCTGAACGGCGTAGGAGCAGAGCTTGTCGGGCGGAAGGGGAGAGAGCTGGTACGCATCCCCGCTGCCGAGGTGCTGTACTGCGAATCAGTCGACGGGAATACGTTCCTCTATACCTCGGAGGCGGTCATCGAAAGCGCGTTGAGGCTCTCCGACATCGAGCAGAGGGTTCGCCACACCGGATTCGTGCGTGTGTCGCGAACCATGCTCGTGAACCTCTACCGCGTCACTGGCTTGCGCCCGTTTCCGAATGCCCGGCTGCAGCTTCTCATGGACAACGGGGAGTACGTGGTTGCATCGCGTCAGTTCGCACCAACGGTCAAGAAGAAGCTCGGGCTGTGAACCCTTTTGAAAGGAGAACCCGTGAAAGGCATGGTCAAGAACGCGCTCGTTCATGCGTGCATCTACTTTACTATCGCGATGGCCCTGTGGCTTATTGTCGGCTTCGTGTTCGCCGGGCCGGTTGAGGGCATCGTCATGTCGGCATCGATCCTGGGCGCCTGCGTGCTCATGGCGCTCTTGCAGAGCCTCTGGTTTACCGACCGCGTCATGAAGCGACCGGGATACCCCGTGCGCATCTTAGGTTTCGGCGTCTGCGGCATCGTCGCCCTCGGCGCGTGCGCATGGCTCGGCGGCTGGGTGCCGCGCGACGTTCCGGAGGCGTGGATCACGTTCGCGGTGATATACCTCCTGCTGCTGGTTCTTTTCACCGTCGTGTTCTCGTTCGTCTACCGCAATGAGGTGGCAAAGTACAGCGATGCCTTGAAGCGGTTTAAAGCCAGGGGGGAGTGAAGGAGGACGGTAGAGGCAAGCGCTTTCGTTGCTTTGCCGGGATGAGACAAGTCAGGCGGTTGGTTGTTTCCTTATTGGATGGCGGATGACTGTTTTCAGCTTTTCCGGTGCGCAGCGTCTGGGGTCAGAGAGGTAGATCTCGTGATGAAGGCGCGTGTCGCTGAAGTCGGGCGCGTATCCCTGGTCCTCGGCGAAATCGTGCATCTTCGCGATGGTCTCCGGCTCATTGTCGTAGGGGCCGATGTGCATGCACTGCACGCAGAGGCCTTCGCTCATGGGCAGGAATTCCACCTTCGAGAAATCCTGCTTCTTCTTCGCCGTAGCCTCGGCAATGGCCCATTCGAAATCTTCCCTCGTGACGAAGTCGGGAAGGCGGATGCAGGATACGAAGTTCAGGTCCTCTTTGCGCGCGTAGTCGATTTCGCCCGTCGCGCCGTCCTGCCACCAGAAGCCCTCGAGCGGCGGCACCACGTAATCGAAATAGCCCGCTATCCGGTGGTCGCCCTTCTTCGACATCTTGATGGTGAAGGCGATGGCGTACAAAAGCCCGACGGACTGCTTGTACTCGCCGTCCTCGGCGTTGGGGTCGCCCGAGCCCCGAACGGCGATGTAGTTCATGGGCGGAACGTCGACGATGGTCGGCTTCCTGGGAGGCGCGTAGAACTCCTTGTAGTCCTTTTTATAATCGAACGCCATGGGTGGCCACCCTTTCAATCGGATTGGAGTCTATTATCGCATGCCATGCGGGACGGCAGTGACAACGCTTTGTTGCGTCGGGTGAGACAGCCAACCGTCTGACCTGTCTCATTGGCTAGCTCGGCAAGTTCGTGATCTTCGCCGCCGTGCCGTAGATGCCGGCGGTGGTCAAGGAGAACGGCTATCGGTACTACCACTACGATCAGCTTGATGTGCTTGAGGAGATCTTGCTCATGAAGAGAGCCGGAACGCCCCTGTGTGCCATAAAGGAGCTGTTCGCAGACGAGGACGTCGAGGCATTCGGAGGCGCGCTGCGCCGGCAGAGAAGCGTCATCGAGGCTCAGATTGATCACTTGATGCGCGCCATGCTCCTTGTCGACCGCCGTCTTTCTCATATCGAAGCGGCCAGAGCCATGCCGACGGATTCAGGCCCAGCTTGCCGCTATCTCAAAGTGATTTCGTGCGCGTGTCACGAACCATGCTCGTGAATCTCTGCCGCGTCACTAAATTGAACCCGAAGCAAGGGGCATCGGGTTCAATTTAGCCATAGCGCTGCGTTTCCCATCAGGTAAAGGGGCACGTTCGTCAGCCATTCCTGTTCGCGATAGTCCGACAAGGAGAAGCGTCGGGCGTGAACAGCGGGGTACTTTTCCTTGAAGCTGCGTAGGCTTTTGGCGCGCAAGTTCTCTTCCGCCTTTACCTCGATAGCGAAAATGTTCCCCTTGTTTTGAACGAGGAAATCCAGCTCTCCCCGCGAATTCTCCGCCGACCAATACCAAGGGGAAAGGCGGCAGGATGCCACGAGTTCTTGACAGGCGTACTGCTCGGTAAGGGCTCCCTTGAATTCTTCGAACAGGCTGTTTCCGTTGAGAATGCTGTCGCTGTCTACGTCGCTCATGGCGCCTAGAAGGCCGACATCCAAGAGGAAAGCCTTGAAGGCGCCGGCGTCTCGGTAGGCCTTAAGCGGAATGCCCGGCTTGGTGACGCGTGGAACTTGATAGATGATGCCCGCCTGCCTAAGCCAGGTAAGTGCGCTTTCGAAGTCTTTTGCGCGGGCCCCTTTCGCAAGCCGTCCGAAAATGAACTTCTTATTTTCCTGGGAAAGATGCGCGACGATGGAATCCCAAACGGCAAAAACGCGCTCGGCCTCACGCGGGGGAATATGCTTTGAAAAGTCGCGCTCGTAGTCTGCGAGGATTCTGCGTTGGACGGTGCGAGCGGCTTGATAGTCGCCGCTCGCGAGGAAGGCATCGACGGCTTCGGGCATTCCTCCAACGAAGTAGTAGCTTTTCAGAAGAGCAATCGCTCGCGATTTGAAGGCCTGGATGAGGGACGGATCGGAGCTCTGCAGTGCGTTAACGAACGCGGCGCCCTCTGACGCAAGGGCAAATTCCTGGAAAGAAAGTGGGTAAAGATTGAGTGTCTCCACTTTCCCGACGGGGAATCCTGTTCCGCTCTGAAGAAGTATGCCGAGAAGCGAGCCGGCGGCGATAATCGAGAACGAACGGGGATCTTCGCCGAAGTATTTGAGAGCGGTAAGGGCCTTGGGGTTTTCCTGCACTTCATCGAACACAATGAGGGTTGTGGCGGGGTCGATGGTGGTGCCTGTTTGCAATTGGATGCCGGCAAGCAGGGTATCGATATCGTATCCTGCATTGAACAAGTCACGCATGGGCGCATTGTTATCCATGTTTACGTAGGCGACGCTTTCGTAATGGAGCCTTCCGAACTCTTTAATGAGCCAGGTTTTACCCACCTGGCGAGCTCCATTGATGATGAGGGGCTTTCGGCTGGCGTTGTCCTTCCAGGCTTTAAGGTCATGCATCAGAAAACGTTCCACGGGCTCCCTTTCCTCGTCGTTTTCTCAAGTATACAAAAATAAGGACGTAAAAGTGTCAAAACTATCAAAAATAAGGACGTAAAAGTGTGAATAAGAACATAAATCAGGATGATATGGCGGATTGGCCAGTGTCAGAGGGAATAGTGGCAGTCTCATTAGTTTAGCTGAATCTGCGTGTCCGTCATTCCAGAAGAAACGGATTCAGAGGGCGGCTGGAAAAGTGGACGAACGACGATCGCGTGATGATCGCCTGCTGCAACGATGGCACGCGTCCGGTGATTTTCAAGCTGGAGCGCATCGACATCCCCGAGGACGCGAGCGATGAGACATACCTCCGCGAGCACGACTTTACCTCCAGCAAGGATGAAGCCTACACGGGGTAAAACACCCCGTTAAGTTTGCGGAATAAGCTTGCCGGCGCTTTCGCAGGGGTCAGTCAAGAGGCTGCCCAGGCATTGCAGTCGTTTACCTTGATGGATATGATAGGCGGCGTGCGGCTCCCGCTACCGGTTCATCTCGAGGGAGGAGCCGGGCATCCGCAAGGCCGTGAGCGCCGCGGGACGGGGAGAGCCTGGTCGATGCCATGGTTCGCTACCTCAGGGGCCACGAGGGCAAGCAACTGGAGGCGCCGGTCACCTTTCGCTGCGTCAAATAACTCTTTTGGCGGTCAACTCGAAGTCACTGCTTGGTTTTAGAATTGGGATAGAAGGTGAAAATGCAGTTCGGTTTCTCGGCAGTCGGCTTGGTCATGCTCGTCATGCTGTTCGTGCCTAACATAATCTGGGGGAGAAGGCAGCCCCTCGGGTACAGCGAAATCGCAGAGCGCGAAAGCCCTGCACTCTGCATCCACGAGCGTGTCGGCCAGGTCGCCGTCACAGCTTCGGCCCTAGTTTTCGTCTGCCCGGAGGGCTACGGCCATGCCCTGGCTCTTGTGGCTCGCGCCGGCGTTTGCCCTGATGCTGCTCTACGAGGCTGCCTGGGCGCGCTACTTTAGAAGTGATGGGGAAGTACGGGACATGTACCGGCCCCTGGGCTTCATCCCTGTGCCCTTGGCGACGCTCCCGGTGGCGGCGTTCGTCCTTCTGGGCATCTGGCAGCAGTCGCCGATCACAGTTGCTGCCGCCATAGTCCTCGGTGTCGGCCACATCGGCATCCATCTCGGTCATCTCAAGGATTGCCGGAAAGCGTGACGACTTCGACGACCAGACACGGAATTCCTCGGCGACGAGAGCGTCGTTGGCATGCAGCGAAGCGTTCCAGGCCTCAAGGTCGTCGCAGCCGGACGTCCACGCACGAAGCTGCCCGGGCGTGTAGTCGTCCTTGCAGACCTCGCTGATGGTCTCGCGAAAGAGCTGCGCGGTGGCATCGGCGCCATCGGGGCTGTATGCGCGTATCAGCATCGAGAAACGATCTCCTTTAATGCCTTGTCCGCATCGTATGGGAATTCGATGGGGATGGCGGTGTATCTCCCAGCAGCGCACAGCGTTGCGTAGTGTGCGTTCTCTCTAACCAGCTCCGCTTCGGAGAGGCCGGAGTCGTCCAAGCGTGCCTCTACGACATTGGCGTGCTTTGCGATGTCTTCGAAGCGGCCTCTGATGTAGTCTTCGCTCATCGTGAGGCAATAGGCGGCGATGCTCTCAAGCTCATCGTCATCGAACGAGTCTTTCCAGTTGTCCGGAATGTAGCCGCCTTCGATGACAAGGTCCTGCTGGTTCTCAATCGCCGTCTTTGCCATCTCGGAAAGGATGGGCCACAGGAACTCCTCCATCTCATCATCGTCGTAGGGGGTGAGCGTGGTGCGACCTGACCGGATAAGTCCCATCTTCAAGAGGTCGATCGAGAGCGTGACCGCGCCGGTCTCCCTGGCGATCTTCGTTGCCAAGAGGGTCTTTCCCGTGTGGCTCGCTCCGGTGATGAGGGTTACCATCAATCTCTCCTTTTCTGGATGCGTTGCCAAACTATTTGAAGCTCCCGACAGCGGTTCCTTTTTGGATGATGTGCTCAGCCGCTTCGGCAAGTACCTTCTTTTTCCGGGAGGAAGGGGGTGCGTCGAGTATGTAGTCGATGGCGTAGACAGTGAAGCGGTATTCGTGCGTCTTATCCTTCGGCGGCTTAGGGCCTGCGTATCGATGGTTGCCGTACGCGATGCCCTGGCGTGCGCCGCCCAAAGCAAGAACCGTTTTGCCGGCGGGAATAGAGCCGAGTACATGCTCGGTGGCCGGTATGTTCCATATCACCCAGTGCGTGAAATCCTTGATCGGGTGGCTCGTGTCCTCGAGGGTTATGACCAGCGTTTTCGCTTCCGGCGAGAGGTTCTTGATCCTGAATTCGGGGGATAGATCCTCCCCGCGACCGGTGTTTTCGAGCTTGAACTTCCCCGACTCGTCGATTGCCGAGCATTCGAAGTCAAGTGTTTTCGCGGAATCCATTTCGGCCTCCTTGCAGCATGAGGCTCGCTGGCCTCGGATTCATTATCTCACGCTACGCAAGACGGCAGTAGTGATGACGTGTTGCATGAAGCGACGCCCCGAGGCTTCTAGGGCGTCGGTTTGTATCGTCTGTGTCGATTGATGGAAACAATTCTGAACTGGTAATACTCCAAAATTATGGGTTTCTGCCATCCTCTCTATGGGGTATATGCGCCGCAAGCTGGGACTACGCGAAAGCTGCCTACGGTGACATCAATGGCCTCGGATCGGCAAAAGAAGCTCTGTATTGGCGATTGCCATGAGGAGTGAGTATCAAGACGTGCACAGAAAATTGAAAGGTGCACAAACGTTGAAAGGTTCTGGAATCGTTGAAAGGTTGGCTTGCATAAAGGAGGGTGAGGTGCTCCAGGAAAACATAAGAGAGGCCTACATAGAGCAGCAGGCTGTCGAGTTCAGTATGAGGCTAGCGATCGAAGGCTGGAGCGCGTGTTCTGTGGATGAGATGCGCGAGCTCGTGGAGAGATACGAGGATGCAACATCTTCGCTGGATACTGTCGTCAGGGAGGACTTCCGCTTGATGCCACCTGAGGCGCAGGAGAAGATGCGCGAGATGCTCGTCGCAGCGGGTGACGGCGGAAGGAAGATTCTGGACATTCTGGAGAAATCCGCCTTGTCCTAGACACCGTTGTCCTGTTTCTTATCTGGAATGCGTTTACATTCTTTACCGAGCTGCCAGAGGTAACGGTCTATGTCCCTCAGGCTGAACTCCCCTGCATCCAAATGGTAGTGTTCGCGAAACTGCGCGATGATCTCCATGAACCGATCGTATTGCCGAAGCTCCTCGTTCTTGAACTTCGCGAACCCGTCGGTTCGTCTGAAGTAGCGCAACATCTCATCGACGTAGCTATCGTAGATTGCGTACTTATCCGGCTGATGGTGGCTGCAATACTTGGAGGCGAACGAATAGAAGTACCGAGTCTTGCCCTCTGACACTTTGGTGTCAGCGATATCCTCGACGAGCTTTAGGTCGCCATCGCGGAGTCTCTCGTCGATGTCTAGCTCGTATATGTGCTCGGCTACAGCGTACGTCTTGTAGATGTTCGTTGAGTAGAAGTCGTTCAGGGCCGATGCCTTGAGTAGAATATGGCTCATCGAGTTGTTGCTCTGGCAAAGCTCCACGAACAAGAGACGCAGGGCTCTGTCTGCCTCAATGTAGCTTTGCGTAGAGTACCAAAGTTCGACGTATTCTCTTACTCGTTCAGGAGACGGCGTTTCGGGGATTCGGTATAGCATCGTTCGTCCTTAATTTCCAAGTGACAAATTCGCGGACCTCTTTGTGGTGCATGCTTGCCATCAGGAGGCCGTACGGCACCGTTTAAGGGCGTATTAGTCCAGGAACTGGGAATATGGTCGAATGGAGTCGCGCAACTGCGCGTAACCGCCCTGCAGTTTGGGCTATTTGGGGAAAGAGGAGCGCAGGAGCGGCTGGCTCTCAACTGATTGTCGCAGCGCATCCTGGACACAATGAACACGCTGAGCGTCGTGCTTGTGGTCAGGATTTCAATTCCTGGGGGTGCGAAGCTGGGCGATGGAGCGACCCTCTACTGAAACATCGACTTCTTTCGAAGCTCTGTACCGGTTGCGTTGGAGTATGCATCGTCGACTACTTCGTACGGTATAACTGACACGCCGCAGAAGGTGAAGGACTTCGATTCCAGCTCGTCCAGCAGCTGAGGGCAATTTGCCTCGCACATCTGTTTGACGCCCAAGGCCGTATGCGTCTGGCCCTCGCCGTCGACGAGGGCCTGGGCCGGCAGATCCCACACATAGCAATCAACGGAGGAAAGCTTGCCGGGAGTCAGGCAGCTGACGACTGGGCACTTAAACCGATTGGGGAACCAAGTGATTCGATTGAATCCATTGGGGGCCAAGCATCCGAATCCCGCGAAATCGCCCTCGTGGTAGATGGGTTCCAGGTTGGGGAAGCACCTCGCCTCGTCTGAGTAGGTGCCCACGCCAAGGAGGCCGGAGATCTCTTGAAGCACCTGGGGGCTACCGTCGAGGCGCTCTTCCACATCGCTGAGGTTCGCCATCCTTGTGCCGTTCTTCCCATAGACGCAATCGCCTTCAAGGTCGTCTGCGAGTGCGGGGTCTATGTTTTGGAGGAGCTGCTTGAGGCCTCTTATCGTGATGACGACGCCGTCCTCGGATTCTATGGTGGTCTCGGGGACGTCCCAAAGCAGCGCCCAGATCATCCTGAAGCCACCGTTGCCTGAGGGCTGGCTGTAGTTGAAGACAGGGACGGCGTCCTTTCCGGGGATAAACTCGGCGTACTCGTCAGTGCGCAGAATCTTCGCGCGTGCCCCGAGCGCATCGTCGTATCGTCGCGTGAACACCTCCCATCGCATGTATGGGCCATTGTCGTCTCCTGAAGAGCCGCTCGCCTTACTTGCCTCTGGAAACTCGAAGCGCGCGCTAAAGTCGATGCCGAAGTAACGTTTGCTCGACCCGAAGTGTTCGATGAGGCCGTAGAACACCTGTATAACATCAGGTTTCTCGTCGGGGGAGAGTTGCGCCAACGGTGTCATCGCCCGGGCAATCTCGAGGGTGCCGGCGAGATCGGGGGCCACTTCCTCGGCGTTCTCGATGCCCGCAGGGCAGTACTTCCAAGTCAAACCCTTGTCGAAGGGACTGTGAAGCGCGCCCATGCTGACGAGGCTGTTCAGGGTCCTGGTCAGGGGCTCATAGCTGATAGCATCCTCGAAGCAGCGGAAATTGCTCCAATCGATCTGGTTCACGAAGATGTCTATGGCGTATGCGAGGCCGTAGAGCGTGAGGAAGAGATCGCTGTTGTTGCCTGCGAAGATTCCCTCGGTGAAGGCCCTGAAGTAGTCGTCGAAGTCGTAAATCCTCGCCCCCGGCGCTGCGAAGTCGTGCATCGGCATGACGACGCTGGCGTGTTCGGGATCGTCAGGGGCAATGGGGATGGCGGCTCCGCCGAAGTCCATGGCCGCGTACGCTGGCAGTGAAAGGAGGGCAACAGACTTGAGGTTGAAGGCAGCGAGCACATCACCGATGGAATAGCTATAGTCGGTACCGGAGGCGGTGACGTATTGACAGAGCGAGACGCCGTGCTCCTCGGCTCTTTCACGCAAGTGCGCGAAGAACCTCCTCTTGGCAAGGAAGGAATCCTTCAGGGATTCGACGGTGCGCTTCTCTCCGAGGAACCCAACGGGGGACACGCAACGCATCATCGTGTCGAAGAGATCCTCCTCGGAAGTGGCATTGAGCACGATCTCGTCGAGTAGTCGTCCTCTGGGCATGTTCGCGTAGGTTGGCCTGATCGCATCGTGTCGCATCGGGATTGCCTTCACCTCGACGCATCTCATCGGCTCGTTGTGCCTGAAGACGTATAGGTTCTCCATATCCATCATGTAAGGCCAATTCATGTATCCTCCTTGTCTTGTGGGGTTAGCCACTGTCACTTGCTTCTCGTGTATTTGCATTTCGGGTATCTCGTGCACCCGTAGAAGACCGATCCATCCTTCTTGTTCGTGCGCTCCTTGAGCGGAGCACCGCATCTGGGGCACTTCATCGCATTTGATCTAGACGCGCCCGATGCGTCTCTGGCGCTCCTTGTGTACCTACATGAAGGGTATCCTGTGCATCCGTAGAACGTCGAGCCGTCCTTGCCGTTCGTCATCAGCTTCAAGGGGCGGCCGCACTTCGGACACTTCTCGGAGGAGGCCTTGCTGGCGCGGGTTCTGTGAGCATGCCCGCTGTTGCGAGGCGGCGCGCTCCCGCATCCGCTCCGTGGACGACTTTCGCGCCGGGGCGTGTAGGTCGGATTGTAAGAGTCGTCGGCGTCGATGGTGGCGCTGCAATCGGGATAATTCGAGCATCCGAAGAAAGGCCGTCCGTCCTCTGCCCGCTTGCGCCTCACCATCCATCCCCCGCAGGAGGGGCACTTCAGCTTGTCCTCGACGATCTCTGTCTGCGAGTAGCTCCTTTCGCAGAAGGGATAGTTCGTGCAGCCAAGAAAGCTCTGTCCTGTCTGCGAGTTCTGGCGTACGACGAGCCTGCCCGTGCCGCATCGGGGGCAGAGGGTAGGGTGCCAGAGGTCCTCGCCCTTCCTCTGCATTATGCCGATGTGCCCTCCGACTCTGGATTTGAGCTCATCCACGAAGGGGGAGGGGCCGCCCCCGGAGTCGAGCGATCCCGAGACGAGAAATGTCGTGCATTTCGTTCGCGTGATGGCGACGTAGAAGAGGCGCCTCTCTTCCGCGAATTCAAACTCGTCGCACTTGCCGAGGAGGATCTGCAGGATAGGATCGTCCTCCACACGGTTGGGAAAGCCGTACATTCCGTTTGTAAGGTTCAGGACCACGACGTCGTCCGCCTCGAGGCCCTTCGCGCGGTGCACGCTCATGAACACGATGTTCCCGTAACCCCTGTACCTCATGTGCACGTCGCCGGTCTTGCGGTCGCGCTTGAGCACCATCCCCTCACCCTCGTAGGATTCACAGCCCTTGAATTCGGGGTAGGCCGTCTCTATGTCAAAGTTGTGCCTGCCCAAGACGAGGATATGGCCGGAGTATCCCACCCGCGATAAGATGATGTCGAGCGCGCTCTCGAGCCCCTCTGCCATGTCCTGCTTCATGGTTATGACGACGGGCATCTCCTCGTGCTTGTCGGATCTCATCTTCTTGTGGATCTGGGAGGGGTTTCGCTCGACGAATTCACTCGCAATGTCGACGAGCTCCTGGGAGTTCCTGTAGGTTCGCTCTATCTTCATCATCTCGTGGAATCCGACGTGGTCGCCGAAGCCGGTGAATAGGGAGACGTCGCTTCCCGCGAAGCGGTATATCGACTGCCAGTCGTCGCCGACGCACATGAGCTTGGCTCCGCACGCGTCGCGGATCGCCTCGATGAGGCCGAACCTGCTCTTGGAGATGTCCTGGTACTCGTCAACGATGATGTACTTGTAAGCACCGTCCAGACCCTCCTCGGCTATCTTGCGCGCGGCCATGTTGATCATGTCCTCGAAGTCGACCTGGCCCTTGCTGCGCAGCGTCCGCTGGTACAGCCCCATGATGGGCTCCGCGAAGGACATGAAGAGCTCGAAGCGGCGCCACATGAAGCCGTCGCCCCTGTAGGCGGCGCGGCCCCTGTCGCCAGCCTCGGCCATGGTAACGTTGTTCGCCTTGGCGAGCGAGAGGAACGTGGACACGAGCCTCGCGACGCTCCTCAGGTACCTGTCGTCCTGCCGCAGGCGCGCGTAGACGTCGGTCAGCAGGGCGTCGTCCTCCCCGAGCGCCACCCCGTTCGCCTCGAGGAGATCCCTCAGCTTGTTCAGCAGGTCGTGGTCCTTGTTCCAGTAGGAGTAGCTCTCAATGAGTCGCGTCCCGTTAGCCTCGTGGACCTGCCGCTTCCATTGTATGCCTTCGATGTACCTCCGCTCTTCGATGGGGCTCTCTATCCACGGGCAGCGCCCGTTCTCGTTAATCCCGAAGTGCTCCAGCCAGATGCCGTAGTCGGTCAGGTAGAAGTCGGGTTGGTAGGCGCGCCCCTCCGTCTCGTAGTCCCCGTCGTAGTTGCGTTCGTACTCGTAGGCCACCCCATGGAGGAAAAGGAAATTAGCAATCATCAACTCCTCGAGGCTCTTCACACGCTCGCCGCCCAGGGTGTCGAGCTCCCCGCCGGCTACGGCCAGCTGCCCCTTGAGGGTCGTGAGGTCCTCGGCCTTGAGCGCCTCCATTCGCTCCCCGTCGCTCTCGTACTGCGAGTAGTCCTTGGGAACGTGCCTGTAGAGGCCATAGAACTCGATGTACGCGCCCATCTGGTCGGGGCGCGCCAGGATGTCCTCGCGCAGGTAGTCGAAGACGCATCGCGAGAGCTCGTTCTCGTTGGCGACCCCGACCTTGCCGAGGTGGTCGAGGCCGATCTTGTGGAAGGTAAGGCACGAGACGTTCTCGACGCCGGCTCTCTCGATCCTCTCCGCCAGCTCGTTCACCGACTTCCTGGTGAACGAGGTGACGAGGATGTCCTCCGGTCTTACGCCGCGCCTCTCCACAAGGTACTTGATCTTGCCCACGACAGTCAGCGTCTTGCCCGAGCCGGCACCGGCGATCACCAGGTTGCTGTACTCGTCCGTCACCACGGCGTCGCGCTGCTGGGGGTCGAGGGACTTGCCGTCGATGCTCGAGAGCATCTCGTCGCAGGCTGCCAGTTCCCGCTCCTTGAACCTCTCGTTGCGCTTGGAGCGAATCCCTTCGTCCGTATGCCGTTCGCGGAATCGCTCGAATGCGGGGGCTTCGGGGTGCTCGCGCCACGCTTTCTCAGGAAGAGCCGACAACTCGTCCAGCAGGGGGCGGCTTTTCGCTAGCTCCGCGTCCCACTCCCTCTTCATGAGGTATCCGCTGCTCAAGTCGAGGAGGCGGTCCTGGTCATCCAGCGAAGAATTGATTCGCAGGCTGAGGGTGTCTACCCGCGGCCGGATATTCCCCAGGAACTTCTTCGCGATCTTCTCTTCGGAGCGCTGGCGGCGATTGTCGGACAGGCGCTTGAGCCAGTCTTTCAGATTGCTCAGCGACTTCTCGAAGAAGCCTCTGAAGATCACGAAGGGAGAAATTATTATCATCGTATCGAGAAAGATCAGATATAGGAAGAGTAGCAGCCCTATGACGGGAAGGGTGAATATACCCTCAAACGCCATTTTGTGAAACTCGACGTACAACATCCATAGCGCTTCGAAGAACCCCATTGGAATTTCAATCCTCTTCCTTTTGATGGATGCCCGCCAAACTAGATATCCAAGCTTCCCTTAGAATTAGCCAAGGAGATTGCAGAACACCTACTCTGTATTTTACATCGCGATCTTTAGGAAGCGGGTTAATGGCTAGAGTGGGCGTTCGAAAGGCCAAAGCTGACGATCAAGTATAAGATGCTTGTGGACTACCTCGCATGACGGGCTTTTCCTTGACGCGCATTTCTTGTCTTCCCCCTCTGCGGAAGCTCCTTGCGGTTTGCCGCCCCTGCTTCAGCCTAATGTCTCAGCTGCTTTCGAAGGCAGGTCTTCGGGTGAGACCTCTTCCCAATACACTACGCCTCGAAGCGGTTCGAGATTGAGCTTGAGATATGCGTCTTGGCGCAGTTCGTGCGCTGCGCCGAACGAGGCTTCGATCTCATGGCCGTCTTCGTTCGCGGCATGAAGCTGGTAGACGAACGGCTCGCTCGACTTGAGGTGGATGACGTCGCCCGTTGAATCGTTTTCCGTCACGTGCGCGTTATCGATCTTGGTGTAGTACGTACCGTTGGCTAAAAGATTGGTGCTGGAGCCGAGATGGAAAAACCGGCTCCCAAAATGATAACGACAAGCACCGCTGCGAGGCCCAGGGCCTTACCCTTGCTCATTTCGCTTCCTTTCCCTCGGGGGTTCTTGAGGTAATGATGCTCCTCGGAAAGGTCCGGAGCCATCGATTGCGCTTACATCAAGCGAACATGCTTGAAAGATTCCGGGGGATCCCAGGGGTCCTCAGAATGAGACGGTTGGCCGTCTCATTCGCGCAACAAGTCGTTGCTTGAAACGGGCGTGTTGCCACTGGATAATCGCAGGTATTGTAGGCGAATAGGCCTAAGCGACATCGCGCTTTGCGTCCGTGCTCGTAAGCCGTGGCTGGATTCTGAGAATTTGTCTCGTAGGATTGCATCTTCGTCATCGTAGTTATATATTCGTCAATCTAGATTAGGTGGCGAAGATATTTCTGGGGTGGCGAAGATACTTATGCGGCAATTTGACTATGCAGCGAAACTATCCGAACTGATGACGCCTCAGGTTATGGCCGCCATTGGCGATATGAGGGAGCATCGAGGAAAGCAGGCGCTGTATGAATCGACGCATCCCGATGTCCTAGAAAGCCTTGTTGAGGTAGCCAAGATCCAAAGCACCGATACGTCAAACAGGATCGAGAATATTTCCACTTCTGACAAGCGCCTTCGAGACCTTATGGCCGATAAGGTCGTACCTCGAAATCGGGATGAACGCGAGATATCCGGTTATCGTTACGTGCTCGACCTCATTCACGGAAGCCATGACGATATACCGATTTCTCCCAATGTTATCCTGCAATTGCACCGCGATCTTTACCGGTTCAGTAGCGATGCTTTTGCGGGTCGATGGAAAGACTCCGATAACGTTATTGCCGAGCGCGCAGCGGACGGCGAGCTCGTTGCGCGTTTTCGGCCGACAAGCGCTGCGGCGACGCCTGCCGCAATCGAGCAAATCTGCGATGAGTATCGCTCTCAGCTTGAGCAGGGGACATACGATCCGCTGCTGGTCTCGCTGATGTTTGCCTTCGATTTTGTCAGCATCCATCCCTTCAATGACGGAAACGGCCGCATGAGTCGGCTTCTGACGTTGCTTTTGCTGTACAAGAGCGGCTATACCGTCGGGAAGTATGTGTCAGTAGAGAAGGAGATAGAAAGAACCAAGGAAACCTACTATGAAGCGCTTGCGGCCAGCTCGGATTGCTGGCAAAGTGGCGAAAACGATTACATGCCTTTTGTCACCTACATGCTCGGCGTTCTGACAGCCTGCTACAAAGAGCTTGACGAACGCGTTGTCCTCGTTTCTGCTGGGGGGAGCAACGAGGAGGTGCTCCGCAGCTACTTCGAGCACCTTATTGGAGCGGCGACGAAATACGACATTTTGGACGCGAACCCCACAATGAGCAAGCGAACCGTCGAGCGCCTGCTTAAGAAATTTCAGGATGAGGGGCTTGTCCGAAAAGTTGGTGCAGCAAGATCAACGGCCTACAAAACGGTTCGATAGTCAGCTCAACAATGCGAAGCCCCAGATCAACCCTCCCTGTCAAGAACTCTTGACGCGTAAAACTGTCGCTTTCCCGTCGATGTCAAGAACATCGGGTGGTACGCTTTTGCTGATCGTGGAATCCTCGTCTCGGAAAGGAGGCGCCGGTGGAACTGCCGCAGCAGCTGAAAGCGAACCGTGAGCGTTTGGGGCTCACCCAGGAGGACGTGGCCCAGCGCATCTTCGTCAGCCGCCAGACCATGTCTAGCTGGGAGACAGGCAAGACCTACCCGGACGTGCAATCGCTTCTGCTGCTGAGCAACCTGTTCGGTGTCTCCATCGATTCGCTTGTGAAAGGAGACGTGGAAACCATGAAAGAGACCATCGTTAAGGATGCGGTGAGGATGGAGCGCCTTTCCATCGGGATGGTCGGGCTTTTGCTTGCCGGGGTCGCCTGCCTGGTGGGCTGGGACCTCATCTGGGACGAGCCGGTGGCGGCGGTGCCGTGGCTCACCTGGGGCGTGGTTGTGGGGATGGCGCTTTTCGCTCTATGCGCCGCGCTGGCCATGGTGTGTGCCTGTCGCGTCGAGAAGCTGAAGAAGGATCACGACCTCGTCACGTTCCGCGAGATCAGCGCCTTCATGGACGGCGAAGATGCCGAGGCGATCGCGTGTCTCAACCCCGATGCCTTCTCGAGAAAGCACCCGTGGGTTGCCAACGTGGTGAAGGTGCTGGCGGGCGCCGCCGTTGCCCTCGCCCTTGGGTTCATTGTCGGCAGCATCGTTTCCAGCTTGCATTAAAAGTGTTGCATGAGACAAGTCAGACGGTTGGCTGTCTCATTCACTCGGCTTCATCGTCGACAATATTGTCCCTGGCTTGCATGAGCGCCAGAAAGTGGGTGGCGGAGTGGCGGGAGTCAGCTTCCGAGGGCGCCGTCTGCCATTGCCCGCAATCGGGGTGCGAGGATTTCCAGGGGAATGTTTTGCTGGTTTCGAAACCAGAGGGATTAGGCTGCCAAGACACCGGCTGCTACGAATTCGAAGCGGTAGGCATCAAGGGGGTCAGACGTCCCTAATGTGCCAGCGAGAAGCAGCATGATCTGGTTCTTCGCTCGTTCAGTGAAGGTGGAAGAACCGCCGTTCCCATAGAGAAACGCAATATAGCGGCCTTTTTCCTGAAGGATCTGCAAGGCAGTTTGGATTACGACTTCCTCGCCGTTGCTCTTACTCAGCAGCTGGGCGATTTGCGCCTCGAGGTAGGCGAGGACGTCGTGCTCGATGGCTTCCCTCACTGCCTCCGCACTGTCGAAGTATTCATAGAAGGTACTGCGGTTGATGCCAGCCACCTGCACCACTTGGGTTGCCGTCACCCGTGATTCGGATGTCTTCTCCAGGAGCGACCAGTAACAGTCCATGATTTTCTGTCGTGTCGCCTGAGTGCGAGCGGGATTTTTCTTCGCCAAGGTGGCTCCTTCATCCGACATTCCGGTGCAAGTTGACGGTTGATTGGCTTGCACGCGCTTCGTAGGATCATATTAACCGACACAATGTCGGATTATAAGTGAAACGAGGTGTGAAATGAAGTTTTGGATCAAAAACAACCTGTACCTTCTGACACTGGCGTCGCTATGCGTGCTGATCTATTTCGTCGCGCGTTGGGATGCGATTTCCGAAATGCAGAGAGCCCTGGGACTTTTCGTTGTCGCGATAACTCTTCACGAGTGGGAGGAGTCACGTTATCCAGGCGGCTTTTACGAGCTCATGGCGAAGAAGTTCGGGTGGAATGACGTGAACAAGGAAACTATGGGAAAGGCTCACGGGATCGTAGTGGTGGCCATTGTCTTCTTCGCCTTCGTTCCCTTCTTCTTTCCTTCGGTGCCGTGGTTGGCCATGGTGCCAGCAATACTCGGGATCTTCGAGGCCTTCATTCATGTGGCGGGCATTTGGATTCATCGCTTGAAAAGGCCCTACACGCCTGGCATGCTGACGGCGCTGTTATGCTTGCTCCCCGTGTCAGTGTGGATCATCGCCATCGCGGGCGAGCGGGTCGGCTGGTGGTGGTTCGCCTCCGCGGTTTACTACCTTGTGGTATTCGCCTGCATGGAGCTTGGTGTCATGAAATCGTTCGGCACGAGTCCTTTGCAAGTTGCGAGAAGCCTAAAGCGCGGCTAGTAGTGAGCAGCGGGTTGGCTGTCTCATTCCGTGGCGTAACGTAGAATATTCTCGAATTCATCCGCGAAAATGCTTGCTTGTGACGCGACGTCGCGTTGTAGAACAGCCTTCAAGGAGGTGAAACCATGGCTGAGAACAACTTGTATCAAACCGGAGAGCTGGCCGAGGCGTGCGGTACGACGGTGCGCACGGTGCAGTATTACGACGGCAAAGGGCTGCTGGCGCCTTCGGGCTATTCGGAGGGCGGTCGCCGGCTTTACTCAGCGGAGGATGCCGAGCGGCTCCGCTTCATTCTCATGCTGAAGGCGTTAGGCCTCAGGCTCGCGCAAATTAAGGGCGTGCTGGAATGTCCGAACCGCGATGCCGTGCTGAAGCTGCTGCTGGACGAGCAGGCGGAAAGCCTTGAGCGCGAGATCGACGAAAGCACGAGACGACTGCAAGTTCTGAACACGGCGCGCACGGATCTCGAGCACTTCGGCAAGCTGATGGCAACCACTGAACCTGCCATGGTGAAACGAATGAACGACGAGAAAGCGAGAACCCGCTGGTGGATCATCATGATCATCATCGGCGTGTTCATGGACGCGGCCTGGATTGGCACGCTGGTGCTGGG
>CAJUFS010000026.1 GCA_910585575.1 uncultured Adlercreutzia sp. | reverse complement strand
CAAGCAAGCAAGCAAGCAAGCAAGCAAGCAAGCAAGCAAGCAAGCAAGCAAGGGACTGTGCTTTCATCGGCTTCGTCGCGGATTCTGGTGGTGGTCAATTGGCCTGTGTTTTCCATCCGGAGGGAGAAAAAGGGACGCTTCTGGCCAATTAGGTCGTGATTTCCGTCAATTTTGGCTCGGGTGCGAGAAGAGGGATTTTTGCGCAAGGCTCTGAACTGGTAAAAAGTTACGTCGCCGCACAGTTGGTGGAAACCGGCCCTCGATTGGCCACTGAAATGACGGAAAGTGCAGGATGATTGGCCAAAAAATGCCTGTTGACGATGCGTCGATGGAAAACGTACCGCATTTGGCCGCCCCGCGCATGGCGCGATGGAAAACACGCCGCATTTGGCCAATCTTCGCGCGGCACGATGGAAAACGCGCGCTGCTTGGCCATCCAGCTGCCTACATGATGGAAGGCGCCTGTCATTTGGCCAACCTTCGCGCGGCACGATGGAAGATGGCCGCCGTTTGGCCGCCCCGCGCATGGCATGATGGAAAACGCACGGCATCACCCATCTCGGAGTGGCGTTTGCGGGGGTTTGCGGTGCGGGGTGGGACTCTTTGTGTCAGGATTTTCCTTCCGTGCTATGATGGCTTGCGAACTTTTGGCGAAAGGATTTCGACTTTCCTATGCAAACCTACATTTCCCATTACCAGTCACCTAAAGGCTCGTCGGAGCGCTCCCGCGGGCTGTTCGAGTTCGAGAGCGATGCGCGGGCCGGCACGAAGGCCAACGCCCACGACGCGCGCTTGAAGATGCTCGAGCTGTTCGGCGCCTCGGCGGTGTCGTGGACTATCGAGAAGGTGGAGCGCAAGCAGGCCGCCGATGCCGATAAGAAAGAGCGCATTACCGACGGACAGCTGGCTCTGGATTTCCGGCCGCCGAAGCCTGAGCGTAAGCGCAAGCACTCGAAGGGCTACTGGTAGGACGGTCCGGCTCTATGACGCTTGGGCTGGTGACGATTTATTCCACAAAGGAGCATTTCATGAAAAAGAAGCAGATCAAGTTCTTGAAGCAGCTGCTGGAAACCCCGTCGCCCACGGGTTTCGAGGAGCCGGTGGCGGCGCTCGTCCGCGAGCGTCTGGCGCCCGTGGCCGACGAGATTGCCACCGACACCATGGGCTCGGTGCAGGCGGTGCTGGAAGGCGCCACCGAAGATGCGCCGTCGCTGATGCTGGCGGCCCACATGGACGAGATCGGCCTGATGGTAACCTATATCTCCGATGACGGCTTTCTCTCGGTGTCCATGCTGGGCGGGGTGGACGCGGCTATTCTGCCGGGCATGCGCGTGGACGTGCATACCGAAAGTGGCGTGCTGCGCGGCATTGTGGGCCGCAAGCCCATCCACCTCATCGAGCCCGACGAGCGCAAGAGCGTCACCCCTATCTCCAGCCTCGTCATCGATCTGGGCTTGCCGGCCAAGCGCGTGAAGAAGCTCGTGCGTGTGGGCGACCCCATCACTTTCGGCGTGGGCTTCGAGCGCTTCGGCAAGAACATGGCCGTGTCCAAGTGCTTCGACGACAAGGTGGGCGTGTTCATCGCCTGCCGCGTCATGGAGAAGCTGGCCGAGGCGGGCCGTGCGCCCGGCGACTTCATCGCCGTGGCCACCACCCAGGAGGAAATCGGCACCCGCGGCGCCATGACCAGCGCCCATGCCGTGAACCCGGACGTGGCCCTGGCCTTCGACGTCACTCATGCCACCGACTACCCGGGCATCGAGAAGACGAAGTACGGCAAGATTATCTGCGGCGGCGGTCCGGTTATCGCTCGCGGCCCCAACATCAACCCTGTGGTGTTCGAACGCCTTGTGGCGGCCGCGAAGGCCGAGGGCATCCCGTACCAGCTGGAGGCCGAGCCCTCGGTCACCGGCACCGATGCCCGCGCCATCCAGGTAACGCGCGCCGGCATTCCCACGGGCCTTATTTCGGTGCCGCTGCGCTACATGCACACGCCCACGGAAACGGTGTGCCTCGACGACGTGGATGCCACCATCCGTCTTATCACGCGCTTCGCGCTCGACCTTACGCCCGAGGTCAGCTTCGTTCCCGGCATGGGGGGTTCCCAGGCGCAGGGTGACGAGGGCGAAGGCGCTGACGCCGACACCGCCGAGGACCGCGCGTAATGAAGCAGCGTCAGGAAAAGGTCATCGCGAAGAACCGCCGGGCTCTGCACGACTACGAGATTCTGGAAACCTTCGAGGCTGGTATCGAGCTGACGGGCACCGAGGTGCGCTCGCTGCGCGAGAACAACTGCCAGCTTACTGATTGTTTCGCGCTTATTCGCAATGGGGAAGTGTGGCTGAACAACGTGCATATCTCGCCCTATGCCAACGGGTCCATCTTCAACCCCAACCCTGATCGCAAGCGCAAGCTGCTGCTGCACAAGAAGCAGATTCGCTACCTGGATGCCAAAGTGGCCGAAAAGGGCTTGGCTCTGGTGCCGTTGAAGATGTACTTCAAGGAGAACGGCCTGGTGAAGGTGGAGCTGGCCCTGGGTCGGGGCAAGAAGCTCTACGATAAGCGCGCCTCCATGAAAGAGCGCGACACCAAGCGCGAGATCGATCGCGCCCTGAAGGAGCATATGCGTTAGAAGGTGCGTATGCGGGCAGTGGCTCAAGGACGGCCTGTGCGCCGAGGCTCGCACTCGCAGGCTCCGAGTTTGGAGCCATGCCCCAAGGTGGCTTGACGGCCGCGGCCCGCTTCGGCGGAGCCGCGGCCGTTTTGGTTTGTTGTCCTGATGGAAACGAAACGGCGCACGACTACCGTGCAAAGCCAAGTAGTGGCATCATGGTTCAAGAGGGGCTCGCGGCCCCGCTGTTGAACATTGCGATTAAAGGAGCGCATCATGGGTCTGGACGAAGAGCTGGAGAACATTGAAGACCTCGGCGAGACCGATGCCGAATGGACCGATCAGGAAACCGAGCTCGAGGACTTCGAGAGCGACGAGGACGAGATCTTCGACGCTGACGCCGCCGAGAGTGATTTGGAGCACGCCTACGACAGCTTCTCGACGAACAACGAGACCGACTACGACGGTTGGGACGAAGAGGAAGTCGAGGATGCCGTGCAGGCCGAGGAAGACGCGGATATTCTGCATTCCGAGGGCTATCACGTGGAGGAAGTCGACGACATCGAGAGCGAAGTCATCGAGATGGAAATCGAGGACGGCGACATCTACGCCATGATTGTCGACGAGGACGACAACGAAATCGGCTTCATTCTCCTTGACGAAGACGGCAACGAGCAGGAGTACTACTACGTTGACGAGGACGATGACGACGAGGGCGTGCGCGTCGAGCGCGCCTCTGACGGCGACGAGTTCGATTTGGGCATCTCGCGTGAGGGCGTGGCCGCGGCTACGGCCGACGTGAACGCCATCTATCGCGACGGCATTCAGGTGGCGGCCGAGCTGAAGGACACGTTCAGCGAAATTACCGACTCCTTGAACTTCCTGAAGAAGAAGTAAGTCGCTGACGAGCAACAACTTGCCAACCAACGGGGCCCCGACGATCGCTTGAGCGTCGGGGCCCCGTAGTATGACGGCAAGGTTGTTCTTACGCAAAGGAGACTTGTCATGTGCACAGGATTGCGTTTTTCCGATAGTGAAGGCCATATGTACTTCGGCCGCAACCTCGATTGGATCGAGGATTACGGCGAGGGCATTGTCGTCACGCCCCGTGGTACCCAGGTGCCGGCGCCGTTTCTTGGTACCATCAAGCCGAAATACGCCTGCATCGGCATGGCCATTGTGGTAGAGGGAGCGCCCTGCTACTTCGATCTGGTCAATGAGGCAGGTCTTGGCGTAGCCGGGCTCAACTTCCCCGGCTATGCCCAGTTCGCCCCGGCCCCGGTGGAGGGTACGGTAAACGTGGCCGCCTACGAGTTTCCTCTCTACCTGGCGGCCAACTTCGCCACGGTGGCCGAGGTGCGCGACGCGTTGAAGACCATCACCATTGTGGCCAAGGCTCCGGGCAACTATCCCGTTTCCCAGCTGCACTGGCTGGTGGGCGATGCCAAGGAGTCCATCGTCATCGAGTGCCAGGCCGACGGCATGCATGTCTACGACGACGATCTGGATGTGCTCACCAACCAGCCGCCGTTCCCGTGGCACCATGAGAACATGCGCAACTATATGGGGCTCGACCCCGATTTCCCCGCGCCCGTCACGTGGACGCGCGATACGCTCAAGCCTTTCAGCTCGGCCGCTGGCATGGTGGGCTTCCCGGGCGCCTACGACCCGGTCAGCCGTTTCGTGCGCGTGGCCTTCCTGAACGCGCACCATCCGGCCGAAACGGGGGAGGCGGCCAATGTGGCCCGCCTGTTCCGCACGCTGGGCGGGGCCTTCCAAACCAAGGGCGGTGGCAAGCAGGAGGGCGGCCAGTACGAGTACACCATCTACACGGGCGGCTACTCGTCGGCCACGCAAACTTACTACTTCAGCACCTACGAGGAGCCGGCCTATCGAAGCGCCAGCCTAAAGGATTACGACCTAGACAGCACCGAGCTCATTTGCGTGAAGTAAGCGCTTGACAGCTTCGACTTCGGGGCTAGAATAGATCGACACCCTAATAAGGGCCCGACTGGTTTCGACATGGTAAGTTCGAAACGAGGAGCAGGTCGTGGTCTCCTCGCCACGCTAAACAGGGGTACCGTCAAGTTAATTGGCAAAAACACTTCTAAGACCGGCTACTACATGCCGGCCGCCATGGCTGCTTAATTGTAGCTTGGTGATCACCGACCCCGGTGCTTCCCCGAACCGGGCAAGGTGTCATTTTAGGGGAATGCTCTGCGGCACGTAGTCGGTATGGCCGCAGAAAAGACCGAACCGACTAGGGGCGGCTACGTTGGTCTGCGAACCGATCCGCTCCGAAGCCTGATCGCTGACTAAGCCTGTAGCGCCTTGTGGACAATTTAGTATGGACCGGAGTTCGATTCTCCGCGGGTCCACCACGTATTTTGTGCGTTGACTTGGGTACTTTTCTCAGGTCAGCGCACTTTTAGTTTATCTTGCGCTTATTACTCCGCACCTCCTCTCTCAAACCTTAAGAAAATTGGTCATGTTCTGGGAAAACCTCTGAATCTCGCGTAAGTTTTGTGGGAGCCTCGTGGTGAATTTGTTTCTCGTGCCTTTACGCGACGTCAATATGTGAAAGTAGCCTTACCGATCATCGCGCGATCTCGCGTTGCGACGGGGGAGGGGTATCGTATAATTTTGCGTTACCGTGCGAGATGCTCGCTCTGCCAGAAAACACTCTACGAAAGCGCACTATGGCTCAGAATAGATCAGGAAAACACGCCAAGCAGAACGCGGCCTCCCAGGGCGCTTCCGCCTCGCCGGCGCCTATGGGCGGCAATCAGGGCGTGCCCGGCAATCCGCGTGCGGCTCATCCGCAGCCCACGGCCCCGCAGCCCACGGCTGCCATGCCTCCGGTTCCTCCGGTGGCCCAGGGGGCGGCGGGCGGCTATGTGCCCACCTTCCAAGTGAACACCGTGCCCCCCGAGGGCAAGAAGCACCGCGGGCTGAAGATCTTCGGCATCACGGTGGCCTCGCTCCTCGGCTTGGTGGCGCTTGTCTACTTGGCGGGTGTGTTCATCTTCATGGGCCGCTTCTTCCCCCATACCACCATTATCGGCATGGACATCTCGGGCAAAACGCCCGAAGAGGTGCACCAGATGCTCGATGGCGTGCTGAGCGACTACACCTTCAAGGTAGAGGGCCATGGGCTCGATCTCACGCTCAGCGCCAAGGACATGGGCATGTCCCTGGACAGCAAGTCCATTGCCGACGGCCTGCTCTCCGAGATGAACCCGTGGGCGTGGCCCTACGAGGTGTTCCAGTCTCACGACGACACCGACGACTTGGTGTCCACCTTTGAGGAAACCAAGCTGGCCGAAACCATTCAGGCGGCTGTAGATGCCGTCAATGCCAAGGGCGACGCGCCCAAGGACGCCAGCTTGGCCTACGACGAGTCGGTGAGCGCGTACAAGATCATCCCCGAGGAAGAGGGCAACACCCTTCTGGCCGACGTGGTGCTCGATCAGGTGGTGAAGGGCACGGTGAACTTCGCTCCCAAGGTGAAGCTCACCGATGCGGTGCTGGCGCGCCCTGCCATTACCGAGGACGACCCTGACCTGGCCGCCGCGCGCGAAGAGGCCAACAAGTACCTGGAGGGCACGCTTGAGCTCACCATGGCCGGCGAAGTGGTGGCCGCCGTCGACACGGCGCTTTTGGCCGACCATATCAAGATAGGCAAGAATCTGAAGGTAACGCTGAACGCCGAGCCTATCGTCGAGCAAATCAAAGACCAGGTGAACAACATGGACACCACGGGTGCCAAGCGCACCTACACCCGCCCCGACGGCAAAGAGTACACGGTGGAGGGCGGCGATTACGGCTGGATTACCGACAGCCAGGCCACGGCCGACAAGGTGCAGGAGGCGCTGGAGGCCGGCAAGGGCGGCACCATTGAGATCATCATGAAGCAGAATGCGGCCCAGGCTCCTGACGAGAACGGCCGCGATTTCGGCAACCGCTTCATCGACGTCGACCTGAAGAAGCAAGTGGCGCGCCTCTACGACGAAGACGGCAAGGTCATTTGGAAAAGCGACATCGTCAGCGGACTGCCGAAGGACGGCCGCGACACGCCCACGGGCACCTACTACATCAAGACGAACGACGGCGCCTCAACGCTGCGCGGCTACAAGCCCGATGGTTCGAAGGACTACGAAACCAAGGTGGATTACTGGATGCCCTTCAAGGACAATTCCGTGGGCTTCCACGACGCCAGCTGGCAGCCGGAATTCGGCGGCAAGCGCTATAAGACCAACGGCAGCCACGGATGCATCAACCTGCCGCCCGATAAAGCCAAAGAGCTGCACGAGCTTATCAAGGTGGGCGATCCGGTGGTGGTTCACAACTAGCCATGGCGTCAGCAGACTTACAAATTACTACGGCCGATGGGACGGGTTTCGACAACCGTCCCATCGGCGTGTTTGATTCCGGCTACGGCGGCCTTACCGTGGCTCGGGCGCTGCAGCGCCGTCTGCCCGAGGAGAGCATCGTCTACTTCGGCGACTCGGCCCGCTGCCCCTACGGCCCGCGCGATCAGGCGGAAGTCGATCGCTTTGTGCAGCAAATTTGCTCATGGCTCACCGGCCGCGACGTGAAGATGATCGTCATCGCCTGCAATACGGCGACGGCTGCCGGCTTGGTCCATGCCCAGCAGGTGTTCGATGTGCCCGTGGTGGGTGTGGTGGAGCCCGGGGCGCGCGCCGCGGCCCACACGACGCGCAATCGCCGCGTGGGGGTCATCGCCACTAAGGGCACGGTCGACTCCAACGCCTATGCCGATGCCATCCGCCACATTGACGCGGGCATCACCGTGTTCTCGACGGCCACGCCGCGCTTTGTGGAAATTGCCGAGATGGGCCTGCGCATGTCCGAGGGCCCCATCGAGGACTTCATGGCCGAGGCCACGAAGGTCTACATCCGCCCCGAATTCGAGGACATCGCCCGCCAGTACCTTGAGCCCCTACGTCGCTGCGAGATCGACACGCTGGTGCTGGGCTGCACCCACTATCCGCTCTTGAAGGCGCTCATCGGCGGCGTGGTGGGGCGCCCCGTGACGCTTGTTTCCTCGGCTGACGAGACGGCGCGGGATGTGGACCACATTCTCACGCGCCGCGGCGCCCATGCCGAGCCGGGTCATATGCCCACGGCCTCGTTTTTCACGACGGGTGTCGACACCGAGGAATTTCGTCGCTTCGGCGGTCGCGTACTGTCGCGCCCCATGGATGTGGTCGAGCATGTCGATCTGCCCGCTGTATAAGGCGCAAACGGAAAGGAATCGCGATGAAAACCGTGTTGATAGCTACGAACAACGCGCACAAGGTGTCCGAGATCAGCACCGCCCTTAACTTCGAGGGCTGGGAGTTCAAGACGCTGCGCGATATGGGCCTGGTGTCCGACCCCGAGGAAAACGCCGATTCCTTCGAGGGCAACGGTCGCATCAAGGCCAAAGCGGCCCGCGCGGCGGCCCAGGAGGCTTTGGGGCGCCCCGTGGCAGTGCTTGCCGACGATTCGGGCCTTGAAGTCGATGCCCTCGACGGAGCGCCCGGGGTGTACTCCTCCCGCTACGCCGGTGCCGATGGCGACGATGCCGCCAACAACGCGAAGCTTCTGCGCGAACTGGGCGACAGGCCGCTTGCCGACCGTGCGGCGCGGTTCGTGTGCACGCTCGTCTTCATCGACGAGGACGGCGCCGAGACGGTGGCCCGCGGCACCATCGAGGGCGCTATCGGCTTCGAGGAGCGGGGATCCGAGGGCTTCGGCTACGATCCGCTGTTCCTGCCCGACGCCTATGAGAGCGCGCGCACCTTGGCCGAGGTGTCCCAGAAAGAGAAGAACGGCATCTCCCATCGGGGCAACGCGCTGCGTCGGTTGCGCGATGCTCTTGCCGCCCAGGGAGCCTAGGGCCGACGAACGGTCAATTTCCATCGGAAACTCGATACGCTTCACTTGACTTGTAGCATACTCCATATGGTCTAATTAACACGCAGTCAGCTTAAATAGTCGTGCGACTGCGTTGGTGAAGGGGATCAGATGAAAATTGCGGAAGTCAGCAAACGCTACGGTGTCTCCACCGATACGTTGCGCTATTACGAGCGCGTCGGGCTGCTGCGCCATGTCCCCCGCAATAAAAGCGGTATTCGCGATTACGACGAGGCGAGCTGCAACGCCGTCGAATTCGTCAAGTGCATGCGCGATGCCGGCATGACCATTGAATCGCTGGTGGAGTACATGGATCTTCTCGAGCAGGGCGATGCTACCACTCAGGCGCGCAAAGAGCTGCTCATGCGCCAGAGCGAGGAAATTCGCCAGCGTATCGAAGACCTTGAGCGCGCCCTTACGCGGTTGCAGTTCAAAATCGACCACTACGACGAGGTCATGGCCGAAAGCGAGCGCGGGCTGCTTCCCGAGGAATAGAAGCAGGGCTCAAACGGTTGCGTGCGACGGCGTTCTGGAAGGGGCGCCGTTTCTTTTGTCCTCTTTTTTCGTCCTGGGAGTTAACTCCAGCATTTATCATGGTTGGGAAAGTGGAAGCCGCGCCTCAGAGGCGCGGCTGCAAAGAGCGTGCGAACAAGAGGAGCATGGCCATGAAGTGCGAGCATCATCGGGCGCCAGAAGGGGACAGGGAGGCGCGGCAAGCGCAAGGCTGTCGCGACGCGTCGGCGCCGAAAGAAGTGGTCGCCGACGGCACGGCCTTCGCGCGGCCCGACTACCGACGGGCTGACCGCCAGGGAGCCGGTGAAGTTATCTACGGAGAGGGAAAGACGGCCGATCAGATTGCGGCCATTGCGGCAGCCCTGCTGGCCGCGGGTCAGCCGCGCGTGCTGGCGACGCGGGTGGACGAGGCGAAAGCCGCGGCGGTGGGGGAGCGATGGAAGGCCCAGGGCCCCGATGCCGTGCCGCTGGCGGCGTACCCCGCAGCGCGCCTGCTGGTGTTCGGGGATATGCCCGAAGCGGACGGAGACGGGCTCGTGGTGGTGGCCGCTGCCGGCACGAGCGATTTTGCCGTGGCCGAAGAGGCGGCACTGACGGCGGAGTTTCTGGGCAATCGGGTGGAGCGTCTTTACGACGTGGGCGTGGCCGGCATCCACCGCCTGCTCGATTGCGCCCCCGTGCTCGAGGGCGCACGGGTGGTGATTGCCGTGGCCGGCATGGAGGGGGCGCTGGCCAGCGTCGTGGGCGGCTTGGTGTCGTGCCCGGTTATTGCGGTGCCTACCTCGGTGGGCTACGGTGCGGCGTTCGGCGGCGTGACGGCGCTGCTGGCCATGTTGAACTCCTGCGCCAGCGGCGTATCGGTGGTGAACATCGACAACGGCTTCGGTGCCGCCTTCCAAGCCAGCAGCATCAACCACTTGAATAGCCGAGTGGCGGAAAGGGCGTAACGCAATGAACGATCTTTTGTACCTGGAGTGCACGGCGGGCATCAGCGGTGACATGGCTGCCGCTGCTCTGCTGGATTTAGGAGCCGACGAGGCCGTGGTGCGCCAAGCGTTGGACAGCCTGCCCGTGGAGGGATTCTCCGTTGAGATTACGCGAGTGGTGAAGTCGGGCCTCGATGCGTGCGACTTCAACGTGGTGCTCGATGATGAGCATGAGAACCACGATCACGATATGGCCTATCTGCACGGCCCGAGTCACTCCCACGCCCATGATCACGCGCACGACCACGATCACGACCACGATCACGGCCACGCTCACGACCACCACCACTCCCACTCATACGATCATGGCACCGCTCACGCCCATCGCGGTCTGCGCGATATCGAGGCGATCATCAAGGCGGCGTCTATGACCGAAGGGGCAAAGCAGCTGGCGACTGCCATGTTCGCCATTGTGGCCGAAGCCGAAGCCCGGGCCCACGGCATCCCCGTCGATGAGGTGCACTTCCATGAGGTAGGGGCGGTGGATTCCATCGCCGATATCGTGGCCATTGCCGTGGCGGTGGACCAGCTGGCTCCTGCCGGCGTGGTGGTGACCGATCTGCCCTGCGGCCGCGGCACCGTGCGCTGCCAGCACGGCCTTATTCCCGTGCCAGCGCCGGCGACGGCGTTTATCGCCCAGGCCCATGACATTCCTCTGACGCCGGTGGCGGTGGAGGGAGAGCTGGTGACGCCCACGGGGGCGGCTGTGGTGGCGGCTTTGCGTACCCAGGGCCAGCTGCCCGAGCGCTTCACCATCAAGGGCATCGGCATGGGAGCGGGCAAGCGCGCCTATGAGACCTCGGGCATTCTGCGCGCCATGCTCATCGAGCCGCTCGCCTAGTTCAAAGCTTTCCAGAAAGATCATCATTGCTTTATCACTCTACTGTGATAAAGTATCAAACGGCGAGTCGGCGTGTGCCTGATCCGCTGATACTGCGCCTTTTGCCGCGGGCTCAACCACGGGCGTGCGAAGGGGCGTAGTATGGGAAGCTCCACGGAAACTAGGAAAAGGAACTATCGGTGAACGTAACCACTCCTGCGGGATTTCGCGATGTGCTGGCCGACGAGGCCCAGGTGCGCGAGGCCATTACTCGGGCCGTGGCCGACTTGTTCGCGTCTCGGGGCTATCAGCCCATCGAGACGCCCACGCTCGAGGTCATGGACGTCATGCGCGCCGGCGGTCGGATGCCCGCGTCGCCCTTCAAGTTCTTCGACTCCCATGACGACTTGCTGGCCATGCGCCCCGACGTGACGCTACAGATTGCCCGCATGTGCGCCACGCGCCTGTCGGGAGAGCCAGGGCCCCTGCGCTTTCGCTATACCCAGCGTGTGTTTCGCGAGGCGGAAACCGACAATCAGGTGATGGCTCGCGAGCTTACCCAGTGCGGTGTCGAGTGCATCGGGGAAGTGGGACCGCAGGCCGACAGCGAGATCATCGAGCTGTTCGCCGAGGCACTTACTTTGGCGGGCGTCCGCGAGTTTCTGCTGGGTTTGGCCACGGTGGGCGTGCTGCGGGCGTTGCTCGAGCGCTCAGGGGCCGCGGAGCCCTGGGCTGCTGCCGTGCTCGATGCCTACCATGACTCTGACTTTGTGGCCCTCGATCGCCTGTGCGCCCTCGATACGCCCGGTGATGCCGATGGCCCTGAACCGGGGGCGGCGGCGCCGGCCTATGTGGCGGCTATTCGCCAGTTGGCCCATATCCGTGGTGGCCAGGAGGCCATCGACGAGGTGCGCGCTTTAGTGGCGCCTCTGGGCTGCACGGCCGACCTCGACGACTTCGAGGAAACCTATCGTCTGCTGGCCGAAGCCGGCCTGGCCGATCGCGTGCTCATCGATTTCTCGCTCGTCAGTTCGTTCAACTACTATACGGGCATTGTGTTCGAGGCCTATGCGCCTTCGTTGGGCAGCCCCTTGGGATCGGGCGGTCGCTACGATCGCATGATCGGCGCCTACGGGGCCGATCGCCCGGCGGCGGGTTTCGCTTTCTACCTGGAGCAGGCCATGTCGGCCGCCGCAGCGGCCGAGGCACCCGCCGGGGAGCGGCCCCTGCGCATTGCCGTGCCGAAAGGCTCGCTCAACCCCGACGCCATTGCCTGTCTGGCCCAGGCGGGGCTCGATACCACGGGCCTGGCCAACCCCGGGCGCGCACTGGTTATTTCCAACCCCGGCGTCGACTACATCATCGTGCGCCCCTCCGATGCGCCGGTGTTCGTGGCCCTGGGTGCCGCCGATTGCGGCATTTGCGGCAAGGACTCCCTGCTGGAGGTAGGGGCCGATGTGGTGGAGCTCGTAGATTTGCGCTTCGGCGAGTGCCGCTTCGTGGTGGCCGAATCGGCGGGCACCACGGCGGCTATCGAGGATCGCTACCGCAAGCTGGGCAGCATCCGCGTTGCCACGAAGTACCCCTCCATCACCCGTGCTCACTTCGCCAAAACGGGCACCCAGGTGGATATTGTGTACCTGCACGGCAATATCGAGCTCGCCCCCATCACGGGCATGGCCGAGCGCATTGTGGACATTACCGCTACGGGCACCACGCTGCGCGAGAACAACCTCGACATCGTCGAAGAGGTGCTGGCCTCCACGGCGCGCTTCTTCGCCAACGGCTGTTCGCTGCGCACCGACGGCCGCATTGTGGCCCTGGCCCGCGCCCTGGCCGCCCACGCCAAGGAAAACACCTACGCGCCCATTGCCGGCGCTTCCAATCCGTCTCAGCCGTCCTAAGTAAAGGAGTCATCCATGCGTCGCATTACCCTGCAGCCTCTTGAGCCGTTCACCAGCGATTTCATCAACCGCACGGGGGCCTTCAACCCCGGCGCCCTGGAGGCGGCCACGGCCATTATCGAGCGCGTGCGTCAAGAGGGCGATGCGGCCCTGCGCGCCTATACCGAGCAGTTCGACGGCGTGCTCATCGAGAACTTCCGCGTGCCGGCCGAGGCTATTGACGCGGCGGTGGCGCAGGTAGACCCCGATACCCTCGAGGCCCTGCACCATGCGGCGCGCCAGATCCGCGACTTCCACGAGCGCCAAAAGCAGCAGAGCTGGTTTTTCGCCCGCGAGGACGGTGCCATTGTGGGCTCGAAGGTAACGCCCCTCGATTCCGTGGGCATCTACGTGCCCGGCGGCCGCGCCCTGTACCCGTCCACGGTGCTCATGAACGCGCTGCCGGCCCAGGTGGCCGGGGTGGAGCGCATTGTGTGCGTGACGCCGCCTACCAAGGACGGCACCCTGGACGCGGCCATTCTGGCGGCCTGCAAAATTGCCGGTGTCACGGAAATCTACACGGTGGGCGGCGCCCAGGCCGTGGCCGCTTTGGCCTACGGCACCGAGACCATCAAGCCCGTGGCGAAGATCACCGGTCCCGGCAACGCCTTTGTGGCGGCGGCAAAGAAGCTCGTGTCGGGCGATGTGGGCATCGATATGATCGCGGGCCCTTCCGAGGTGTGCGTGGTGGCCGACGACACGGCCGATCCGCGCCTGGTGGCCATCGATCTCATGGCCCAGGCCGAGCATGATCCGCTGGCCGCCTGCTATCTGGTCACGTTCTCGGAGGCCTACGCCGACGAGGTGGAGGCGGCCATTGCCAAGCACCTGGAGGATTCCACCCGCGCCGATATCACCCGCGCTTCGCTGGACGATCACGGCCTGATTGTGGTGTGCACTTCCATGGAGCAGGCCCTGGAGGCCGTCAACGTCATTGCGCCGGAGCATCTGGAGATGCATGTGGCCCACGCCATGGAGTACCTGGGCGCCATCCGCAACGCCGGCGCCATCTTCCTGGGCGAGTGGACCCCGGAGGCCGTGGGCGACTACGTGGCCGGCCCCAATCACACGCTGCCCACGGGCGGCACGGCCCGCTACTCCTCGCCGCTTTCCGTGGACGATTTCGTGAAGAAATCCTCCATCATCCAGTACACTCCCGCGGCGCTCAAGCACGACGCCCGTGCCGTGGTGCAGATTGCCACCCATGAGGGCCTGTGGGCCCATGCTCGCTCGGTGGCCCTGCGCCTGCAGGACATCCTCGATGCCGAGCAGGCGGCCGTGGGCGCATCCAAGGCGGCCGGCGTGGAAGAAGGCGAGGGCGCGTCCGATGAATAAGGTGCGCAAGCCCGCGCCGCAGTTGGAAGGGCTTATTCCCTACGACCCGAAGTACCTGCCGGCCGAGGCGTTCCTCTCGGCTAACGAGAATCCGAGCGATGTGGACGCCGAGGTGCGCGAGCTTATCGCCCGCGCCATCGCCAAGGTGCCCTTCAACCGCTATCCCGACCCTCTGGCCAACAAGCTGCGCGACCTTATCGCCGAGGCCAACGGCCTCGATCGCGGCTGCGTGCTTTTGGGCAACGGCGGCGACGAGCTGCTGTTCGACTTGGCGCTGGCCTGGGGTGGCCCGGGACGCACCTTCCTCAACCTGCCGCCCACGTTCTCGGTGTACGCGGCCAACGCGCGCCTGACGAATACCACGGTGGTGGACGTGGCCCGGCGCGACGACTTCTCCATCGACGAAGAGGCGGTGCTCGCGCGCGTGGCCGAGGGCGACATCGACTTCGTTATTGTGACAAGCCCCAACAACCCCACGGGCGAGCAGGCGCGGCCTGAGTTCATTGCAAAGCTTCTGGCCGCCACCGATGCGCTCGTCATGGTGGACGAGGCCTACTTCGAGTTCTCGCGCGCCACGGTGCGCCCGCTTCTAGCCGATCATCAGAATTTGGTCATCCTGCGTACGTTCTCGAAGGCTTTTTCCCTGGCCGGGGTGCGCCTGGGCTACATTCTGGCGAACCCGGGGGTCATCGATGAGTTCCTGAAGGTGCGCCAGCCCTACTCGGTGGACGCGGTGTCCCAGGCCATCGGCGAGGTGGTCTTCGAGAACCGCGCTCGCTTCGAGCCGGGCATTCGCCAGATCATCGAGGAGCGCGGCCGCGTCATGGAGGCGCTGCGCACCACCGGGGGCGTGACGCCCTTCCCATCGGATTCCAACTGGATTCTGTTCCGTATGGAGGACGCGGGGGCGGCCTGGGAGTACCTGTACGAGCACGGGGTGCTGGTGCGTGACTTCTCCTCGGCGCCGCTTTTGGAGAACTGCCTGCGCGCCACCATTGGCACGCCGGAGCAAAACGATCTGTTCATTCGCACCCTGCGCGACTTCGTGGCGAAGCGCCGCGAGGCGCAGGCCGCCCAGTCGCTGGGCGCGTAAGAGAAGGGGAGAGCCATGGCACGAACGGCAGCGGTGGAGCGTCGCACCTTGGAAACCGCCATCGAGGTGGCGGTGAATCTGGATGGCACGGGCCAGGTGGACGTATCCACGGGCATCGGGTTCTTCGATCACATGCTGACGGCCTTCGGACGTCACAGCCGTTTGGACTTGACGGTGAAGGCCGAGGGCGACTTGCAGGTGGACGGCCACCATACCGTGGAGGACACGGGCATTGTGCTGGGCCAGGCCCTGGCCCAGGCCTTGGGCGACAAGCGCGGCATCACGCGCTTCGGCTCGTCCTTCGTGCCCATGGACGAGGCGCTGGTGCTGGCGGCCCTGGACATTTCCGGGCGCGGCCAGCTGCACTGGGACGTGGAGGTGCCCTTTGGCATGTTGGGCGATTTCGACACCCAGTTGGCCCGCGAGTTCTTCATCGCCCTGGCTACCAATGCCGGCATTACGCTTCACGTGCGCCAGTTGGCCGGCGACAACGTGCATCATATCCTGGAAGCAGCGTTCAAGGCCTGCGGGCGGGCTGTGCGCGAAGCCGTGGCCATTGATCCGGCCCTGGCCGACGAGACGCCCTCGACCAAGGGCGTATTGTAGGTTCGTTTGCCCTAACGGGACGAACGGACCCGTCGAGACCTCGCTGACTTTGACTGTGATGGGAGTAAAACAAAGTTGATAGTTGTTGTTGACTACCACAAGGGAAACCTGCTTTCCGTCGAGCGCGGCCTGGCGGCCGCGGGAGCCGCGGTGCGCGTGACCGATGACGCCGCCCTTATTCGCGCCGCCGATGCCGTGGTGCTGCCGGGAGTGGGGGCCTTCGCCGATGCGGCGGCCTCCATGGAGGCGCTCGGCCAGATGGATGCCGTGCGCGAGGCCGTGGCGGCTGGCGCGCCGTTTCTCGGCATCTGCCTGGGGATGCACCTTATGTTCGAAGAGGGCGTGGAGCATGCCCCGGAAGATGGCCCCAACCCGCGGGGCCTCGGGTTCATTCCCGGGTGCGTGGGCGCGCTGCCGCGCACTGACAGCGAAGGACGCGCCTACAAAGTGCCCCATGTGGGCTGGAACTCCGTGGAGTTCGGCGAACCGTCGCCGCTGTTCGCCGGCATCGCTCCCAGCGAGTTCTTCTACTTCACCCACAGCTTCATTGCGCCGCCCAGTGCGGCCACCATTGCCGAGACCACCCATTCGGTGACGTTTCCCTGCGCCGTGCAGGTGCCGGGGGCGCCGGTGTTCGGCGTGCAGTTCCACCCCGAGAAAAGCTCGGACGCCGGTGCGCAGCTGCTGGCAAATTTCGCAACCATCGCCCGCGAAGCGCGGGGCGCCTAACGAGAGGACACGTCATGTACCTGCTTCCTGCCATCGATATTCTGGACGGCCGCGCGGTGCGCCTGGCCAAGGGCGACTACAACGCGGTAACCGTCTACAACGACAAGCCCGAGCTGCAGGCGCAGCTGTTCGAGGAGGACGGGGCCGGCTGGATTCACGTGGTGGATTTGGACGGCGCCAAATCGGGCAATCCCGACAACATCGAGGTGGTGCGCCGCATTCTGGCCGCCACGAAGCTCAAGGTGGAAGTGGGCGGCGGCGTGCGCAGCCTGGAAGTGGCCGATCGCCTGCTGGATGCCGGTGCTACCCGCGTTATCTTGGGCACCGCCCTGGTGCGCGACCCCGATTTTGCCCAGGCGGCCATCGAGAAGTTCGGCCCGGATGCCCTGGTAGCGGGCATCGATGCCAAGGGCGGCGAAGTGGCCGTGACGGGCTGGACGGAAGGCTCCGGCGTGGCCGCTACCGAGCTGGCGCGCCGCATGGCAGCCTTGGGCTACGAGCACGTGGTGTACACCGACATCGCCCGCGACGGCATGCAAACGGGCGTGGACCCCGCAGCCTACGCCGCCATGGCCGAGGCCTTCGGCAACCCGGTCATCGTGTCGGGCGGCATTGCCACGGCGGCCGATATTCGCGCCTTGGCGCCCATCGCCGACGCGGTAGAGGGTGTTATCGCCGGTCGTGCCATCTACGAGGGCACACTGACGGTTGCCGACGGTGTGGCCGCCTGTCAGGGAACCCTGCAGCTGTCCGACCAGCTGCAGGAAGAGGAAAAGCCCCTAAGCTTGGAAGATTTGGAGGGCTAGCGGCAGGGCGAAACCTTGGCTGCCATGGAGTAAGGAAGAGCAGTTGGGGAGATGCCTGATGTCTCCCCAAGGCTGTGTAGTTCTCGGGACAGGGGGTGTCCTGACCGAGCGAGTTCCGCAGCGACGAAAACAGTCCAGTGGACTGTTTTCCAAAGCGAGGACTGTTTGAGCGAATCAGGATACCCCCTGGCACGAGAACGGACAGGTAGAAGAGAGCATGCTGACAAAACGAGTAATTCCCTGCATGGATGTGAAAGACGGCCGCGTGGTGAAGGGCGTCAACTTCGTGAACCTGCGCGATGCGGGCGATCCCATCGAGTTGGCTCGCGCCTACGACGAGCAGAAGGCTGACGAGGTCATCTTCCTGGACATCACGGCGACGAGTGACGATCGCGCTACGACGGTGGACCTGGCAAGCCACGCCTCGGCGGAACTGCACCTGCCCTATTGCGTGGGAGGCGGCTTTCGCAGCGTGGCCGACATTCGCACGATGATTGCCGCCGGCGCCGACAAGGTGTCGGTAAATTCCGCCGCTGTGGCCAACCCGCAGCTCATCACCGATGCGGCCCTGGCCTTCGGCACCCAGGCCATCCTCTGCGCCATCGATGCCAAGGCGGTGCCGGGCAATCCCAACAAGTGGGAGGTCTACGTGGCCGGCGGCCGGAAGAACACGGGTATCGACGCCGTTGAGTGGGCGCGCGAGGCGGCCCGGCGCGGAGCGGGGGAGATCCTGCTTACCTCCATGGACCGCGACGGCAGTCGCGACGGCTTCGACTGCGCGCTGACCCGGGCCGTGGCGCGGGCCGTGGACATCCCCGTCATTGCCAGCGGCGGCGTGGGCAAGCTCGAGCACTTCGCCGAGGGCATCATCGAAGGCGAGGCCGACGCCGTGCTGGCCGCCAGCGTCTTCCACTTCGGCGAGCTGACCGTCCGCCAAGTGAAGGAATCCATGCGAGCCGCCGGCATTCCCGTAAGGTTGTAGGAGGAAGCCAGCAGTGAATCTTCCCGAGCTAAAATACAACGACCAGGGGCTTATTCCCTGTATTGTGCAGGATGCCGAGACGGGCGAGGTGCTTATGATGGCGTGGATGAACGCCGAGAGCTTGGCGCTTACGCTGGAGCGCGGCGAGACCGTGTTTTGGAGTCGCAGCCGGCAGGAGCTGTGGCACAAGGGCGCTACCAGCGGGAACACCCAGAAGGTGGTGGATCTGCGCTACGACTGCGACGCCGATACGCTGTTGGCCCGGGTGCATCCGGCCGGCCCCGCCTGCCACACGGGGGCGCGCAGCTGCTTCTACCGCTCCCTTTCCGAATAAACGGCCTTTATTCTGGTTTTTGTTGTGCGCCGCCGTTGGATGCGGTACTATGAGCGCGCATCCAAAATTCTGTCGCGGTATGCGTTATTCCTTCCCATATTCCCGTATATCCAGCATTGCAACGTTCTCTCGGTCGGGCTCAAGGTGCGCCATGGCGACTGTCCTGTTTGGAGGCATAGACCCTTTTTCAGTCCCTGCCTAAGGAGGACCACATGAAGTTTTTCCTGGACACGGCCGATCTCGCCGAAATCGAGGAGGCTGCAAGCTGGGGAGCCCTGGCCGGCGTCACCACCAACCCGACGCTCTACTCGCGCATCGGCGGTAAGCTGGACGACTTCCACGCCCACATCAAGCGCATCTGCGATATTGTGGGTCCCGACTGCCCCGTGTCCGCTGAGTCCGTGGCCATGACCCGCGACGAAATCGTCCGCGACGGCCGCGAGCTGGCCGCCATCGCCCCCAACGTCGTGGTGAAGATCCCCACCATGGTGGAGGGCCTGGCCGCCACCCGTACCCTGGCCGACGAGGGCATCCCGGTGAACATGACCCTGTGCTTCACCGTGCCCCAGGCGCTGTTGGCCGCCCGCGCCGGCGCCCGTTACATCTCGCCCTTCGTGGGCCGCTTCGACGACATCTCCGAGGACGGTATCGCCCAGCTCGACGATGTGGTCACCGCCATCGGCAACTACGACTTCACCGCTGACACCGTCAACGGTGAGAAAGTCGAGATCATCGCTGCATCCATCCGCAGCGCCAACCATGTGACCCAGGCTGCCCTTATGGGAGCCGACATTGCCACGGTGCCCTTCGGCATTCTTCAGAAGTGCGTGAAGCATCCGCTCACCGACCGTGGCCTCGAGTCGTTCCTTAAGGACTGGGAGAAAGTGCAGAACGCATGAGCGAAACCCAAGATCTGACCACCACCGATACCGGCGCCGCCGAGGCGCCGGCCGAGAAGCCCAAGCGCGCCACCCGCCGCAAGAAGACGGAAGAGTCTGCTGAGGCAACGACCGCGGCTCCTGCGGAAGAGGCTCCGAAGAAGACCACCCGCCGCCGCACCACCCGCACGGCCAAGGCCGACGAGGCGGCAGCGGAAGCGCCGGCGGTAGAGGTCGCGCCCGCTGAGGAAGCCCCCAAGCCGCGTCGCACCACGCGCACGCGGAAGGCAGTCGCAGCCGAGGATGCCCCAGCCCCCGAGGCCGCAGCGGAGGCGCCGGCCGAGAAGCCCAAGCGCGCCACCCGCCGCAAGAAGGCCGACGCCGCCGATGCGGCCGTCGACGCGCCCGCTGAGGGAGCCGTCGAGGCGCCCCAGGCCTCCGAGGCCGAAGGCGCGAAGCCGGCCGACGCGTCGTCCAAGGAAAAGCCCGCCCGCAAGACCACGGTGGTGCGCAAGCACACCCGTGACGAGCAGGAGGGCCGTGCCGAGCGCCGCGCTTCCCAGAACAACCAGGGCCAGAACGGCCAGGGCAATCAGGGCAAGCAGAACAACAAGAACAAGAAGAACAACCAGCACGATCGCAACAACCGTCAGCAGCGCAATCGCCACGAGAGCCGCAATCGCGAGCCCCAGCCTTCGGTCACGAAGGAGGAGCTGGCCGAGCTCAAGGTGGCCGAGCTGCGCGCCCGTGCCGCCGAGCTGGGATTGGACGCCGCCGGCATGAAGAAGGCCGAGCTGGTAGACGCCGTGTACGCCGCCACCTGCAAGGCCGAGGGCTTCACCGAGGTCACCGGCGTGCTCGACATCATGGGCGACGGCTACGGCTTCCTGCGCACCTCGGGCTACCTGCCGGGCGAGAACGACATCTACGTGGGCCTGGCCACCATTCGCAAGAACGGCCTGCGCAAGGGCGATATGGTAACGGGCCAGACGCGTCCAGCCCGTCCCAACGATAAGTTCGCGGCCCTGCAGAAGGTCACCTCCGTGAACGGCGCCGCGCCCGAGCTTATGGCCCTGCGCCCGAAGTTCTCCGAGCTCACCCCGGTGTTCCCCGATGAGCGCCTGATCATGGAGCACGGCAAGAACACCACCACGGCCCGCGTCATCGACCTGACGGCCCCCATCGGCAAGGGCCAGCGTGGCCTGATCGTGTCGCCGCCGAAGGCCGGCAAGACCACGGTGCTGAAGGACATCGCCGCGGCCATTTCGGCCAACAACCCCGAGGTGCACCTTATGTACCTGGGCATCGACGAGCGTCCCGAGGAAGCTACCGACATGGAGCGCTCCATCCGCGGCGAAGTGGTGTCGTCCACCTTCGACATGCCCTCGGAAAACCACATCCAAGTGGCCGAGCTGGTCATCGAGCGCGCGAAGCGTTTGGTGGAGCAGGGCAAGGACGTGGTCATCTTGCTGGACTCCATCACCCGTCTGGCCCGCGCCTACAACCTGGTGCAGCCGGCGTCCGGCCGCATTCTGTCCGGCGGTGTGGATTCCACGGCGCTCTACCCGCCCAAGCGCTTTTTGGGCGCGGCCCGCAACATCGAGCACGGCGGCAGCCTGACCATTCTGGCCTCGGCTCTTATCGAGACCGGCTCGAAAATGGACGAGGTCATTTTCGAGGAGTTCAAGGGCACGGGCAACATGGAGCTCAAGCTCGACCGCAGCCTGGCCGACCGCCGCATCTTCCCGGCCATTGATCCCATTACCTCGGGCACTCGTAAGGAAGAGCTGCTCATGGACGGCCAGGAGGCCCCCCTTATCTGGGGCGTGCGCCGCATCCTGTCGAATACCAACAGCACCGAGCGCGCCATGGACATGCTGATCAAGTCCTTGAAGCAGACCAACTCCAATCAGGAGTTCCTGCTGCGCATGGCGAAGAAGATGCAGACCCAGCAGGGCCGCATCGACGATAACGCAGAATTGTAGAGGGCCCCATGACCGAACCAAACAACTGGCAAAGCGCTGCCTGGGGCACTGGCTCCGAAGCCGCGCCGTCCGAGGCTCCGGGCGGTCAGCCGGCCGCAGCCTCCCAGGGCGCTTCGAGCGCCCAGACGGCGGCCGGCGCGCCAACGACGCCCTATGCCCAGGCCTACGCGGCGTCGCCGACTTCGCAGGCATCCTACGGGCAGGCCTACGCCGCGCCGCAGCCGGCGACGCCGACAAGCCCCTATGGCTATACGGCTCCCGCTTACGCCGCCCCGGCGCCTAAGAAGAGCCGCGCGTGGATTGTGGCCCTGGTGGCCGTCGTTCTGTTCTTCCTGCTGGGCGTCATGACCATCGGCTCCTGCACGGCGGTGATGAGCACGCCCATGGGCTTCTCGTCGTCGGGCTCCTCCTGGGCCGATACGGTGACGGGCGATACCGTGGGCATCATCAACATCGACGGCACCATCCAGTACGACGGCACCACCTCGAGCCCCGAGGGTCTGCGCGCCCAGCTCGAGGCTGCCGAGAAGAACCCTGATATCAAGGCTGTGGTGCTGCGGGTGAACTCCGGCGGCGGCGTGGCCACGGCCGGCGAGGAGATGGCCGGCTACGTGAAGGACTTCTCGAAGCCGGTGGTGGTGTCCTGCGCCTCCATTACGGCCAGCGCTGCCTACATGATCTCCTCCCAGGCCGACTATATTTACACGGGCAAGACGTCTTCGGTGGGCTCCATCGGCGTCATCATGTCCATCACCGATCTGTCGGGGCTCTATGAGAAGCTCGGCATTTCCGTGGACAACATCACCTCGGCGGATGCCAAGGATGCTGGCGCCGGATCGCGTCCTCTGACGGAGGAGGAGCGCGCCTATTATCAGGCCCAGGTGGACCAGATCAACCAGGTGTTCATCGATACCGTGGCCGAGGGTCGCGACATGCCGGTCGAGGATGTGAAGAAGCTGGCCACGGGCCTGTCCTTCACGGGCCTCGACGCCGTGGACAATGGCCTGGTCGACGAGATCGGCACCTTGGAGGACGCCGTGGCGAAGGCGTGCTCGCTGGCGGGCATTGCCGATGCGGATACGGTGTATCTGCAGTCGTCCTCGAGCGAGCTGTCCCGCTTGCTCGATATCATGGGCGAGAAAGACGAGAACAGCGTTTCGACTGCTTTGAAGGAGTTGGAAGACCGTGTCGGACTTGAAGGATAACACCCGCGTTTCCTGGCCGCGCCGCGCCGTGGTGACGGCGGGCATGCCCTACGGCAACAAGCCCCTGCACTTCGGCCATATCGGCGGCGTGTTTGTGCCCGCCGACGCCTTCGCGCGCTTCCTGCGCGATCGCATCGGCGCCGAGAACGTGCGCTTCGTTTCGGGCACCGACTGCTTCGGCAGCCCCATCAACGAGGGCTATCGCAAGCTGGTGGAGGCGGGCGAGTTCGAGGGAACCATCGCCGATTACGTGCTGGCCAACCACGAGCGTCAGAAGGCCACGCTCGAGGCCTTCGAGGTGAAGCTCGACATCTACGATGGCTCGGGCATCGGGCATGCCGGCGACGTGCACCAGATGATCACCGACGAGTTCATCACGCGCCTGTACCAGAACGGCCACTTGAAGCTCGACTCCACCCTGCAGTTCTACGACGCCGAGGCCGGCACGTTCCTCAACGGCCGCCAGGTGCAGGGCCGCTGCCCGGTGCAGGGCTGCAAGTCCGAGCACGCTTACGCCGACGAGTGCGACCTGGGCCATCAGTATGCGCCCGTGGACCTTATCAGTCCGGTGTCCACGCTGACGGGCACGAAGCCCGAGATGCGCCCCGTGGAGAACTGGTACTTCGACCTGCCGAATTTCGCCGACTTCCTGCGCTCCTATGTGGACGAGCTGCGGGCCGATCCCGAGGTGCGCCCCGTGGTGCCCCAGACCATCTCCGAGTTCCTGGCGCCTCCGGTCATCTTCGTGAAGAACGAGCACTACGACGAGTACCTCGGCCTGGCCGACAGCCTGCCGCCCCATGCCTATCGCGACGCCGAGAAGGGCAAGCAGTCCTTCGAGATCGAGTTCGCCACCATCGAGGAGCGCGACGAGGCCCGCGCGGTGCTGGCCGGGGCCGGTATTCGCTTCCGCACCTCGAAGACGCTCGTGCCCTTCCGCATTACGGGCAACATCGAGTGGGGCGTGCGCGCACCGGTCATCGATGACGTGCAGGGGCTTACCGTGTGGTGCTGGCCCGAGTCGCTGTGGGCGCCCATCTCGTTCACCATCGCTGCCAACGACGAGCGCGGGCTGCCGCGCACCAGCTGGCGCGATTTCTGGTGCTCTGACGACGCCCAGGTCTACCAGTTCATCGGTCAGGATAACCTGTACTTCTACGGCGTGGCCCAGCCGGCGCTGTGGGAGGCCCTGAAGCCCGGCGGCCTGTTCGTGGAGGGCCCCGATTCCCAGATGCGCCAGACCACGCTGGTGGCCAACCACCACATGCTCTTCGGGAAGAAGAAAGCCTCGTCCTCGGGTGCGGTGAAGCCGCCCACGGGGGAGGAGCTGCTGGAGCACTACACGCCCGAGCAGCTGCGCGCGCACTTCTTGGCCCTGGGCCTCGACCAGAAATCCGTGGGCTTTTCCCCCAAGCCCTTCGATCCCGACGAGAGCAAGCGCAACGACCCGCGCGTGGCCGACCCGGCGCTCAAGGAGGGAGCGCTGCTCACCAACGTGTTCAACCGCCTGGCCCGCAGCTGCTTCTACGAGGCGCAGAAGAACTTCGATGCCTGCATGCCCCTGGGGGCGCCGACGCCGGCGGTGAAGGACAAGGCCTACGAGACGCTGCGCGCCTACGACGAGCTGATGCACAAGGTGGAGCTGCACTCGGTCATGTCGCTGTGCGACGAGTTCATCCGCTGGTCGAACAAGTACTGGGCCGACGGCATCAAGCGCGCCGAGGCGTCGGAGGACGCTGGCGAGCGCCGCCAGGTGCTGCTGGACTCGTTCTACCTGCTGCGCGTGGCCACGTTGCTCATGCATCCCATTGTGCCCGTGGGCTGCGAGAAGATCTGCGACTATATGAGCTTCGAGTTCGATGATTTCTTCAGCTGGAACTACGACTTCGAGTCCAACGACGAGCTGTGCCCGGCCATCGAGATCGACGCCGGCGCCCACCGCGTCCACGAACTGCCCCCGCGCTTCGACTTCTTCCGCAAACACGAGAGCCAGTATAAGGACTAGGGAATGCGGCCTTCGGGCCGCAGATCTTGTCGGCACGGTATGAGACGAGACCCGCTTCGGCGGGTCTCGTTGTCTATGCACCGCCAACGGCTCGCGCCATGGCTTGTCCTTACCTCTTAACGAGTCCTTAAGAATGACGAGGGCGAGTTGCGTGGATCCTTCTCGGGCTCTACCATGGAGCTGAGAGAAGGGAGTCCCATGGCTGTTGGCGCGCGACGCTCAAAGATGGTTCTGGCGGTTTTTGCGGCGTTGGTTCTGGTGCTGCTGTTGGCCGTTGCGGCGGTGTTCGCTATCGATGCCTGGGTGCGCGCTTCGACGGAGGAGCGTGTGCTTACGATGGAGCAGGTCGCGGAGGTTCCCGAAGCGGACTGTATCATCGTCTTAGGCTGCGGGGTCTACCCCGACGGAAGTCCCAGTCCTATGTTGGCCGACCGCATTGCGCGGGGCATCGAGCTGTATGAGCAGGGCGCCGCGCCGAAGCTGCTCATGAGCGGCGACCATGGAAAGGTCGACTACAACGAAGTAGGGAAGATGAAAGAAGTGGCGATGGACGCAGGCGTCCCCTCCGAGGACGTGTTCATGGACCACGCCGGCTTCTCCACCTACGAGACCATGGCCCGTGCCCGCGATGTGTTTGGCGCCAAGCGCGTGCTTGTGGTCACCCAGGGCTATCATTTGCCTCGAGCGCTTTATTTGGCCCACAGCTTAGGTCTGGACGCCTACGGCGTTGCGGCCGATCTTCGCCCCTATGCGGGACAGGAAGCCCGCGACGTCCGTGAAGTGCTCGCCCGGGTCAAGGACTTCTTCTCGGCCATCATGCAGCCGGAACCCACGTTCCTCGGCGACCCCATTTCGCTTTCCGGCAGCGGGGACGTGACGAACGACTAATTGAGCGCAATGCGGGAACAGCCTTAAGATGCAGGAGCGCCGCAGGGCATCGTGCGCCATTTTTCCGACAAGCAGAAAAACGTGCGTACAAGTCATCATATTATTGCAACGAACAATCTACCTGGGAAAACAACACCCTATCTTTCTCTGGTCCGATGCTAACATTTTGTCAAATAGGGCTAATCCGTCTGTGAACCTTGGCTTAAGTTAGCCGAGGCGACGGTGGTCAAACTGTTTCAGCAGGGGACAGAAGGAGGAGAAAGCGTTATGGGTCAACCTATGGCACGAAAGAGGTTGGGCTGGATTCTTGCGGCCGCGGTGACTGTCGCGCTCCTTGTGATTGCTTGGGGCCAACCGGCTTATGCGGCTGACAATGCGTCCATCGACATCTCGACGGCAAAGATCATGATCGATGACAACGATTGCGTCTACGATGGGAGCAAACAAGAGCCCTATATCGAAGTCATGCAAGACGGTCGTTATCTTGATTCATGGTTCGACTACGATGTGGCTTACTCCAACAACGTAAACGCTGGCACTGCCACGGTGAAAATAACGGGCAAGGGCGCGTATGCAGGCGCGGTTACTAAGCAGTTCAAGATCCAGCCCCTCAGCATCAGCGACGACTGGGTCACTGTCAGTGTGTCCAAAGCGCGCATGGTCTATACGGGCAAGGTACTAAAGCCCTCCGTTACAGTGACGATGGGCCGCAAGGTAGTGCTGAACAAGGCGAAGAAGTCGAAAGGCGGCTTCAAGATCACCTACTCAAAAAAGAGCCCGAAGAAGATCGGCAAATACACCGTCACCATCAAGGGTACGGGAAACTATAAGGGCACGGTCAAGGAGACCTTCTGGATCACGCCCAAAGCTCCCAAGTTTAAGATCCAGAACGTGCCGGGAGGCTTCAAGGTTAAGTTGACCAAGAAGGTTTCTGGTGTGTCGGGGTACCAGATCTCCTGGGCTTCCGGAATGCTTCCGAACAACTACGACAATTACTATTGGTATAAGAAGGTTGGCAAAGGCACTAAAGTCACCGGGCGCATCTGGGGTGACAGCAACGGCGATGTGGTATGGGTTCGCAGCTACAAGAAGGTAGGCAAGAGCACCATCTATTCTCCCTGGTCGAAGCCCAAACAAGCTTGGCCGAAATCTCTCTAGGGACTTTTCGCGTTCGTAAGCAACTGGGGCTAAAGAAAACGATCCTTTAGAAAGGAAAGCGTATGGAACGTATCACTCGTTGGGATTTCTCTGGGAAAGCGCTTATGGCATTGGCGGTTAGCTTGCTGGTTGCGGTGGCGTTGGGGCTGTCGGGGTTGTGCGCCGATGACGCCTATGCGGCGAGTTCCAAGAAGAAAGCGCAGCATAAAAAGTACGAGAAGACGATCAAGAGCTATCACGCCAAGATGAAAAAGCAGGCGAAAGCGATCGATAAGCAGAATAAGTCGTACGGACTGAAGACAAGTTACGCGTCCAACAAGACTTACTTCGCCTTTGCGGACATCGATAAGAACGGTGTCGACGAGCTCATTGTTCGTTACGAAGACAAAAGCGCTAAGCACAACACTGCCGTCGGCGACGGATATGGCGAAACGACCACTATCTATACCATAAAGAGTGGCAAAGTGAAGAAGGTGCTCGATAACACCGAGTTTGCGCCCTATTTCCATGATGCGTATACCCATATCTATAAGGGCAGCAAGTACACCGATCAAGGGTTTTCTCACGGCTATGAAGATCTATCTTTCTGGAAGTATTCCAAAGGCAAGCTGTCAAAGAAATGCGCTTACTGGCTCACGTCCATAGATGCTTCGCATACAAGTACGGGAAAAGCGAGCTATCGAATCAACGACAAGGAGGTAAGTGCCAAGAAGTACGCCGCTAAGAAGAAGGCTCTTATGGGCACGGGCAAGGGCTACACCATGCATGCCTATAGCTCGAAGACGTTCAAAAAGTACATCTAACCAGGGGTGTTGGCTTCCCAAGTAGTAAGGTTCATGCGGGCCGAGAGTGTTCTCGGCCCGCATTGGTTTGAAGAGAGGGTGATTGATGGTGAGGTTTTGTTCGGAAGATCGAGAGGGCAGGTTCTCCGAGAGGGCCGCGCATCTTGACGAGCGGTTCTGTTGGAGCGGCGCAGTTGCTGTCAGGCCGCTGGCTCTGGCTTTGCCGCTAGCCCTCGCTCTGGCGCTGGCGGGTTGCGCCTCCTCGGCGTCCGAGGAACAGGCGTTGCAAGAGGGCGGATCGGCGGCCGACCCTGCAACCACGGAACTCGTCATCGCTGAGGCATTCCCCGATGCGGGGGTTGCGGCTGCGGTGGCCGAGCAGGTGGATGCCGACGGTTCGGGTACGCTTTCTGTGGCAGAGATCGAAAGCGCCACGACGCTCAACGTAGAAAACGCATCGGCGGTTTCGGGCTTGGGTCAGCTACCCCAGTTGGACTCGCTGACGGTGACGGGAGCGACCGCCTCTGTCGAAGTGTCCGATGTGCCAGGGCTTACCACGCTCGATGTAGCGGGCACGGCGGTGGCAAAGCTGGACCTGTCCCATAATTCCCAGCTTGCCAGCTTGAACGTGAACGACTGCGCCCACCTGCAGGTGGTGCAGCTGAACGACAACCAGGCCCTCAAAGAGGCGGACTTTTCGTCCTGCAAGCAGTTGAAGGGCGTAGATGTGACCGGTTGCACCAACCTGGCCTCGGTTAATGCCCAGGATGCAGTGGTGTTCAACGGCTTGGACGATACCCAGGTGCAGGAGCGCTGGCTCGTCACCGAGTTCAGCTGGCATCGACCCGCCTATGAGGCCATCGGCCCCATGGATTGCGAGGGCACCGCCGAATACGACAAGCAGGGGCGCCTGACGAAGCTGGTCACCGATGGCTTCGGCGATGCCAAGGACGCCACCTGGACCTACTCTTACGGGGACAATGGGCTGATGAACGCGGCGAGTGTGTATTGGCGCCCGGATATCGACACGGTGGAATTGGGCATTGAGTACAACGACCAGCAGCAGGTGGATCGCGTCGTGTACGCGCAACGGGTGGACGAGGCGGACGAGTACGCCTATGACAGCGAAGGCCGCCTAGTGAAAGGCCCCTACAAATCCTACAGCTACGACGAGCAGGGGCAGGTGACGGCCATAAAGGGCGGTGAGCGCGACGGCTCGCTTACCTACAAGGATGGCCTGCTGACAAAGGCCAGCGGCGACGATGCTTTTATGGGACTCGTTACCTCTTACGCTATCGCCACCGATGCAGCGGGCAACGTCACGTCGTTCAGCGGCGACTTTGCGACGGCAGGTTCGATGAAGCAGACGCTTTCCTACAACGAACAAGGCGCGCTTACCAATGTGAGGCGCGATCGCGAGGCGGGGAACCGCGGCACGCAGCTTGCCTGCCCCGTGGTGGACAAGACCTCGTTCAAGTACGATGACCACGGTAATCTGGTGTCGTGGACGCCGGTTTTCACCGAGGACGGGACGACGAAGGGCAAGGGGAAAATCTCCTACACGCGTATCTTCCTGCCGAAGGACAGCACCCAGCCGCGCCAAGATTTCCTCTTTGTGGCCGATCCCCTGAACCCGCAAGTGGAGCTCGCGGTGTTCGCGCCCGATTCCGCCCTGCACGTGGACTACCTCATGTTCACCAACGGCTACCCCGATACGTCCCGTTGGATTCCCCGCGCCCAGCCCGCCAAGGTGGCTGACATGGCAGTTGAGGAAGCGGCAAGCGCTCCGTCTGCCGAAGGGGAGGAGAGCGCGAAGGACGAGGGTGCCACGGACGCAGCAGCTTCTGCAGCGGCGGACGATTACGTTCTTCCCGAGAGCGACACGCGCAAATACTCCAAGGCCGAGCTGGAAGAGTTGAGCGATCGCGAGCTGTTCCTCGCGCGCAACGAGGTGTTTGCCCGCCACGGCCGTCAGTTCAACAGCGAAGAGCTGCAGGAATATTTCGGGAGCAAGGACTGGTACGACGGCACTATTGCCCCCGAGGAGTTCGATGCCCTGCAAGAGGACGAGCTGAACGCCGCCGAGAAGGCCAACGTGAAGGCCATGCTGGCCATCGAGCAGGCCCGCGGGTCTGAATACCTGTCCTAGGTGTCCGCCCTGTGTAGCCGCCGAATTTTCTCTTGCAAAGGTGCGCGATTGTGGTATTTTAGACAGGCTGTGTCTGCGAAGGCGCTGATGCAGCGGTAACTATTACACATGCTCGGGCGACCGGGTCTCGCGAGTGGCCACCGGAAAAGGCTGCGGGAACTGGGAAGACCTCGGGCAGAGGACTAACGAATGGAGAATGCTATGGCAACGCCTACCAAGGTAAGCATCCAGAGCCTGCTCGACGCGGGCGCTCACTTCGGTCATCAGACCCGCCGCTGGAACCCCAAGATGAAGCCGTATATCTTCGGCAGCCGCGGTGACATCTACATCATCGACCTCAAGCAGACCCTCTACGGTCTGGACGCCGCTTACAGCTTCGTGAGCAACCTCACCCGCAAGGGCGGCACCGTGCTGTTCGTGGGCACCAAGAAGCAGGCCCAGGAGGCCATCTCCGAGGCGGCCAACCGCTGCGGCATGCCCTACGTGAACGCCCGCTGGCTCGGCGGCATGCTCACCAACTTCGCCACCATCCGCACCCGCGTGAAGCGCATGGAGGAGCTGGAGGCCATGGACGCCGACGGCCGCATGGCCCTGCTGCCCAAGAAGGAGCAGATCCTGCTGCACAAGGAGCTGGCCAAGCTGCAGACCAACCTCAACGGCATCCGCAACATGAAG
>CAJUFS010000025.1:232-32363 GCA_910585575.1 uncultured Adlercreutzia sp. | reverse complement strand
CCACCGCGTAGCCGCCCTTGAAGGGGTAGTCGCGGAAGTACATGGTGAAGCAGGCTTGCTCGTCCACTTTCCCGGCGTCCCAGTAGCCCTGGGCCATGGTGATCTGGTACAAATCGGTCAGAAGCGCGTAATCCACGTTCATGGTTGTAAAGCCTTCCTAGTTCCCGAAGTTGGTTCCGCCGGCATTGCCGCCGCCATCGCCCTTGGGCTTATGGCTGCGACGACGGCGCCGGGGCTTGCGCGCAGCCTCGCCCTCGGCCTTGGGCGCCGAGCCCTGACCCGCCGGGCGACCACTGCCCTTGGAGGCGCCCCCGTCGGTGCGGCGCGCCGCGTCGTCATGCTGGCGCAGCCCCGAGGACTTCTGGCCCGGACGCGGACCGCCGCTCTTCGCCTTACGCTGGCCGCCCTGGCTCTGTTTGGAGGAAGAGCCCTGCTTGGCCCCGTCGCGGCTGCCGCCGTCCCGGGTGCGGCGGACGCGCTTGGGTGCGCCGTCTTTGGAGCCCTCGCCCTTGGCGTCGCTGCGCGAGGTGGACACGCGCTCCAAGGCGTGGCCGTCCTCGCCCTGGGCCAGCTTCGTAGAGCGGCGACGACGGCGCGGCGGCTGGGGCGCCGGGGCGGCCTCGGCGCTTCCCGAACGGCCGCTGCGACGGGAACGGCCGCCGGACGAAGATCCCGAGCGACGAGAGCCCTCATCGCCCTTCTTCGAGCGACCGCCCCCTGTGTGGCGCACCTTCGGCCCCTCGGCCAACTTGTCCGAGCCGGTGAACTGGCTCGTGGTGAAAATGAGCGCCTCGCCCTGCATGGGGCTGTGCTCGGTGGTGGCCTCTTCCCAGGCCTCCTCGCCCACCACGGTGGGACGGTTGCCCTCCTGCGGCGCTTCAAAATCGGCCAGGGGCACCTTCACCGGCTTTTCACCCTCCACCTTGAGCGAGATGATCTCGCGCGGCACGTCGTGGTCGACCACCTTGGCGGGGCCCGCCGGCGTCTGCACCGTGCCGTTCAGCTTGGGCGCGCGGCTCTTGAAGTCCTTGTAGGCGTCGAACTCGTAGCGCAGGCAGCACATCAAACGGCCGCACAGACCCGAGATCTTCTGGGGGTTGAGAGATAGGCCCTGCTCCTTGGCCATGCGAATGGACACGGGGCAGAACTCGCCGCCCAGCCGCTTGCAGCACAGCTCCTGTCCGCAGTGGCCCAGGCCGCCCACCATGCGCGCCTCGTCGCGCACACCAATTTGGCGCATGTCGATGCGCACATGGAAGTGAGCCGCCAGCTTGCGCACCAGCTCGCGGAAGTCGATGCGCTCCTCGGCCTCGAAGTAGAAGACCGCCTTGTCGCCGTCGAGCAGAAACTCCACCGACACCGGATGCATGTCCTCGTGGGCCTCGCGGGCCATCTCCTTGAACACCGGCAGCGCCTCGCGGGACTTCTGCTCCATCTCGGCGGCGCGCTCGACATCCTCGTCGGTGGCCAGGCGCTCCACGGGCCGCAGCGGCGTCTTCAACGCCTTTACCTGCTCCTCGGGCACTTCGATAATGTCGCTGGCCGCAATGCCGAACTCGGTGCCGCGGGCCGTGCGCACCACGACAGGGGCGTCTTTCTCGATAACCAGATCGCCGGGATCGAACCACAGCGTCCGGGGATTAAAGGTCAAGTTAATCGGTGCTACCCGAACCATGTAAAACCTCTCTTACATCAAACAGCAGCGTGTCTATGCACGTTTCTGGGGATACATTATAGGCAAGGGCGCGCTCGCAGGCGTCCACCTTGGCGGCGGCCGCGGCCAGAGGAGCCGGGGCCAGGCCCGCGAACACCTCGCTCAAACGGTCGATGACGTCGACGTTGATGACCAGCTCGGGCGTGCCCGAGGCCAGCATGAGCCCGTCGCGCAGCCACGAGCGCGTGAGCGACAGCGTCTGGCGCAGGCTCTCCCGCGTCTTCGCCGACAGCTGGCGCTTATGGCGCCGCTCTATCTCGCGCAGGGCCGACTTTTGGAGGAAGTCGGCGTTCTCGGCCAGCTCGGCCTCTTGGTTCTCGCGCATGACGTCCAGCGGCGCCTGGGCGGCCTTCACCACGTCGGCGGCCATCTCGATGACATCCCAGTCGTCGGCGTACGGCAGACGGAAGAGTCCCTCGAACAGACGGGTGCGGAAAGCAAGGCGCTCGTTGTCGGGCGCGCGCAGGAAGGCCACGGCGCCGGTGATGGAGCCTCCGCAGGCCTCGATGGCAATGCGCGCCTGCTCGGGGGGCGCCCCCGTGTTCTGAGATACGATGGCCGCCGCCTCAGAGGCGGGAATATGGCGGAAGGGCACCACCTGGCAGCGCGACAAAATCGTAGGCAGCACCGACTCGCGAGTGCGGGCCAGCAGAATGAACACCACGTCGTCCGCCGGCTCCTCCAGGGTTTTCAAGAAGCTGTTCGCAGCACTGGTGCCCAACTGGTCCACGCGGTCGAGGATGTAGATCTTCCGCGTGCTTTGGATGGGGGCCAGCGCTGTGTCGGAGACAATATCGCGCACCTGCTCCACCAGATAGCCCGCTGCGCCCTCGGGAGCGAAATAGCGCACGTCGGGGTGCTTGCGCCGGGCGATGCGGCCGCACTGGTCGCAGGCGCCGCACAAGCCGCCGCGGGGCCCGTGGGGGCCCTTGGGGCACATCAGGGCCTGGGCCAGCGCATAGGCCGCGCTCGTCTTGTTCGATCCGGCCGGCCCCACGAAAAGATAGGCCTGGGTGACGCGCTCGGATATCACCGAGGCGCGCAGAAACTCGCGTACCTGGGGCTGGCCCAGAATGTTCTCAAAGGCATCAGCCACCGTAGGCCTCCTTCTCGCAGTGCTTGAGGGCCATCTCGTCGGCAACGAGCCCATCGATCGTGTCCTGGCCGGCCTCAAGGGCAACGCGCGCTTCGGGGAGCACATCGGCCACGGCCTGCAGCACCAAGCGGAAGGTGTCGGCGCGATGGCGCTGTGACTCCACAGTGCGCACCCGGGCAGGATCGGCGGCAGCCAGAGCCGCAAACCCCTCGGCCACGCGCTCGTGGAAGGCATCGCCGGCACGCTCGAGGCGGTCGGCCTCGGCGCGATGGCCCATGCGCGCCCGCACGGCATCGGCCGGCGCCACCAGCAGCACCGTGGCATCGGGCGCCACGTCGCCGCAGGCGAAGCGGTTGGCCGCATCGACGAAAGAACGGTCGAGCCCGCGCCCGTAGCCCTGGTAGGCCACGGTGGAGTCGGCGAAGCGGTCGCACAGCACCACCGCGCCCCGCTTCAGCGCCGGCGCGATGACCTCGTCCACAATTTGAGCGCGGGCGGCCTCGTAGATGAGCAGCTCGGCCCGGTCGCTCATGGCCTCGTGGGCCGGATCGAGCACCACGGCGCGCAGCGCCTCGCCCACGGCCGTGCCGCCGGGCTCGCGCAGGCAGAGTACTTCGCGCCCCGCATCCCGCAGCACGCGGGCGAGGAAGCGGATCTGGGTGGACTTGCCGGCGCCGTCGCCGCCCTCGAAGGTGACGAAGGTGCCGGGATATGTGCGCGCGGTTTCGGTCACGGCTGGGCTACTCCCCCTCGGCCAGGGCGCAGTCGCGCACAGCAGCGGCCACGGCATTGGCCACGCGGGGATCGAAGGGGTCGGGCATGACGAAGTCCTCGCTCAGCTCCTCGTCGGAGACAAGGGCGGCCAGGGCCTCGGCGGCCGCCAGTTTCATGGGCTCGGTAATGCGCTCGGCGCGGGCCTCCAAAGCCCCCTTGAAAATACCCGGGAAGGCGATGACGTTGTTCACCTGGTTCGGGAAGTCCGAGCGGCCCGTGCCCACCACGCGGGCGCCGGCAGCGCGGGCCTCGTCGGGGAAGATCTCCGGCACCGGGTTGGCCATGGCGAAGACAATGGCGTCATCGGCCATGGACGACACCATTTCCGGCGTGATAACGCCCGGGGCCGACACGCCGATGACAATATCGGCACCGACCATGGCGTCGGCGAGCGTGCCCTGGGAGTCTTCCAAATTCGTCACTTCCAGCATGGCGCGCTGGGCGTCGTTCATACCCTCGTAGCCCGAGCTCAGAATACCGCGGATGTCGCACATGGTGACGTTCTTGAACCCATAGGACAGCAGCAGCTTCGCAATGGCAATGCCTGCCGATCCGGCGCCGTTCACCACCACGCGGGCCGTAGCCTTGCCCTTGCCCGTCAGGCGCAGGGCGTTGATGATACCCGAGAGCACCACGATGGCCGTGCCATGCTGATCGTCATGGAAAACGGGAATGTCGAGGGCGTCGTTCAGGCGCGCCTCGATCTCGAAGCAGCGGGGCGCGGCAATGTCCTCGAGGTTGATGCCGCCGAACGCCGGGGCCAGGCGAATCACCGTCTCGATAATCTCCTCGGTGTCCTGGGTGTCCAGGCAGATCGGGAAGGCATCCACACCGCCAAAGGCCTTGAACAGGGCCGCCTTGCCCTCCATCACCGGCATGGCCGCCAACGGCCCGATATTGCCCAGGCCCAGCACGGCGCTGCCGTCAGACACCACGGCCACGGTGTTGGACTTGATGGTATAGGCATAGGCTGCTTCGGGGTCGGCGGCGATGGCCTTGCAGGCCTCGGCCACGCCGGGGGTGTAGGCGCAGGCCAGATCATGACGGTCAGCCAGGGGGGCCTTCGAGACCGTCTCGATCTTCCCCTGCCACTGCCCGTGCTTTTCCAACGACTCCTGAGCAATATCCATGACGTCCTATCCTCCGCGTCCTTGGGCGCCGCGGCTTCAAGAGCCGCCCGCGTTCATCTTGGTTCTAACCTGCCTATTGTACCCCGAAGCCGTCCGCGTACGCGCGGCTGCGCACAAGTCCCACACCTGAGCGCTTTGCGCTACACTGATGCCAACCGAAAGAGAGGAACCCATGGAAAACCCCCTCAACGCCCAACGGGTGGGCCAGGCGGTCTACGAGGCCATCCGCACCTGCGCCACCACCCTGCGCCCCGACTTCCGCGCCGGCATCGAGCAGGCGCGTGACGCCTGCCCCGCCGACAGCCGCGCCGCCGGCGTGCTCGATAGCATTCTGGAGAACGCCCGCATTGCCCAAGAAGATGGCGTGCCGCTGTGCCAAGACACCGGCAGCGTCTGGGTATGCCTGGAGGTGGGCGAGGAACTGGCGGTACCCGGCACCATCTTCTCCGAAGTCAACGACGCCGTGGCCCGCGCCTACACCGACGGACGTCTGCGCATGTCGCTTTTGAAGGACGCGCTCTTCGATCGCACGAACACCGGCAACAACACCCCGGCCTTCTGCGACGTGAAATTTGTCCCCGGTGCCCATGCCCGCCTGCACGTGCTGCTCAAGGGCGGCGGCTCCGACAATGCCTCGCGGGTGGTCATGCTGGCCCCGGGAGCCGGTGCCGCCGGGGTGCGTCAGGTCGTGCTCGACTGCGTGCGCGAAAAGGCGGCCAATGCCTGCCCGCCCCTAGTCATCGGCTTGGGCGTGGGCGCCACCTTCGACAAGGTAGCAGGCCTTGCCAAGCACGCCCTTCTGCGCGAAGTGGGCAGCCCCGCCGCCAGCGACGAGGCCCGCGCCTTCGAGGAAGAGCTGCTAGCCGAAGTAAATGCGTTGGGCTTGGGGCCGGGTGCCTTGGGCGGCTCCCCCACCGCTTTGGCCGTGCACCTGGAAACCGCGCCCTGCCACATCGCCGCGCTGCCCGTGGCCGTAAACATGGGCTGCTGCGCCATGCGCAGCGCCTCCATCGACCTTGTGTAACCCCAACAACCTCGTTCTCTCGCCCACCTTCGAAGGCAGGCGAACCGCTTCGGTAAGGATGTTCCCTATGTCGAAAACTGTTTCTCTCACCCTGCCGCTTACCCGCGAGGCCGTGGCCGACCTGGAAGCCGGCGACCACGTACTGCTCTCGGGCCCGGTCTACACCATGCGCGATGCCGGCCACGAGCGTGCTCTCCAATGCCTGCAGGACACCGGCCGCCTCCCCTTTAACCTGGATGGCGCCACCCTCTTCTACGCCGGCCCCACCCCCGCAGCCGCAGGACGCCCCTTGGGCTCGGTGGGCCCCACCACCGCCAGCCGCATGGACTTCGCCACGCCCCAACTGTTCGAGGCCGGCATTGTGGCCTGCATCGGCAAGGGCAAGCGCAGCCCCGAAGTGGTGCAGTCCTGCCAAGACACCGGCAGCATCTACCTCTGCACCATCGGCGGCGTCGCGGCCCTGTTGGCGAAAGCCGTCACCGAAAGCGAGCTCATCGGCTGGGAAGACCTGGGCACCGAGGCCCTGCGCAAACTAGAGCTGAAAGACTTCCCCGCCTACGTCGCCATCGACACAAAAGGCCGCGACCTCTACCGAGAGATAGAAGCCGCGGCCCAATAAGTTTTCTAATCAAGAAAGCGCGAGATCAGCACAGTAAACCGAGCGAGAAGCGCTCGGAGGGGGCAGTCCGTCGACCTCTGAGCGCCCCCTGGAGAACGCGGCCGTTAAGAAATAGCTTCCACTTCGCCAGCACCAGTCCAGGGACAGTACCGACTTATGGGCATCATCTTCGCTATTTCTTTTGCCGCGTTCGGAAGGGGAACAAGCGCTCAGCGGGCGACGGACTGCCCCCTCCGAGCGCTTCCCCGACGAGCCGCTATTTCTTCTTCCGCGTGCTCTTTTTGGCCGCTTTGGCCTTCTCTTCCTCTTCCTTCCCCGGACAGTCGAAGTTCGGGCACAGCTTCCAAGGCCCACGGGCGGTCTTGATAACCACGAGCGGCGCGCCGCAGTGCTCGCACACCTCTTCGGTGGGAATAATGTCGCCGTACTGGGGCAACGGGTAGCGGGTCTGGCACTCGTCGAAGTTCTCGCAAGTAACCGAGCGCTTCAGCGTGCGCGGGTTGCGACGGGCAATGAGCTTCATGTCCTTGCCGGCGGCAGCACAGGTGGGGCACTTCCCTACCACTACCTCGGGCTCCTGGTTGGAAGGACAGTTCGGGTCGATGCACTGGATGCGTGGCTTGCTGCGGAAGGCCGTCACCTTCACCTGGGGCATGCCGCAGGTGGGGCACTTCTCGGGCACGGCCTCGATCTTGCCCTTGGGCAGCGGGTAGGTGACATCGCAGTCGGGCCAGCCGGCACAGCCGATGAACATGGACTTCGTCTTATGGCTGGCGCGCAGCTGCAGGTCCTTGCCGCACTTGGGGCACGGGCCTACGTAGGCGTCGGCGGCCACGGCGTCGGCCAGGGCGTCGGCCACTTCCTCGGAATGGGGAATGAGGCTGGCCAGCTGCTCGGACAGCAGGTTGCGCGACTTCTCCACCACCTCGTCCTTGGACACCGCGCCCTCGGCGATGCGGTCCATGGAGTGCTCCAGCTCGGCGGTCATCTCCGCGTGGGTGATGTGCGGAGCAAACTTATCGAGGGCGCCAATGACGGCAATGCCCAGCTGAGAGGGCTCGATGGGGTCGTTCTGCACGTACTTCACCTGGTAGAGGCGCTCGATGATGGAGGCGCGGGTGGACTTGGTGCCCAGGCCCAGCTTCTCCATTTCCTGGACGAGCTTGCCCTGAGAGTAGCGCGCCGGGGGCTCGGTCTGCTTCTTCGTGCAGGTGGCGCCGTTGAAGGCAATGGTGGCGCCCTCGGTCATGGCGGGCAGCTGCTCGTCCTTCTTCAGGCCGTAGGGGTAAATGGCACGGAAGCCGGGCTCGGCCAGCACGTCGCCCTTGGCCACGAAAGGCTCGCCGGCCACATCGAGCGTCACCTTCGTGCCCTCCACCGTGGCCGGGCCCGACAGGGTGGCCAGGAAGCGGCGGGCAATAAGGTTGTATAGCTTGTAGTCGGCCGCGGACAGATCGTCCGGCGTGGCCTTGGCCGTGGGATAGATGGGCGGGTGGTCGGTGGTCTCGGTCTTCCCGCGGGTGGCCTTCAAAGGACCGGCGCCCAGAAGCCGCTTGCAGTAGGGGCCATAGGCCGGATTGCCGGCAATGGCATTCACCACCTCGGCCAAGTCCAGCGACTTCGGGTACACCGTGTTATCCACACGGGGGTAGGAAATATAGCCGTCCATGTACAGGCTCTCGGCAATGCGCATGCAGCGGGCCGGGGAGATGCCCTCGGCCGAAGCCGCGGCCATGAGCGACGTGGTGTTGAAGGGCACCGGCGGCTGCACCGTGCGCTTCTTCTTCTCGATAGAAGCCACGCGCGCCGTGGTGGCGCCCTTGACGTGGTCCATGGCCGCCGTGGCCTCGGCCTCCACCTTGAAGCGGGCCGTGGCATGGGGCGCCTCGAAGGCCTCGGGGCCGTCGCCGGCCGTGGGGCCTGCAGCCGCGCCGGCATCGAAAGCGCCGCGGATGACCCAGTAATCTTCCGGCACAAAGGCCATGCGCTCGCGCTCGCGCTCCACAATAAGGGCCAGCGTAGGCGTCTGCACGCGGCCCGAGGAGCGCACGTTGCCGTAGCCAGCAAACTTCACCAGGGTCAGGTAGCGCGTGAGCACGGCGCCCCAGATAAGGTCGATGTCCTGGCGGGACGCGCCGGCACTGGCCAGATCGTCGTCCATGGGCACCAGATTGGCGAACGCATGGGTGATCTCGGGCTTGGTAAACGCCGAGTAGCGGGCACGGGATACCGGCGCCGTCTCGTTCACCTGGCGGCAGCAGGCCAAAGCGTCCGAGCCGATGAGCTCGCCCTCGCGGTCGAAGTCCGTGGCGATGATGATGGAATCGGCCTTCTTCGCCAGGTTCTTCAGCGAGCGGATGATGTCCTTCTCTTTGGGCAGCTTCTCGATGGGCGCGTAGATAAGATAGGGCAGCGCCTCCATCTTCCAGCCCTTGAGCTCTACGCCGTCGGCGGTGAAGGGCTTTTTCTTCTTGAAGGGGGGCTTGGGCAAATCGGCTGGGATAACCGCCGGCAGCGCCTCGCCCTCGGCCGTAACGCCCGTCCAGCCGCCGCGCTTCTTATAGATAAGAGAGGGAGTGAAGTCGGGCTCTAGGATGTGGCCGCGCAGGCCGATGGTCACCCACTCCTCCCCGTCTACATCAAATCGGTACACCGGGGTGTTGAACACCTTGTCGGCCTTGGGCTTGGTGGCGCCCAACAGGTCGGCGATCTTGACCGCCGCGTCGTTCTTCTCGGTTACGACCAGCTTCACGCTACTCCTCCTTTGCGGCCGCCCCGGGCGGCCCTCACGTTCGCACGGATTCCCCTTTTAAAGTTTTACGTGCGCGGGGTTTCAAATACGGCGCCGAAGCGACAGGCAGCGCCGCCCGTCCAAGCGCATGGGGCATAGCATACACGATTTCGAAGGGCGCGCAAGAAATTTATGGACTCGATGGAAAAGCGCCCATCTTGCCACGGCGCCCGTTATGATCGTACTTCCCGCACCGAGCCCCGATAGAAAGGGACTGTTCTATGAACAAGATCATCAAGGCCCTGGTCGGATTGATTTTCGTCTTCATTCTGGCCGTCGGCGTCTTTGGCATCCTGCCTCAGCTGGGCCTCGAGAGCCCCTGGGCGAACAACCCCTTGAGCAGCCTATTCGAGGGCGGCAAGAACGCCGCTGCCAACGCAGCCCTCGACGCCAGCGGCTTGAAGAGCAAAGCGGCCACGGCCCTGCAGAACAACCGCGAGAACATCGCCGCAAAAACCGGCATGTCCGTGGAGCAGGTAGATGCGGCCATCGATGCGCTCGATATCGAAAGCTGGGAGGCCACCACCCTGCCCGAGGGCGCCACCGAGACCGGCTCCTCCTCGATCAGCTACGGCGGCACCGACGCCACTATCACCACCTACGACGATCCCTCGGTGGTCACGGTTGACGCCTATGGCCAGTCTATGACCCTCTCGGTGCCCGCGGGCGCCCAGGACTACCTCCCCTATCTGGCCTATCTGTAGGCCGCACTTCCTACCGCGCGCCCTTCAAACGCTTTTGGTAGGCGCGTACGATCTGCGAGAGCGTGAAGCACACCACGAAGTAGATGAGGGCCAAAAGCGCGAAGATGGCGAAGATCTGCACGGTGGAGTTGTAGCTGTTCATGAGGATCATGCCGCGACCCATGAGTTCTTGCAGCGCCATGGCGCCCCACAGATACGACGTGTCCTTGATGGTGGTCACGAACTGCGACAGCAGCGCCGGCACCATGTTGCGCAGAGCCTGGGGCATGATGATGTACAGGTACATCTGCGGCGCTGAGAAGCCCTGGCTTTTGGCCGCCTCGTACTGGCCGCGGGGCACGCTGGCCAGGCCGCCGCGCACAATTTCGGCCACCGAGGCCGCCGTGAACAGGGTGAAGGCCACCACCGCTGCGGGCAGCGGGGGCAGCTGGGCCACGAAGAACGTGAACATGATCCACAGCAGAAGCGGCGTGTTCTTGAACAGCTCCACGTAGGCGATGGCGATGCCGCGCAGCACCTTATGCGACGATCCGCGCATGATGGAGATAAGGGCGCCCAGCACCACCGAGCAGGCAATGGAAAGCGCCGAGATGATCAGCGTGAGCCCGAGCCCTTGAAGCAGGAACACCAGGTTGGTCCACGTAAGCAGAGCCAGCACGTCACTCATGGTCGCCACCTCCCTTCCGACGCGGCTTGGGCACCTTGCTGCGCGCCGCCTTGCGATGGAGCGAGCGGGCAATTCGTCCCGCACCGCTCGAGCGTCGCGGATGCTTCTTGCCGCGCTCGGCCCGCTCCTGCCGACGTACGCGCGCAACCGCGCGACGGCGCTCGGCCGCCGTCACCTCGGCCTGGGCCAGCTCCAAACCGATATCGTCGGCAATTTCCGCCGCTTGGTTGCCGGTAAACGTCGGCGGGGCGAAGGGCTCCCAGTCGATGGGGTGCTCTTCGGTCCTCAGCTTGTCGTCCAAGGCGCAGGCCTCCACGAGCCCGACGCCCTCGTCCGTCACGGCAATTTCCACGGCCCAGGTATGGTGCGGATGGCGTGGCGAGGGCACCTCGCGCGCCGGCACCAAGGTGGTGGTGCCGCGGGTCATGGTGGTCACGCCGCCGGCGAGAGCTGCTGTGGCCGCATGGCCGGTAATGTCGTGGGTGCCCGGCGTCACCTCCACAGCATCGGCGGCCAGCGCCTCGGTGGCATCGCCCGTGGTCACATGGCGGTGCGCACCCATGCGCTTCTCCAGCCCCACCGCTGCCCGAGAAAGCGGGAAGCAGATGACGAAGTACAGCAGCGCGGCCACCACATAGGCCGGCCCATAGTAGCTGGTATCGCCGGCAAAGGAATTCGAGAAGTACATGAGCTCGCCACCAGCCACCAGGGCCAGCACCGAGGTGTTCTTCACCAAGTTCGCCGCCTGCACGGCCAAAGGCGGCAAGATAATGCGCATGGCCTGGGGCAAGATAATAAGCGTCATCGTCTGCACCGATGAGAATCCCTGGCTCTTCGCCGCCTCGAACTGGCCGCGGTGCACCGAACCGATGCCGCTGCGCACCACTTCCGACATATAGCCGCCGTGGTACAGGCCAATGGCCAGCACCCCGATCCAGAAGGTGGTGAGGGACAGCCCCAGCAGCGGAAACACGGCATAGAGCACGAACACCTGCAGAAGCAGCGGCACGTTCTGCACCGTCTCCACGTAGATGCGCGTAAGCGCGCGCAGCCCACGGAACCGCGAGACCGAGAACACCCCGAATACGAACCCGAACACGAGGGCGATCACCAGGGCCAAAGCAGAAATGGCCACGGTGGTGCCGAAGGCGGCCAAAAGCTCGGGCCAGCGGGCGAAGAGCGCCTCCCATTTGTAGGGCGCGAATACCTCCATCAGGACGCACCTCCCTCACGGGCGGGGGCATCGGCCGCCGTCGCGCTGGCGGCATCGGCAGGGATGTCAGCCGCTGTCGCGCCATCGGCATCGTCGGGGTCGTCGGCGGTATCACCGGCGCCCAGGCCCGTGCCGCCCGCGGCCTCCTCGGCCTGCACATCGGCCTCGGTGACCAGGGACAGGCCCCAGCGCTCTTTGAGGGCGGTCAAAGTGCCGTCAGCCTCCATGGCAGCGATGGCGTCGTCGACCTGAGCAGAAAGCTCGCTGCCCTTCTTGGTGGCCACACCGTACTCCTGAGGTGCGAACTGAGTGGGCAGCAGATAGGTGGTATCGTCCTGGTAGCCCACCAAAATGGAGCTGTCCACGGAAAAGGCGTCCACGCGACCGGCCACGAGGGCGATCTTGATCTCGGGATAAGTGGCGTACTCGGCGAAGTTCAGTGTGATGCCAATTTCGGCGGCCGCCTCGCGCAGCTTGTCTTTAGTAGTGGCCGAAAGCGCTACGCCCACGGTCTTGCCGTTGAGCCCGGCCAAGTCGGTAATGCCCGAGTCCTTCTTCACCAGCACGCCGATGTGGTCAATGTAGTAGGGACGGGAGAAGTCGTAGGTGCGCTTGCGCTGCTCGTTGATGGTGAAGGTGGCCAGCGCCGCATCGAGCGTGCCGTTGTCGATCATGGCGCCGCGCGTCGTCACGTTCACGCCCACGAGCTCCAACGCGTTCGAGTCCCCCTTGATGCGCGCCGCCAGCTCGCGGGCCACATCCACCTCGAGCCCCTCCACGCTTCCCGTCTCGGGATTCTGGAAGCCGAAGCCGGGCACGTCGATTTTCGTACCCACGCGCAGCACATCTCCCGTCGGAGCGCAGCCGCCCAGGGATACGCCCGTCCCTCCTAGCAGCAGGGCCGCCGTCACCCCGCCGGAAAACCTCAGGAATTGCCGCCGTGTAAGAGATGTCGTCGCCATGGCCCTCACCTACAGAATTTTCGAGAGAAAGGCCTGCACGCGCTCGTTGGACGAGGGGCCGAACAGGTACTCCGGCGTCCCCTCGTCGACCACGAGCCCGTTTTCCATGAACACCACCTTGTCGGCAGCGTCGCGGGCCAAGCCCATCTCGTGGGTAACCATGACAATGGTCATGTTCGTCTCGGCCAGGGACTTGATAACGTCGAGCACCTCGTTCACCATCTCGGGGTCAAGGGCGCTCGTGGGCTCGTCCATGAGCATGATCTTCGGATGCATGTTCAGCGCCCGGGCGATGGCCACGCGCTGCTGCTGGCCGCCGGAGAGCTGGTCGGGGTACTTGTCGAGCTTGTTGGACAGCCCTACGCGCTCCAGATAGGCCAGGCCCGCTGCCTCGGCCTCGGCCTTCGGCACCTTCAGCACCTTCTCGGGGGCGAAGGTGACATTTTCCAGCACGGTCTTGTGCGGGTAGAGGTTGTAGCCCTGGAACACCATGGCCACTTCGCTGGCCAGCTTGCGGCCGTCCACCTTCTTGGCCATCATGTCGATGCCGTTCACGGTAAGCTGGCCCGAATCGGGTCGCTCGAGACCGTTGATAGAGCGAATAAGCACGCTTTTGCCCGAGCCCGACGGCCCGATGACAACAACCTTCTCGCCCTCGGCTACCTCCAGCGAAACACCCTTCAGGGCCTCCACGGCGCCGAAGTTCTTCTTAATGTCCTTAACCGAAATGAGGGGTTCCACGATACGCACTCCTAACCTCGGGGCGTTTTTATGATCGGGAAAAGTTTATCGGCAAACCGTCAAAAGACGGTTTCGCCCAGAAAACACCTGCGCGACGGAAGCATGACAGGCAGGGTCAAGGACATCGAGGGGCACGGACAAGCCCCCTCACACAGAACGGCTCCCCGGAGGAGCCGCATTGGGCCATCCCTCCGGGGAGCCGTCCCATTCTCTCAACGCAACAGGGGCCAAGGACCCTGGAGAGCGCCCTAGGCTGCGGCGCTCGGGGCTGCCGCCTTCGCCGCCTTCGCCTCCTCCGCTTTCTCCCGATCGAGCACCGCTTGCATGGCGGCAATAGCACACTCGATTTGACCCTCGTCGGGCTCGTTGGTGGTCAGGTACTGCATCTGCATGCCCGGCCACAGGATCACCTTCACCAGCGGGTTGTCCGGGTGGCTGCCCGCCCACTTCACCGTAATCTCGTAGGAAATGCCGGCGATCAGCGGCATAAGCACGATGCGGGCCACAATGACCAGCACGAGCTTGGGAAGCCCGTCGGGCACGCCGAACCCGGCGATGATGGCGTTCAGCGGGAAAATGGTGTACACGAGAATGGCGATGACCATGACCATGATGAGGAACGCCGTGCCGCAACGCACGTGCAGGCGCGGGAAGCTCTTCGCGTTTTCCGGGGTCATTTCCAGCCCGTGCTCGAAGCAGTGGATAGTCTTATGCTCGGCGCCGTGATACATGAACATGCGCTTGATGTCGTCCATGCGGCCGATGAGCCAGATGTAGAACACGAACACCGCTACGCGCAAGATGCCGTCCACGATATTCCAGGCCAGCGTATGGTCGTCGTACTCGCCCACGATGAGATTCGTGATAGCCGCGGGAGCCACAATGAACAGCACGACGCCGAGCACCACGCCCACCACCATGGAGATGACCATCTCGCGATGGCCGAAGGACTCTTCTTCGGACGAGGCGTCAGCCGCAGGCGCCTCCGCGGGAGCGGGACCAGGCGGCACCGGTTTTTCGCCGGCCTCGTGTTCGGGTCCCGGCGCCGCAGGCTCCGCGACCACCTCGAGCGTGCGCTGAGCCCCCAGCGCGTCCACCATGGTATCCGGGCGCCCGAAGTCGCGCTTCCAATCGAAGCCGGCGTCCGTCTGGCCTGTCGCGGGCTGCGGTGCCGCCTCGGCTGCAGCATCCTGACTCTCGGCTGCAGCATCCTGGCTCTCGGCTGCTGGGCCGTTGCCCTCGGCCTTCGCGCGCTTCTCCTCGTCGAGGGCCACGGCGGCCGCGCCCTCAAGCTCGGCCTCGGCTTCCACGAAGTTGGCCTCGGCCACGGCCTTCTGCTCGCCCTCCTCGTCGCCGAAGGCGTGCAACGCCGCAATTTCCAGCGCCTTGAACCCCAGCATGAGCGATTCCACCAGCGCCCGGCAGCCGCGCACCAGCGGCCAGTACATCCAGCCGTTCTTGTCTTTGCCCGAGGCCAGATCGTGCTCTTCCACATAAATGGCGCCATCCGGCTCGCGCACGGCCACGGCCCAGTTGTACTTGCCGCGCATCATGACGCCCTCGATGAGGGCCTGGCCGCCTACGTGGGTCTTCAGCGCGCCATCTTCCGCAAAGGCACGGGAGAGGTCGCTCTTCTCTCTGGTCATATCAGATCATCCATTTCTGACGCTATCGATAAGGTCACAGCAAAAGCAGGGCCACTGGCCCGGGCGCTCATCCCCGCACTCATCCGAGCGCGCATCCCGGCAACTCACCCGAGCGCTCAGCTGGTCGCGCTCGCCCGAGCGCGACCAAAAGCCTTAGCTCGCTTCTAGGAACACGGGGGGATCCTTTGCGCCCGGCCGGGGTTTCTCGGCTACAGAGCCGAGCGATCAACTTTCGGATAGGGATTGCCGCAGGTCATTTTTCCCTCGGGGCACGGGCCGTGCACGCAAGGCGCCCCGGCATCGGCGAAGATGAACGGCGCCGTAGGACGGGCCAGCTCCAGCATCTTCCACGCCATCTCTCGAATTTCCCACTGGGCGCGGTTGCAGCAGCGCAGCTCGAAGAAGTGCAGCAGCTCGCGCACGTTCATGGTGATGACGATCTTACTCTCGGCGGCGTTGGGCAGCAGGTAACGGGCGTCCTCGGCGGGAATGCCGGCCTCGATCAAAGCGCGGTAGGCGTTCGAAACGGCGTCGATAGCCTCGTCGAACAGACGGTTCGCCTCGGCATCGGCCGCCACGGTCTCGGGCTTTACCATAGGGATTTCGCCCTTGAACTTCACATAGCGCTGAGACTGCTGGTTGAAGCTGGCAATGCGGTGACGCACCAGCTGATGCGTAAGGGCACGGGAGACGCCGTCGACGGCGAAGGTATAGCTCGCATGTTCGAGGGTGGAGAAGTGGCCGGAACCCATGATGGTGGAAAGCACGCTCTTCACGCGCTCGGGCGGCATGGTCTCCATCAACTCGGAGGCGCCCACCGGCGCATAGCACAGACGCGCGGCCGTGGCGATGGCGCGCTCGGGGTCGGGCGTGTGGTACAGAAGTTCTACCTGCATGGTCTCTCCTCGAATCTCGTTTGCGTCTGAAAGAAGTATAATGGCACGACCCGCGAGCGCCCCAGGCGCTTCGACGAACCTAACAAGGAACACAATCGCCGCGCCCAGCCGGGACGCCAAGGAGGCCGCCATGACCGATGCATTCACCCCTACCCTTACGGCCACCGACTGGAACGAGGAATGGAAAGCGTTGCAGAAGGCACGGCGCCACGCTGACGACGCCTCTTACTGGGACAAGCGCTCCGCCACCTTCACCACGAAGGACGCTCCCAGCCGCTATGTAGAGGCATTCCTGGAATACGCCGCCATCAGGCCCGGCGAGACCGTCTTCGACATGGGCTGCGGCACCGGCGCTTTAGCCATACCGCTCGGCGAGGCAGGTCACAAGGTAGTAGCGGCCGACTTCTCCCAGGGCATGCTCGACCAGATGGAGGCCGCCCTGGCCGAACGCGGCATCCGCACCGTGTTTCCGAAGCTCATGAGCTGGGAGGACGACTGGCCGGCCTTCGGAGTCCGCGAGGGCATGACCGACATCGCCCTGGCCTCCCGCTCCATTGCCACGGCCGATTTGCGCGAGTCGCTGCTGCGCCTGACCGAGGTGGCGCGCCGCCGCGTGTGCATCACCCTGGCCACCGGCTCCTCGCCGCGCATCGACGAGCGCATTCTCGCCGCTGTGGGGCTACCGCAGGTGCTGGGGCGCGACTACCTGTACGCCTTCAACATTCTTGCCTGCGAGGGCATCAAGGCGGAGGTACGCTACATCCACAGCACCCGCGATGACAGCTTCGCTACCCCCGAGGACGCCTACGAGAAGCTTTCCGCCATGATCGGCGACTGCTCGGCCGTACAGGCGACCGACGCCGAGCGCGAGCAAGCCCGCGGTCGCCTGCGCGAATGGCTTGCCGAAAACCTTGTGCCCAACGAGAACGCCGGGCTGCCCGATTGCAAGGGAGTAGCGCAGAACCCTTGGCGTCTGCGCGAGCCCCGCACCGTCACCTGGGCTTTCCTCGCCTGGGATAAATAGACGTAAAAAAAGCGGCCCGGAATTCCGGGCCGCTTTGCTTTGGTTTGTTTCTAAATGCTTAGAGACGCTCCACGTTGCTGGCCTGCAGCTTGCCGTTCTGACCCTCGGTCACCTCGAACGTCACCGCGTCGCCCTCGTTCAGGGTCTTGAAGCCGTTCATCTTGATCTCGGAGAAGTGAACGAACAGATCCTCGCCGTCGTTCTGAGAGATGAAGCCGTAACCCTTCTCGGGGTTGAACCACTTGACAGTACCTTCCGCCATTTTAAATCCTCTTTCCTCTTTCCGGTCTCCCGGAAAGGTAATAACGCGTGCTGCATGGCGGCAACACTCGCCCTCACCTCGAGGGCACGGGTGACACTATACGCTACTTTGTCCCAATTTCCGCGGAAAAAAAGTTTCTCCACTAGATGCCGTCAGAACCGCCATCTTGGGTAATAAGCGCCTCTATTTCCTCGTCAGAAACAGATTCTTCGGACAGGGCATGGCCAAAGGCGTCAGCCAGGGCGAAGGCCTGGCGATGGCGCAGGGCAGCCGCCTCGGCGTTGCCGGCCTCGTTGTAATAGCGCGAAGACAGCAAGAGGCTGCGTGCAATGTACTCGGTGACATGAGGGTCGACTCCCGATATCTGCAGAACCTGGGCCATGGATTCGGGCGCCAGGGAAAGCAGTGCCTCGCCGTCCAGATCGGTGGCCTCGCCCAGAGCCGCATCGAGCATCTGAGCGGCTCCGTCGGGATCGTCCTCGCCGGAAGCCCGCTCCATGGAGCGGCGAATGGCGCCCAAAAGCTGCGCGATAATGCGCATGAGGTAGTCTTGCTCGAACATACTGGTTCCTTTCGCGTTACAGCGCAGGCGGGGTAAGGCCCAAGTGCTCCCACGCGTGAGCCGTGGCCTGCCGCCCTTTCGGCGTGCGCATCATCAGGCCTTGCTGCATGAGGTAAGGCTCATAGACGTCCTCCACCGTATCGGGGTCTTCCGCCAGAGCCGAAGCCAAGGTGGTAAGGCCCACGGGCCGGCCCCCGAACTGCACGCAGAGCACCTCGAGCAAGCGGTTGTCCACCGCGTCGAGCCCCAGGTGATCCACTTCGAAAAACGTCAGGGCCTCGGCGGCTACATCCTCGGTGATAGCTCCGTCGCCCCGCACCTGGGCCCAATCGCGCACCCGTTTCAGCAGGCGGTTGGCAAGACGCGGCGTGCCGCGGCTGCGCCGGGCGATTTCCAGGGCGCCTTCTTGATCGATGGCGACGTTGAGGATGCCCGCCGAGCGGCACACGATAAGGGCCAGCTCCTCGGGCGTGTAATACTGCAGACGGAACGCCACGCCGAAGCGATCGCGCAAAGGCCCTGTGAGCAAGCCCGTGCGGGTGGTGGCGCCGATAAGCGTGAAGCGCGGCAAGTCGAGACGGATAGAGCGGGCGGCAGGGCCCTTGCCCACGACAATATCCAGCTCGAAGTCTTCCAAGGCGGGGTAGAGCACTTCCTCGACCATGCGATTCAGGCGATGAATCTCGTCGATGAAGAGCACATCGCCCTCTTCCAAATTGGTGAGAATGGCCGCCAAGTCGCCCGTACGGGCAATGGCCGGCCCCGAGGTGGTGCGGATGGAGGAGCCCAGCTCGTTGGCCACCACCGTGGCCAAGGTGGTTTTTCCCAGACCCGGAGGGCCCGAGAACAGGATATGGTCGGCCACATCGCCCCGGGCCTGGGCCGCCTGGATCATAATGCCCAGCGACTCCTTCACCTTTGTTTGGCCCAGATAGTCCTCTAAGCGCTTAGGGCGCAGAGAGAAATCAAGCTCGAGATCGTCCTCGGTGAACGTGGGCGCCACCGTGCGCGAGCGGCCATCGGCCGCGCCGCCCTCGGGGCGCTCGGCCACAAACCCGATGCCTTCTATGTCCAAGTCGTATGCCACGTGCGTCCTATCGGCTTCCCAAACGTTTCAGGGCATATTGTAGCAGGGCGCCCTCCGTTGCCCCCTCCGGAGCACCTTTGAGAGCCACCTCGGCTTCGGCCGAGGTGAAGCCCATGGCCAGCAGCGCCTCCGTGGCGCCCTGCAGGGCCACGGCATCGGCCGGAGCTTCGGTACTGGCGCTGAACAGCGAATCGAGGCTGGCCTCGAGCGTGCCCTTAAGCTCGAGGATAATGCGCTCGGCGGTTTTCTTGCCCACGCCGGGAATATGCGATACCCGAGTCACATCGCCGGCGGCCACGGCATCGGCCAGCTCGCGGGGGCTGTAGGTGGACAGGGCGGCCAGAGCCATTTTCGGCCCCACCTTGCTCACTGACACCAAGCGCTCGAACAGGGCTTTCTCTTCTTCCGTGAGAAAACCGTACAGTGCCAGCCCGTTGTCGGTGACGGAGAGATAGGTGAGCACGAGCACGTCCTCGCCCACGGGGGGCAGCTTGGCCAGGGCCGATTGCGCCATGGCGACGCTGTAGCCCACGCCGTTGACATCGATAAGGGCGGTGCTGGGAGGCAGCGCGGCGGCCACCGCCCCCTTCAAAAAGGCGATCATGCAAACATTCCGTTCTCGTGAGTGATATGGCAGATGGCCGCCGCCAGCGCATCGGCGGCGTGATCGGGCTCGGGCGGTCGATCGAGCCTCAGCAAATGACGCACCATGTACTGCACCTGGTCTTTCTCGGCTGAGCCCTCGCCCACCACGGCCAATTTGATTTGACGGGGCGAGTACTCCCCCACCGTGAGGCCTCCTTCGGCGCAGGCCACCAGGGCGGCGCCTCGGGCCTGCCCCGTGGCAAAGGCCGCCGTAATGTTCTGGCCGAACCACACCGTTTCGATGCCGACGCATTCCGGCTGGAAGCGCTGCACCACGGCACCGATTTGATGGTGGATTTTCATGAGGCGCTCGGCCAAAGGCTGGGAAGCCGGCGTGGCCACGCAGCCGTAGGCAATGCAGCCCATGGAAGCGCCGCACTGCTCGACCACGCCCCAGCCCGTATGGGCTAGGCCGGGGTCGATACCCAGTATGATGCGTGTTTTGCCAGCCAAAAGAAAAGCCCCACTTTCAATCGTGGGGCTTATCATAGAACATATGTTTGATGGTTGCAAGCGGAATCCCGCACAACCGCTCGCGTCCTGCGGCCTACGGACGCTGGCCCATGCCGCCTTCCAGGGTAAGGGTCTCGCCGCTCATGAACTTGAAGTCGGGGTTGGCCAGCTGCACCACCACACGCCCGATCTCCTTTTCAACATCGCCGTAGTGGCCCATGGGAGGCATGTGCACGTTGGCCTCGAAGGCGTCAGGGTACTGCTCCTGGAAGTTCTCCAGCGCGGCGGTCCAAGCCAGCGGGCACACCACGTTCACGTTGATGCCGTCGGGGCCCCACTCGGTGGCGGCCACGCGGCTCATACCGCGGATGCCCTCCTTGGCAGCGGCGTAGGCGCACTGGCCGTAGTTGCCGAACAAGCCGGCGCCCGAGGCGAAGTTGATAACCGAGCCCTTGGTCTCCTTCAGGTGCGGATAACACGCCTGCATATAGTAGAAGGTGGCATACAGGCCCGAGTAGATGGCCAGGTCGAACTGATCGGTGGAGTGATCGGCCAGGGTGACGCCGGAGGCCGAGGCCTGGGCGTTGTTCACCAGCACGTCGATACGGCCGAACTTCTCGATGGCCTGGTCGATGACGTTCTGCACCGTAGCCTTGTTGTCGGTGCCGGCGGCCACATCGGCGGCCACGGGCAGCACCTGGATGCCGTAGGCCTCCTCCAGGCGGGCCTTCGCCTCTTCGAGCTTCTTCACGTTGCGGCCGGTGATAACCAGGTTCGCGCCCTCCTTGGCGTAGGCCGTGGCAATGCCGTAGCCAATGGAGCCAGCGGAGCCGTCCTTCAGCGCCGCAAATCCACCGCCGGTGATAATGGCAGTCTTACCTTCCAAAAAACCCATGGTACCTCCTTTGTCCAATGCACGAGCGCCGAAACGGCGCACTTGCTTCACTCCACCCTATCAGAAGGATGCCGGCAAATGTTTCTATCCTGTTGCAAGTGGCCGCAGGCCGCCCCGAAAGGCAGGGCGACGAAACGCGCCCTTGGCGCAAAAAAGCCCCGAAGCTGAGCTTCGGGGCTTCAACAGGCAAAAGCTGCAAAAACGAGTTACTCGTCCAGGGCCTCGGCGATCTCGTCGGTGATGTCCATGGTGTGGTACACCGCCTGCAGATCCTCCAGCTCCTCCAGCTTGTCGATGAGGCGCATGACCTTCTTGGCGTCGGCCACGGAAACTTCGGTGGGGGCGGTGGGGACCATGATGAGCTCGGCGCCCTTCACCTGCACGCCCTGGGCCTCCAAAGCCTTCACGACGGCCATAAGGTCGGACGGTGCGGTGGTGACCACCCACTCCTCGTCGGCGTCCTCGTAGTCGTCGCCGCCGGCTTCGGCCACGGCAAGCATGAACTCTTCTTCATCGGCGGCAGCGCCGTTGGGGCCGACGGGGTTCTTCTTGTCGCCCGTCTCGACCTCCTTCGCCACCACAATCTGGCCCTTGCGCTCGAACTGGAACGCCACAGAGCCCGAGGTGCCCAGGTTGCCGCCCGAATGGGAGAAGGCAGCGCGCACGTCGGCAGCGGTGCGGTTGCGGTTATCGGTCAGCGCCTCGCACAGCACGGCCACGCCCGCCGGACCATAGCCCTCGTAGACCACCGTCTCGTAGTTGGCGGCATCCTTGCCGGAACCGAAAGCCTTGTCGATAGCGGTCTTGATTTTATCCTTGGGCATGGAGTAGCCCTTGGCCTTCTCGATGGCCGCAGCCAGAGAAGCGTTGTTGTCGGGGTTCGGGTCGCCGCCCTCCTTGGCGGCTACCGTGATGTTACGAGCCAGCTTCGAGAACAAAGCCGAGCGCTTGGCGTCCTGAGCGGCCTTGCGGTGCTTAGTTGTTGCCCATTTAGAATGCCCTGACATGAATACGTCCCTTCGAAATACGAATACAACAGCGGTTAATGGTACCACAAGGGCTGTTCTCGCGAAATACCGACTGCGCTCCCCCCGCAAAACGCCAAAACTAAGCGCTCGGGCGCTCAGGCGTCCACCTTCTCGAGCAGTTCCTCGCGGGAGCCTACGCCCAGCTTCTTGTAGATGCTCTTCACGTGGGTGCGCACGGTGCTCTCGGAAATGACCAGGGTGTCCGCCACGAAGGCAATGCCGTGGCCGCGTCCCAGATACCCGAAGATCTCGCGCTCGCGCGGCGTAAGCCCGCACTCGTCGGCCAAGGTCTCGCAGCGGGCCGCCACATCGAGCGCGCCCGCGGCCGCTCCGTCGACCTCGGCCGTGCCCTCATCCTCCACATCGCGTCGGCGCCACGGGGAAATCAGCGCCGAAGCCAGCATATAGGCGAAGTACAAGGTGCTTACCACCAGCAGCGCAGGACCTCCTCCTTCCGCTTTGAAGGGCTCCCATCCAGCAGCCGCTACGCCAAGGAGCGAGCAGGCGGCGAACCCCGCAAGGGCTGCCCCGTAAACCAGGCCGGGCGGAAACTCGCCGGCATGGGCAACGGCGCACAGTCCCGCCAAGGCAAGAATGGCCACGGCGCCATAGAAGGGATAGGTCATCCAACCCGCCAGCCACAGAGGCGGCGTACCGCCGGGGAAGGCATTCAACACGATCAGCACCAGGCACGCCAAGGGAAGCAAGAGCCGGTAAATAAGCGGCATGAGCGGGCGCTTGGAGCCGAACAGGCACAACGGCACCACGGCTACCGCGCCCAAGGCGCAGCCGAGCACCTCCATATGCACCACATCGAAGAGCACGAATTTACGCGTGCCCATCATGAACGCAAACACCATAAGGCCCACAAAGGGCATCGCCACCATCGAGGCCATGGCGCCAAGCCGCACGCGCAGGGGCTTCGCCGCCGATTCGCCGGCAGCTCCGGAGGCACCGGCCGCCAAAGGAGGGCGCTCTGAGAGCAACGCGCCTTCGCCCTCCCCTTCTCCGCCCGACGCGCCGGACGCATCGGGCGCGTTGAGCCCTTCCGCTCCCCCATGCCAGGCCAGCCAGTAGGGAAGCGCGCAGGCCAAAGGCAGCAGCAGGCAGAACACCAGAGCGCCCACGGCGAAGGTTACCGCCGACAGCAGAAGCTCCATAAGAGCCGCCGCCCCCACCATGATCGCCACCCACAGCAGAGCCCAGCGCAGGCTGAACTGCGCCATGTACACGCCCCACGCCACGGCCAGAACCACCGAGGCGAACGCCAGGAGCGCACCGGCCGCCACGGCCGCCACCGGCGTGGCGCACCCTTCCACGGCCACGCAGGCAATCAACAAAGCGTAGCCCGCGAGGTAGGCAATCGAGGCCACGCCGACGGCCCCGCGGGAAAGAACCAGCCGATCGCCACGGCGCACCGACAGAATGGCCACGAGCGTTCCCCATGCCACCGTGCCGCCGAGAAGCGTATTGGCAAAGGGCGCCATGAACACCGGCGAACCGGTGAGTTCCGTGCTGAAGAGCAGCTGATTGGGGGCGTAAATGGGCAACGTCGCCAAGAAGGCCGTCAGCAGCAGCGCCTCAGGCCTGAAGTACTTTGAAATCTGCACCGTCCGGCCCTCCCTGTCCATCGCGCAGCGTTTCGTCTGCAAGTATATCGGATGCCCGAGCCGCGCGCAGGCGACACCCGCATAAAAATGATCTCAAGCCCTTCCTGAACAGGCCTTGAGGGAAATCTCCCCCATTTCCGCGAGGGACAGAAACGCCAATATACCCCAGCCCGACGATTCCTCGCGCCCCCTTGCGATCCCTAGGATGCAGTCAGCGCCGCAACGAGGCGGCGCGAAGAAAGGAAACTCCGAAACACAGGGAGGTAAGGGATTATGAGCAAGACAACGACGCAGGGGATTTCTCGCCGCTCGTTTTTGGGCCTGGGCGCCACGGCCGCCATGGCCGCCGGCGTGGCGGGTCTGGCGGGCTGCAGCCCTTCGGGCGCCAGCTCGTCGAGCAGCACGGGTACTGAGGGCGGCGCGGCGAACGGCCAGCCCGTTGCCAGCGACGTGCACATCCACAACGTCACCGACACAAGCTGGATGACGCCGCCGGCCGAGGTGACCGACTTCGTCGAGGAGATCGACTGCGACGTGGTCGTGGCCGGCCATGGCTTCGCCGGCATCACCGCCTGCCGCGAACTGGCCGAGCAGGGGAAGAAGGTCGTGCTCGTCGAGAAGCAGCCCGAGGACACCTATGCCGCCACGGGCAACGAGTTCGCCGCCCTGAACGCAAAGATCCTGCAGGAACGCGGCGTGCCGCACATCGAGCCGGTGGAGTTCTACCAGAACTTCATGAAGATCACGGCCAACATGCCCAACCCCAGCCTGGTCATGAAATTCGCCCAGAACTCCGAGGAGAACTCCAACTGGTACCTCGACCAGCTTACCGAGGAGGACTTCGCCACCATGACCACGGCGTTCTTCCCGCCCACCGAGCACCAGCTCTCCGAGCTCTCGGGCATCAAGTTCTGGCCGAGCGTGTGCTCGTTCTACGGCGAGTGCAACCAGACGAAGATCCAGATGACCAACCAGGCGGCCGCCGAGAAGAACGGCGCCGAGTTCCGCTTCGGCACCACCGCCGAGTACGTCATCATGGATAACGGCGCCGTGGCCGGCATGGTCGCCCAGAACGAGAGCGGCTATCTGAAGTTCAACTGCAAGGCCGTGGTGCTGGCCTGCGGCGGCATGGGTGGCAACCCCGATATGATGGCCTACTTCATGCCCGATATGGCCCAGGCGCTCACGGGCGACGACGCCCTCACCTCCATGTCGGCCAACGACGGCCGCGGCGTGCAGATGGCCTACTGGGCCGGCGCGCACCTGGAGACCACGCCCATCCCCGGCATGAACATGAAGGGCCTGTCGGTGCCCGGCAAGATGAACTGCCTGCCCCAGGCCGTCTGGATCGACGAGGCCGGCAAGCGCTTCTGCAACGAGTACTACCCCACCTCCGAGCAGCGCGGCTACCAGACCGTCTTCATGAGCCGCAAGACGAAGTACGCCGTGCTCGACAACAACTTCACCGAGTACCGCCAGTACACGCTGCCCCAGCACGCCGGCTTCACCGCCAGCGAGGAGAACATCGCCGCCTTGCGCGAGGCCATGGACAAGGCCTACGCGAAGTTCAAGGGCACCTACGAGGAGCCCGAGTCCACCGGCGAGGAAGAAGGCGGCCACGGCCCCATGACCGAGGTGGAGTACATCGCCGACGACACCCTGGAGGGCCTGGCCAGCCAGCTCGGCCTCACCGGCGACGCCGCAACTGAGTTCGTGGCGCAGATCGAGCGCTACAACGGCTACTGCGAGGCCGGCGTCGACGAGGAGTTCGGCCGCGCCAAGGAAGTGCTGTTCCCCGTGAAGGACGGCCCCTTCTACGCCTGCACCTTCGATCCGGTGCTCGGCGAGACCATGGTCACCATGGGCGGTATCATCACCGACGGCGAGCAGAACGCCCTCGATGCCAACTACGAGCCCATCCCCGGCCTGTACGTGTCCGGCAACGACTGCGGCCGCCGCTTCGGCACCGAGTACATCACCCCCATCCCGGGTGTGTCCCTGGCCTTCGCCCTGGTGCTCGGCCGCGAGTGCGGCAAGTCCGTGGCGAAGTTCCTCGGCTAGCCTCCACGGCCCCATCGGCTCTCAAGCCACTTCCGCTGCGGGGCCTCTCCCCTCCCCCGCAGACAACTATAAAGCCCCCGGCCCATCCCTCCCTGGCCGGGGGCTTTTTCTGTGCGAAGAAAAGCGACTAGGCCTCTTCCCGCAGCCAAAGCCCGGTCTTGCCGCCGTCTTTCTTCAGCAGGCGCACATCGGTTATCTCCATGCCGCGGTCTACCGCTTTACACATGTCGTACACCGTCAGACACGCCACGGAGGCCGCCGTCAGCGCCTCCATTTCGATGCCCGTCTTGCCCGTCACGCCGCACGTAGTGGTCACGTGAATACCCACGCGGCCGTCCTCACGCTCGCCCTCGAACACCGGCGTGCACTCCACCTTCGCCTTGGTGATGTTCAGCGGGTGGCACATGGGAATAAGGTCGCTCGTCTTCTTGGCGGCCATGACGCCGGCCACGCGGGCGCAGGCAAGCACATCGCCCTTCTTCGCCGTGCCGCTGGCAATAAGGTCGAGTGTTTCCGGCTTCATAGAGATGAAGCCCTCGGCCACGGCCACGCGCTCCGTGTCAGCCTTCTGCGACACGTCCACCATGCGCACATCGCCCTTTTCATCGATATGGGTCAGCGATTCGCTCATCTATCCTCCGATCTGAGACATATTTCTCTCGGTGCCTACTTTGTCGTGGTGCTCGTCAGGCTTGGCGCCCAGCGCCTCCAAAAGCACATCGCGCACGGCCGCGTCGCTGCCCTCGCGCAAGGCGCTTCGTACGTCGTACTCAGTGTCCGAGAACAGACAGGGGCGCACTTTGCCATCGGCGGTCACGCGCAGGCGGTTGCATTCGGCGCAGAAGTGGCGCGACAAAGGGCTGATAAAGCCCACGGTGCCCTGGGCGTCGGGGAACTCGAAATAGCGGGCCGGGCCCCAGCCCAGCGGCTTCGAAGTACCCGCAGGCCGCAGCTCGGGCAAACCGGCCTCGCGCGCCTGTTTGTTAATGGTGTCGAACAACTCTTCGGAGGGAATGACGTCCTGCTTGCCCCAGCCGGTGCCCCCCTCTTCGCTGGTATCGCCCACGGGCATGTACTCGATAAACCGCATGTGCAGGGGGCGACCGATGGACATCTTCGCAAAAGCCAGGAAATCCTGGTCCAGGCTGCGCACGGTCACGGCGTTTACCTTGACGGGATTGAGTCCCGCCTCCAGTGCGGCGTCGATACCAGCCAGCGTATCCTCAAGGTTGCCCACGCGTGTGATAGCGCGGAATTGATCAGCGTCGAGGGTGTCCAACGAGATATTCACGCGAGAGAGCCCCGCCGCCTTTAAGTCGTCGATCATGCGGGGCAGAAGCACCCCGTTGGTGGTCATGGACACGTTTTCGATGCCATCGATCTTCGTGATGGCATCAACCAGATCGACCACGCCCTTGCGCACCAGAGGCTCGCCACCGGTCAGGCGCACGCTTCGAATACCCAAGCCCGCGGCCACCTTGACCAAGCGCTCGATTTCCTCGAGACGCAGAATCTCCTCGTGGCTCATAGCGCAGACGCCCTCTTCGGGCATGCAGTACACGCATCGGAAGTTGCACCGATCCGTCAGAGAAATACGCAGGTAATCGATTACCCGCCCATGCGAGTCTTTCATAGCTCCCCCTCGGCATGGCCCCAGGGCCGGCCTCTCATGCTCCCCTGGGGAGCCTCATTGCTTGGGAGGTATTATACACGACGGCATATAACCCTCAATAAGCTGTGGGACTTTCCCATCCCCTTTGCTGCGCATCCGTCCTTCTGGTTTCGGGACCCGCGACAGTTCGAGGCCCTCACTCCGCCTGCGCCCCGCCCTTCCTGCCGGACACTCAATGGGTCACTAAGTACACCTTGTCAGGGGGGATACGAATCCACAGTTCGTCGCCCTCGCGAGGCAAAACCTTGTCCGTGTGCTTCGAAATGCGCCAGAAGGCATGCTGGTGCAAGTAACTCATTTCGTTATCGTCGAAATCAACCGCCTGTTTTTCAGCATAGGGGCGGTCCACGAAACCCAGGAGCGCCGTGCGCTCGAAGCGGGAATCGCTCACGCGATCTACTCTCATACGGTAGCAGTTCTCGCCCGGTCCGTCGGCGCGCTCCAGATAGAAGGCGCGCACGCCCAGGCACTTCACATCCGCCGGCACCAGCGTTTCGGTCTGCACGCGAATGCCCCACTGCGGCAGCTCGACGCAGCGCTCGTCCACCCTCCGCGCGGGCGTGGCATTCTTGCAACCCGAAAGCTTGAGCCCCGCCACCGACTGGGGATGGTTCACCAGTTCGTCGCCCGTGCCCTCTTCCACAATACGCCCCGCGTCCACCACGGCAATGCGGTCGCAGAAGCGCAGGGACTCGTCAATATCGTGACTCACGTAGAGAATGGTGCCCTTATAGGCCTCGAAGAGGCTCACCAAGTTCTGCTCGAGCACACCCTTCAAGTGGGCATCCAGCGCACTGAACGGCTCGTCGAGCATGAGAATACCCGGACTCGCCGCCAGCATGCGCGCCAGGGCCACCCGCTGCTGCTGGCCACCCGACAACTGAGCCGGATAACGCTGGCCGAACCCGCGCAGACCGAATCGGTCCAGCTCGCGTGCCACAATGGCCGCCCGCTCCTCCTTTGACGCTTCGCGGCCAATTCCCGCCGCCACGTTATCGGCCACCGTCAAGTTGGGGAAGAGCATGTAATTCTGGAAGAGCAGTGCCGTCTTGCGCTGTTGCGGCGTCAGGTTGATGCGCTCTTCCGAGTCGAAGAAGACCTTGCCATTCACGACAATGCGACCCTCGTCGGGTGTTTCAATGCCGGCAATGCAGCGCAGAGTAAGGCTCTTGCCACAGCCCGATGCCCCCAGAAAGCCCAGGGTCTCATCGCCGGCCTCAAAGGCCACGTCCAGGGTATAGTCGCCGAAGCTCTTCCGAATATCCACTTGCAGGCTCATCGGGCACCTCCTTCGGCGCTGGCGCCCATAGCCGCCAGTTCCGCCTTCTCAAGACCATCGGAGCTGCCTTCTTGCCTGCCCCCGCCATGACGACCATGGCGCCGCGGCTTCGGCGAGCGACCGTCGGATCGCGGAGCCTTCTCGCGGTACCGCGTTGTATGACGACTCCATACGTTGATGAACAGAATAACCAGGAAGCTGAAGATGATCAGCACAATGGTCCAGAACCACGTGGCCGCCTGATTGCCGTTCATCCATTCGAAGTAAATGGCAATGGGGATGGTGCGCGTGCTGCCCAACTGGTTGCCCGCAAGAAAGAGCGTGCAACCGAACTCGCCTAGGGCGCGGGCAAAGGCCAGCACCGTGCCCGAGGCAATGGACGACCAGGCCAGGGGCAGCATCAGTTTGCGGAATATGCGCGCATTGGACCATCCCAGCGTGCGGGCCGCATCAAGCATGTTGGGATCAAGGCTCTCGAAGGCGCCGCGCGCACTGCGGTACATAAGGGGAAAGGCCACCACCACCGCGGCAATGACCGTCGCCTGCCAGCTGAACACCAGGGGAAAACCAATCTCCTGGAAGAACTGCCCAAAGGCGGTGTTGCGCCCCAGCAGCATCAGCAGCAGAAAGCCGCACACCGTAGGAGGCAATACCATGGGAATAGTAAACACCGTATCGAAAATGTCCTGAGCGCGCTTCGATATGCGCATGGTGAAGTAAGCTGCCGCCAATCCAAGGAAGAAGACGAAGACGATGGCCACGCCACAGGTTTTCAGCGTGACCCACAAAGGCGAGTAGTCCATCGTCGCCAGGAATTCACCCAGCTGCTCCAGGGGCGTACCGGCCTCGGCTATGACGGCGCTTTCCGCATCAACCAGCAAGAAGCTGTCCATCTGCGCCGGCTGAACGGTTTCCTTTACGTCGATGTCCTCGGTTGCCCCTGCGATAACCACGTAGAAGTAGCCTTCCTTAAGCTCACGGCCGAACTCATAGAAGACGTCGCCGATGGTCAAGCTTGGCTGCTGGGTGAAATACCAGGTTTGCTGCCGCTCCAGCGTAGTACTTCCCTTGGAAAGACCCTTGTCGAGGGGCAGGATCATGCTCAGCAGCTGCTGGCGATCCTCCCTGGCCTCCAGGTCAACACCAAGGGATGAGCATAGACCCTCAGGGGCGTAGACAACGGCATAGTCCGCGGTATTCACCACCATAGCCATATCGGGGCTGTCGATGCGATAGGTATAGCCATAGTACACGTCGTCGATAGCTCGATTGGAGCCCGTCTGGGAGCGCGAGAATCCCTCTACAGCCCACGGAACCGTACTCAACCGAGCCGCGTCGCCATCAGCCGACACATCGACCTCACCGCTCTCAGCAAGGGCTGCCACATCGAGCTCCTCCGCCGAAACCGGCTGAGATTCGGCAGGAGCGGCAAAAGCGCGCTCGGCGACGCCATAGCCGGCGAGCAGCACGATGGCTGCCATAAAAAGAGCCGCGCCTATTGCACGAACTCCTAACGTGAACCGCCAGGCGCCTTTCTGTTTGAGGCCCTTTGTCTCCATGTCCCGCATCCTTCATAGACAAGACGGGCGAAGCCATGCTTCGCCCGTCATCTCATTCCCTCTTGAGAATCTCTCGGAATGGCCTAGGCCATCTCGAAGCCCCACTCCTGCCAAATTTTAGCGCAATCCTCGTCGGTCATGCACCACTCCAGGAAGTCGGCAGCAGCTTCGGCGTTCTTGCTGTCCGTGCATACCGCGCCAGGATAGGTAATGGCCTTGTGGGTGTCGTCGGGCACAATGGAGCAGATGGACACGCCGCCCATGCGGTACACATCGGAGGTATAGACCATGGCAATGTCCACCTCGCCGGTCTCAGCGTACTTGCATACATCGCCCACCTTGGCGCCGAAGGTGATCTTCGGCTCCAGCGTGGAGGACCAGGTGCCCCCCTTGCCCGTAGCATCAGCGCCCGTAGCGCCATCAGGCTCAGTGTAAGCGCCTACCGTCGAAAGGGACTGAGCAGCATAGTTGCCCGCCGGCACGTTCTCATCGCCCACCGAAAGCGTGTACTTGCCAGCAGCGATATCTTCGAGCGTGACATCGGTGTTAGCCAGATCGCCGCCTTCCTTAGTTACCACTACCAACTGGTTGGTAAACATGGTGCGGTTCGTGTCAGACTTCACATAGCCGGCCTCGACGGCATCATCCATAGTGCCCTTGGAGGCGGTGATCAGAATGTCGGCGTACTGACCAGCACCGAGCATCTCGTTGAGCGTCCCCGAAGCCTCGTACTGAGTATCGCCGAACGTGACGTTAGGATGCTGCTGGGTGTACAGCTCCTGCGCCTCAGCCATGGCCTTCGTAAGCGAGTTAGCAGCAAAGATCTGCAGCTCTACCTCTTCGCCAGAAGCATCGGCATCGGCATCGGCAGCAGCGGTCGCTGGAGTCTCAGACGTCGGTTCTGACTTTGCCGACTCTTGATCGCTGGCTCCATCCGTTGAGGCACAGCCAAAGAACGCCAAGCTCAAGGCCAACAGACCCGCTGCAGCGATCACTTTCATTCCCTTGCGCATCAGTATCCTCCCTTATGGTTATTCTATATCAGAAATAATACAAGAATTATAATAGCGGTCCTTATATATTCACGCAAGGCAATTTATCTCAAAAGAGAATAAAAGGGCAGCAGCTCTCAGCCACCGCCCTTTTGCAAGACCTCCGCTCTCCTTACTTAGCGCGAGAGCTTGTACTCCAACCTGCGAAACGCACTTACAGCGAGAATCCCAGCGCCTCCAGCACATACTTGGGCACCATAAAGCGCACGGTTTTCTCGGGATCCACCATCTGGCATATCTGAACATCGGCTACCAGCGACAGCAGCATAACCACCTCAGCGGCATCTTTGCCCGTGCGATCACAGATCAGATCCACCATCTCGTGCACCGCACGATCGGCGGCAGCATCGAGGCTTTCAGCCGAGGCAATCACGCCCAGATGAGTGTCGTTCTCAATAAGGGGATCGGTCAGAGCAAGGTCAGGAAGCGCCGTAAGGGTCACCGTGGCGTACCCGGCCACCTCCGCACCGGACACGCTGATCTCGCCGTCTCCCATGGCTGCGTGCATGTCGCCGCACCCGAAAAGCGCGCCTTCCGCCGCCACGGGGAAATAGAGCGTCGCACCCGTAGTAATAGCCGTGTTGTCCATGTTTCCGCCATGGGATCCCGGTGTTCCGCAATTAACGGGCTCACCGGCCGGCGCCACACCGATAACGCCGATCATAGGGCGCAGAGGAATGCGCAAGGATTCATCCCACACCAGCTCGTCTCCGTCGATCTGACAGAGATGGGTGCTCCAAGCGTCGAAGCGGTCGCCGCAAACGCCTTCGCCCTCGCCCGTGCACGAGGCCGTCTGATCATCGAATTCGATGTTCTCGATGGTCACCTTCAGCGCACCGCCAGGCACCGCGCCCTCCACATAGATGGGCCCCGTTGCCGGATTGATGTGATCCCAATCGATTTCGTCGAGCTCGTCTTCGGGACGCTGCACTTGATTACCGAAGCAGTCTTTGGTACGAATGCGC
>CAJUFS010000025.1:0-222 GCA_910585575.1 uncultured Adlercreutzia sp. | reverse complement strand
GTCGTCCCCGAAGGCACCGTCAATGCGGGCTCAAGATCCTTATCGAAGGCGTACAGCACCTTGTCTTCGCTCAGCTCAACCATGCATCCTCCTCAAACAAAAAAAGCGACGTCAAACGACATCGCTTATTCTAGTTGAATATCCCGCAATAGCACAGAGTATTGCGAGCGCAAAAAAGCGCCCCCTGCGAGCGGAACGACCTGTCCTCCCGCGGCCTGGCGC
>CAJUFS010000024.1 GCA_910585575.1 uncultured Adlercreutzia sp. | reverse complement strand
CGTCGCTCGTCGATGAGCAGGAATTCTTCTGCACCTGCTCGTGGAGTTGCTCGTTCTGCCAGTACAACATCTACACGCGCAACGGCAACGTGAGCCATATGCTGCCGAAGCCCGACTACACCTATCGTACCTGCCTGAAGGGCCGCTCGCGCATTCTGCGCGCCTATTCGCCCTCTCGTGTGCAGTATCCCATGAAACGCGCCGGCTACAGCCTGGACAACCCCAACGGCGAGATGCGCGGCAAGGACGAGTGGGAGCGCATCACCTGGGAAGAGGCCGGCGAGCTCATCGGCGAGCAGTGGAAGCGCACGGCCGAGAAGTACGGCGATCTGGCCAATACCTACTATCAGGGCGGCGGCGGTGCCCAGGGCTCGCTCAACGGCAATGCGGGCCTTATCATGCGCCTGTTCAACGCCACGGGTTGCACGAAGTGGGACTACTCCTTCGACAACGCCACCAACACGGGCCTGACCCGTGCGGGCATCCAGTGGTTCGACCAGTCCGAGCCCCAGGACTTCGTGAACTCCGACTACATCTTCCTATGCGGCGCGAATCCTGTGGGCGCCCAGATTCAGATGTGGCAGCACATCGCCAACGCCCAGGAGGCCGGCACCAAGCTGGTGTGCGTCGACCCGCTGTTCAGCCCCACCGTGGCCAAGGCCGATAAGTGGATTCCCGTGAAGCCCGGCACCGACCCGGCGCTGTTCCTCGGTCTCATCAAGAAGTTCATGGACGAGGAGACCTACAACGCCGACTTCGTGTTGAACCACACCTGCGCTCCCTTCCTCATCAACAAGGCCAACGGCACCTACCTGACCGGCGACACCGAGGTGGAGGGCGCGCCGTTCTGGGTAACAGGCGAGCCGCAGATGATCAAGCCGAACCTGGTGTGGGACGCCGATCAGAAAAAGCCCGTGTCCTACCAGGAATCCACGAACCCCGCCTGGTCCTCCGGTGACGACAAGTACGTGACCGCTTGGGATATGTTCAAGGAGCACGTGCAGTCCTACACCCTGGACTACGTGATGCAGGTGACCGGCATCTCCGAGGAGGACTTCAACTTCCTCTATGACATGCTGCAGCCGGCCAACAAGATTGCCCACTACATCAACTTCGGCGGCGGTGCCTATGAGAACGGCCTGCATCAGGCCTACGCCATGTCGGCCCTCATTGCCATGACGGGCAACTTCGGCGAGCCCGGCCGTTCCGTCGGCGGCTTCGACGCCATGTACGGCAACTTCTTCGGCCATGCCCTGTGCGCGCCCTCCAACGGTAAGATGGTATCGTCGGTGACCTTCCTGGCGGCCTGCGACGTGATGAGCTCCGGCAAGCTCATGGGCGAGGACTACCCGGTGAAGGACATCATCATCTCCCATGGCGGCATGATCGGTGGTTCGGTGAACTCCAACCGCGTGAAGGACGAGTTCCTGCGCAAGCTGGAGCAGGTAGTCGTCATCGACCCGTGGATGACCGACACCTGCAAGATGGCCGACATTGTGCTGCCCGCCTGCGATATGTACGAGTTCGAGGACGTGGTGCCGCTGTCCCATGAGCACAATGTGCGCCTGTCCGAGAAGTGCATCGACCCCATGTACGAGGCGAAGCCCGACGCCGAGATCGCCCGCTTCCTGGCACCCTACCTGGGTGTTGAGGACGCCGTGTGCGACGTCACTGACGAGGACTGGTGGAAGGGCACCTTCGACGACGTGGCGGCAGCCGTGGAGTGCGGCATCACGCTGGAGACGCTGCGCCAGAACAAGGAGATGCGCTACGTGAAGGAACAGCCCTACATCGGCAACAAGGGCCTGAACAACTTCATCACCACCACCGGTCGCCTGTACTTCTACGTGGACACCCCGGTGCCCCGTACGCCTTCGAACTTCGACGTGGAGTCTACCTTCGATCGCGAGAAGATGCCCACCTACTTCGAGAACAAGATTGCCGGCGAGAACTCCGAGTATGCGAAGGACTACCCGCTCGTGTGCATCTCGTGGCGCAACCCCACCCGCGTGCACATGACCCAGTTCATGGGCAGCTGGGCCAAGGAAGTGGCTCCCGAGCCCATGTTGTTCATCAATCCCGACGATGCCAAGAAGTACGGCATCGAGGACGGCCAGGACATCAAGGTGCACAACTGGCTGGGTCACTGCGTTATGAAGGCCGCCTACCATGTGGGTATGCGACCGGGTATGACCTGCTACTTCAAGGGGTACGCTGAAAACGAGAGCAAGTCCGGCTCCATGGGCGCCATCACGACCGACTACGTCGATCCCTACGCGGTGAACTGCTCGTTCTTCGACAACCGCGTGGCCGTGGAGCCCTGGGACGGAACGGTGGAGGAGTAAATCATGGCACATTACGCAATCGTCGTCGATACGAAGCGCTGCATCGGCTGCTGGTCCTGCGGCGTGGCCTGCAAGCTGGAGCACAATATTCCCAATGATGTGTTTTGGAATCGCACCCTGACCGTGGGCGGCGACCAGCCGAACACTCCATCGGGTACCTACGGCAACTGCCAGATGTCCTTCACACCGGTGCAGTGCAACCACTGCGACAACCCGGCTTGTGTGGAGGTGTGCCCCACGGGCTCTACCTACAAGGATACCGAGACGGGCATCGTCATGCAGACCACCGATGAGTGCATCGGCTGCCAGAGCTGCGTGCAAGCCTGCCCCTATGAGGGCGTGCGCACCTTGCTGGATGCCGAGCCCCAGTACTACGTGGACTTCCCCGTGGGCAACCAGCTGGCCCAAGAGCACCGCGGCAACACCGTGGAGAAGTGCAACCTGTGCTATTTCCGCGTGGCCGAGGGCAAGGACCCGGCCTGCGTCGAGGGCTGCCCGGGCCGCGCCCGCTTCTTCGGCGATTTGGACGATCCGAACTCCGAGGTGTCGAAGCTTCTGGCCGAGCGCGAGAACTTCACGCTGCTGCCCGAAGAGGGCACCGGTCCCAACATCTACTACCTGTCCTAGGTAATCGCCGGCCGGCCCCGGCCCCTCCCACGGGGTCGGCCCGCGCGATGGTATCATGACCGCGCATCGACCGAACCGGGTCGATGCGCGCGTCGGTTTTTCGCCGGTCGGTGCATTGTTGTGAAGGAGGCCGCTGTGGCTACCAACCTTTCGAATATGTTCTCGCTGCTGTCTGTGGGCTTTGCTGCGCCCACCATCGAGCGAGCGCGGCTGATGACCGAGGGCACTTTCGCCCGTGAGGTAGGGGAAACGTGGCGGGCACTCGAACTTGACGAGGCAGATGCCACGGCCTTTGCCGAGGCCATGGCTGCCTACGAGGGGCGCGATGCCGAAGAGGTGCTCCACGAGATTCGCTGCGAGTACACACGGCTGTTCCTGGTTGATCACCTGATCGAGCACACGGAGGGGCCGTGGCGCAAGAAGGCCAACGGGCAGGATACTGTGTTCTACATGATCAACGACATCTCTACCGGCGTGCAGGACTTCATGCGCGCTTGCGGTGTGGTGCGGCCCGCAGGCTACAACGACAGTGTGGATATGATCGACAACGAGTGGTACTTCTGCAGCATTCTGGCCGAAGACCCGGCCTATCTGGCCGAGCACGGGCTGTCGGCCGAGGAGAAGCTGACGGAGTTCGTGGACGAGCATATGCGCCAGTGGGTGCCCGGATTCAGCGACCAGGTAATCGAACAGTCGCGCATTTCCTATTACCGCGCCTTGGCTCAACTGCAGAAGAAGCTGGTCGAAGCCTTGTAGCGCGCGGGGCTGGCAGCGGCGGGCGCGGCCCGTGCGCCGAAGCCCCGGCTTCGCTATCATAGGGTGCATCGGCCGCGTTGGAGAGGGGAGGGGCATGGCCACCGGCGACCGCACGAACAAGATCGTCATCGAGCTGCACGGCGAGCGCTGCCTGCATGCGCGCAGCGTGGGCAGCGCCTGTTCGTTGTGCGCCGACTCGTGCCCTGGCACCGCTCTGCGGCTCGAGGGGCCCGGCGGTGCGCCCGTTATCAACCCGGCGCGCTGTATGCAGTGCGGCCAGTGCCTGACGGCGTGCCCCCTGGAGGTGTTCGAGTCCCCCAGTTTCACCGAGCGTCAGCTGGTGAACCGCATTAAAGGCGAGGAGCCGGTGAGTCTGCGGTGCTTTCTGCCCTACGGGCAACTGGAGGCCCTCGGCCAGGGGCCGCGCACCTACCAGCTGGGCGCCTGCCTGGCTTCGCTGAGCCCCGGCGTCCTGTTCGAACTGGCCCTTTCCCGTCCTTGTGAGCTGCGCACCGAGCGCTGCGAGAGCTGCGGCCTGTTCGCGCGCTTGCGCCCCACCTTCGAGGCCAACGTGACGGCCGCTTTCCGCATGCTGCACGGCGTGCGCGCCTCGGCGAACCTTACGGAGTCGGCGCCGCTGTTCCTGCCGCGCTTGACCGTGCCCCAGGGAGATTCTCCTTTGGCAGCGCCCTCGGCCCGAGCCAGCATTCGCGCGCTGTTCGGCGGGGTGCGTCGCCAGGCGTCGCCGGCGAAGAAGCGCTCGCCGCTGGCCCTGCGTCAGCGCAGCAAGCACGTGCCCGCTTGGCGCCGCCGTGCGGCCGAGCTGTGGACGCGCCAGGGATTTTCCGCCTCGGGAGCCTGCGACTTCGCGTGGCCCGAGCTGGTGGCCGACCCTGAGAAGTGCCGGGCCTGCGGTGTGTGCATGCAGATGTGCCCCACGGGCTCCATCAGCCATTACCTCGAGGATGGCGTGTTCTCCCACGTGTTCGTGCCCGGCACCTGCGTGAACTGCGGGCTGTGTCTGGCAGTGTGCCCCGAGGGCGCACTCTCTCGCGACTACCGCGCGTTCGCTCACCCCTTCCAGGGAGTGGAGTGCTTCTCGCGCGACGCCCACCGCTGCGAGCGCTGCGGTATGCCCGTGCTGAGCGGCGCCGACGACCGTTTGTGCCCGCCCTGCGCCGCCGAGGCGGCGCGCCCCAGTCTGGTGTCGCGCATCCGGGCCCAACTGGGCGTGGAATCGCCCGCTGAGCGCTCTGCGCGCGAGGGCGGTCGGGCCTGGGAGGTCGTGCCCGAAGCCCGGGATGATGCCCCCAAGGTCAACGGAGAGGGGGAGCGGCCATGAGCGCGACTCCGGCCCGGTTGTCCGATCCCGCCACCGTGGCGGTGCTGCACCGGCTGTACGAGCTGATGGACGATGCCTGCCGCAGGGCGAGCGATCTTGACTTGCCCGGCGCGGCCGTGCTGGCTGATGTGACCGCCCGCAGCCAAGGCCTTTCCCTGCGGAAGCTGCGCGAGGACTACGGGTTCTGCGCCGAGGCCGCCGAGGGGACGGCGCCGTTCGTGCGGCCCCTGGCCGAGCGTGAGCTGGCGGCGCTGGGACGCAGCGCCGAGGACCGCCGCGCCCTGGCCCTGTGCGCCACGGCCAAGGGGGCGGAGCGCTCGGCGTTGATCGATCGTGCGCTCGGGGCCCGGATGGTGGAGGCGTTTCCGGGCTTGACGGAGGAGAGTTTCGATCAACTGGTCGAACTGGGCTACGGCTATGCTCGGGCTGCGGGATATCCTGCCACGACTGCGGGCCTGTTCCCGGCGCCGGTGCTGCGTCAGCTGGTCGCATTCTGGCACCGGGTGGTGCTCATTGCCGCGCGGTTCGGCATGACGTCGCTGCAGGTGGTGGTGCTGGGCCGGGTGTGCGTCAGTCGTCCGGGGCTTTCCGCGGGGACGCGGGCCGAGGACCTGGGGCTGTCCGAGCGTTTTCTAGACGTGCAGATGGAGGGCTTGCGCGACCGCGGGCTGGTTCTTGAGGGCGATGTCCTGGGCTGCACCGAGGCAGGGTTCCAGCGCATCACCGACTTCACCCAGCGCTTGGCGGCCGCTCAGGCCGAGAAGTGGGAGGCACTGTCCGTGCCGGAGCGCACGGCCCTGGGTAAGCTGTTGCAGTACGTCCTGTACCTGTTCTCCTAGGGGCGCCCATGGTAGACGAGGCGCTGCTTGATTTCGGCCCGGCCGACGAGGAGGAACTGGAGGCCCTGCGCCTTCTGGCCTCCAGTTTGGCGCGCCTGTTCTCCTATCCCTCCGTCGAGGAGGCCCGGGTGTTCACCGACGGCGAGTCGGTGCAGTTTCTCATGGGCTTGGCTGCTCGTATCCAGGCGCCCGACGCCCTCTTGGAGCAGCGGGCTTCCCAGGCTCTGGCCTGGGCCGCCAAGCCCGCCGATGAGCGGGGCCAGACAATGCGCCGCGAGCTGACGCGCCTGTGCTATCGCCCCGAGGCCCCCGTGCCGCTGGAGGGCCGGCGCTGGGTGCGTCGCGATCCCGCCGAGCCCGAGGCGCGTCTGGGGGAGTCGGCCAGCGTGGCGCAGAGCTACCGTGCCGCCGGCCTGAAGCTGCGCGTCGGGGTGGTGGAGCGGGCCGATGCCCTGCCCACCGAGCTGGACTTTCTTGCTGCGGTGCTGGGTCAGGAGCTTGCTTTCGGGCGCGAGGGCAACGGTGCCCAGGCGCTTGTCTGGAAGCGTCGCCGCACCGTGTTCGCCGAGCGGCACTTGGGGCCTCTGGCCAGCGCCGTGGGCCAGGGCATTGAGCGCCTCAGCACCTGGCCGCCGTTGCTGCTGTGGACGGCGCTGCTGCAAATTGCTGCGCATCGGTGCGGCTACTAGGCCTGGTCGCCTTTCGTCCATTGGGGAGCCCCGCAGGCTGTGCGGTCAACTATACTGAACGTGGTGCGCTTGAGCGGCGCGCGTTTTAAAGGGCAATTACAAAGGACAAACCTATGGTGGAAGTTATTTGGCATGCCCGCGGGGGTCAGGGCGCCTTTACAGCGGCTCGGTGCCTGGGGGCCGCGGCGGCGCTTTCCGCGGGGCGCTCAGCGCTGGCGTTTCCCACGTTCGGTCCCGAGCGGCGCGGCGCGCCCATGCGGGCCTTCACGAAGATCTCGGACGCGCCCATCGGCGATCGCAGCGCGGTGCAGAAGGCCGACTTCGTGGTGTATCTGGACGAGACGCTGCTGGAGGACGGTTGGGAATCCGAGCTGAAAGAGGGCGGCCTCGTGCTGCTGAACGCGCGGCGCGCTGTCGACGACCCGCGTATTGTGGCGGTGGATGCCGACGGCATTTCCCAGGTGGTGCTGAAGCGCCCCATTCCCAACACCGTGTTCCTGGGTGTCATTCCGGCCCTGACCGACGTGGTCAATCTGGCCGACGTCCAGGAGGGCATCCGCGCCACCATGCCGGCCAAGCTTCACGAGAAGAACCTGGCCATTGTGGAGGCGGCTTACAGGCAGATGGTCGAACGGGAAATTGCGGGCACACGCTCGTTCGTCGAGGGCGAGCAGCCGGCTGTGGAAGTCACGCAGTCCCTGAGCGAGAAAGACCCGCTGTTCAACTTGGCCGCCGAGATTCTGGTCGAGGGCGATTCCCTGACCGAGGGAGAGGAAAGGAGCGCCAATGGACGCGATTTCTAGCCCGCGCCGGCCCTTCACGCCGTTTCTGCGCGACGGGCTTTCAACACCGCCCGAGGAGTACGCGCGCAGCACTTGCTATACCGCCGGCTTCCTGACCTCGATCAATGCCGGTTGGCGCAGCGAGAAGCCCCTTATCGACCCGGTGCAGTGCACGCTCTGCCTGAACTGCTACATGTACTGCCCCGACGGCACCGTGTTCAAGGTGCGCGACGAGGAGGGCGTGCTCACGGCCGTGGCCATCGACTACGATTTCTGCAAAGGCTGCGGGGTGTGCGCCAAGGTGTGTCCCGCTGACTGCATTGCCATGGTGGACGAGCATGCCGGCGAGAACGAGGGTGCCCCCGTTGACGAGGAAACGGCCGCGGGACTGCCGCCCGTCGACGGACCCATTGGGGAGGTGGCATAGATGCGGAAGTTTCTTTCAGGCAACGAGGCCTTTGCCGAAGGTGTGCGTCTGGCGCGTCCCCAGGTGATCAGCGCGTACCCCATTACACCCCAGACTACCGTGGTGGAAGCGCTGTCGGTCATGGTGGAGGAGGGCTCGCTGGATTGCGAGTACCTGCACGTGGAAAGCGAGCACACGGCGCTGTCGGCGGCCATCGGCGCGGCGGCCACGGGCGCACGCACCTTTACGGCCACGTCTTCCCAGGGTCTGCTGTACATGGCCGAGTGTCTGACTTACGCCTCAGGCGGCCGGTTCCCCATTGTGATGATGAACGCGAACCGCGCGTTGGCCCTGCCGTGGAACATCTACGGCGACCAGCGCGACTCGCTGTCGCTGTTGGATCACGGCTGGATCCAGGTGTACGCCGAGAACAACCAGGAGGCGCTGGATCTGGCGCTCATGGCCTACGCCGTGGCTGAGGACGAGCGCGTGTCGCTGCCGATCATGGTGAATGTGGACGGTTTCGCGCTTACTCATACCTACGAGTCGGTGGAGATTCCCTCGGCCGAGGAAGCTGATGCCTTCCTGCCGTCGTATCGCACCGACAATCAGTTCGATTTCGGCGCTCCGAAGAACATCGGCTACTCCGCCGGCCCCGAGTACAACCGCTACTACCAGTACCAGCACCATCGCGATATGCGGGCGGCGGAAGCGGTCATCGCAGAGGTGGAGGAGCGCTTTGCGGAAACTGTGGGACGCCAGTATCCGGGCATGGTCGAGACCTACCAGTGCGATGACGCGGAGTTCGTGCTGGTCACGCTAGGCTCGGCGGCGGGTTTGGCTCGCGATGTGGTAGACGGCCTGCGGGCGGCGGGGAAGCGCGCCGGTATGCTGCGCATTCGCTATCTGCGTCCGATGCCCGACCGCCTGATTGCGCATGCTCTGGAAGGCGTGCGCGCCGTGGGCGTGCTGGAACAGGATATTTCCTTCGGCGCCGAGGGCACCGTGTTCACCAACGTGCTGTCGGCCTTGGCCCGGCATGGGGCTTGTCCGCCGGCCCTGAACTTCATCGGCGGCCTGGGCGGCGACGATATCTCCCGCGCCCAGATGGAGGACGCCTTTGCCGCCTTGGAGCAGCTGGCGGCCACGCAGGAGCGCCCGATCGATCCCGTGCGGTTCCTGGGCATCGACGACGTGCAGGTTGTTTCGGCATCGGCAACGGAAGGAGGTGCGCGATGAGCGTCAACGCCCGTACCATTACCGACGAGGAGTTCTTCTACGGCCATAAGGCCTGCCCGGGGTGCGGTGGTGCCCTGGTGGTGCGCCAGGTGCTGAAGGTGCTGGGACCCCAGGCTGTGGCCGCGCTGCCCGCCGGCTGCATGAGCGCCACGGGCTTCAACTTCCCGCAGCTGGCCTTCGGCAACAACGCCATGATCACGCCCTTCGCCGCCACGGCCTCGGTGCTTTCGGGCATTGAGGCGGGTTTGCGCGCCCAGGGCAAGAAGCCCGAGGAGTGCACTGTGGTGGGCTTCGCCGGCGACGGCGGCACGGCCGATATCGGCCTGCAGGCGCTGTCCGGCGCCATCGATCGCAACGACGATGTGCTCTATATCTGCTACGACAACGAGGCCTACATGAACACGGGCATTCAGAAGTCGAGCCTTACGCCGCGGGGCGCGTCTACCACCACGACGCCGGCGGGCAAGAACGCCCACGGCTGCCTCACCAACAAGAAGAGCCTTTTCGAAATTGTGGCCGCCCATCATATTCCCTATGCTGCCACGGCGTCGGTGGGCTATCTGAACGACTTCATCAAGAAGGTGGAGCGCGCCCGCGATATCAAGGGCACCCGCTTCATCCACGTGATGGCGCCCTGTCCCGTGGGGTGGGGCTTCCCCAGCGCCGACATGGTGGATGTGGCAAAGGAGATTGTGGACACGGGCCTGTGGTACCTGGCCGAGTACGAGGGCGACGCGGTCAGCGGCGTGCCCGGTGGGGTGTTCCGTCTGAACCGCAACCCGAAGCAGTTCAAGCCCATTGAGCCCTATCTGCGTCGTCAGGGCCGCTTCAGCGCCGATGACGAGGCCGACCTGGCCGCCCTCGAGGCCGTTCGCGACGCCCAATGGGCCTTCATGCGCGAGCGGTGGGTGTAGGCGCCGTCCCCACGGCTCCGCACCGCCTTCCATACCATTCGCCGCATCGGCGACGACGAGGGGAGTGGCAAGCGCGGTCGGCGGCGAATGCGCTATAATGGCAAACCGTCGAGACGGCTCGACCTTAAGCGCCCATGGCTCAACGGATAGAGCATCGGACTTCTAATCCGACGGTTGCAGGTTCGATTCCTGCTGGGCGCACCAGAAAAGTGCTGAGCCGGGCAAAGGCCCGGCTCCTTTTATAGGAGTGCTTTGTACGAATATTGGGACATAGCATCGCAGCCATCCAAAGTGCTCACCACGGCAGATGAGACGATCGGCGCCATCGCGTCTATCTGCCAGCGCGCCCATGCCAAAGCGTGGTTGTTTGGTTCTCATGCTAAAGGAAGCGCGCATTTTGGCAGCGATATCGATGTCGCAGTGCTTGGCGATGACTTTGACTCCATCGAAGAGAGCGTCGAGGCTCTTGACACGGTCTTTCTCGTTGACCTTGTTGATTTAAGCTTGCCCTATAAGAAAGGAATTGAGGATGCCTGGATTAGCATTGCGTGATCGATACGACTCCTTTCTGCGGCTACTGGAGGATACGCAAGAGTTTATCGGGCAAATGCCCGAGTATCGCAAGCGCGATGGCGCGGCGATTATTTATGCCTTCAATAGCCTGTTCGACATTTCGTGGAAGCTTATGAAAGACTCCCTCTCGGAGTTCTATGGTTTGAGCGAGATCAAGCCTTCTCCCCGCGATATTATCAAACAGGCGGGCTCGGTGGGACTTATCGACGATCAGGAGCTGTGGCTCGCGATGCTTCGCAATCGCAACCTCAGTACGCATGATTACATGAGTACTGATCATGAGCATTACTGCAAGCTCATTGAGGACGAGTACGTTCCGCTGATGGAGAAGTTGAAAGAGACGGCAGCTGCTCAGTTGCAGGAAATGGAAGAAGAACAAGCCTAGCAAAAACGGCCCCGCGCGTGCGGGGCCGTGGTGTTTCGTGGAGCGGGTGACGGGAATCCCGCGTCCGCCTACGGCGAACGCTCATAGCCCTGCGGGCGCTTCGCGTCCTCGGGCCAAAGCCCTACAAACGCATCACTGATGCGTTTGCTTAACGGGCTTTCGCCTCTCGGTTCGATTCCTTACATGGCCTTGAAACGTAAACAACTCCGCCTGATAGACGGAGTTGCGAGGTTTTCTGGAGCGGGTGACGGGAATCGAACCCGCGTTATCAGCTTGGAAGGCTGGAGTTCTACCATTGAACTACACCCGCGAAATGCAGCCTGAACAGTATAGCGCATCGCGCCCGCATCACAGTAAGAAAACAGAACTACGTTGCGGAGCGCCCCGGATGAGACGGCCTACCCCTCTTCCATTCCGTCTAGGTAGTTGCGCAGGGCTTGCATGCGGGCGTCCATGTTGGCAGATACCTCGGCCAGGTCAGCTAGCTCGGCGGCTACGGCGGCGGCCGTTTCCTCGTCGAGGTCCTTCTTGTAGCGCAGCTGGTGCTCCAGCGATGCCCAGAAGTTCATGGAGATGGTGCGCAGCTGCACCTCCACTTTCACCAGGCGCTTCTCCTTTTGGAGGAAGATGGGGGTCTCGATGATGAGGTGCAGGCTGCGATATCCGCTCGGCTTGGGATTCGCCACATAGTCGCGCCGCTCGATAAGCGTCACGTCGTCTTGGGCCAGCAGGGCTTCGGCCAGGGTGAACATGTCCTCGGGGAAGGTGCACACCACGCGCACGCCGGCCACGTCGTAGATGTTGCGTTCCACCGACTCCACTGACAGTGGGAATCCCTTGCGCACCAGCTTCTTCGCCAGACTGTCGGTGCTCTTCAGGCGCGTTTTGATGGACTCGATGGGGTTGCGGTCGTGCTGCAGGCCATATTCGGCGTCCAGTACGCGAAACTTCGTCTCCACCTCCATCATGGCGCATTCGTAGTAAGTCATGAGTCGCTGGTAGGGGCCGAAGTTTCGCTCCATCATCTGCGCGAACTCGTCGCTTTCGGCAAGCCGCGCCACCATCTGCGAGGCAATCTCCTCGCGATGGCGCCGCACCAAATCGAGCATAGGCGTGCTGTCGCTGAAACGAGTGCCTCCGAGGGCGTCATCAAGCAGGGCCATAGGTTCTCCTTCTCCGCGTTGCTTGAACCCATTAACGCACAGGACGGGAAGGGGTGGCGCAAACTCCTCGGTTTATGCGGAACCTGCCTTTCTATCGGTTCCGTATGTTCGCCGAGGCGAGGGCAGCCAGGGCGCACAGTGCGGCGTCCAGCACCCAGAGCACGGTGTAGCTGCCCGTGGCTCCCAGGAGCACACCGCCGAGCCATGCGCTGAGGAAGCCGCCGATCTGGTGTCCGAAGAACAGCACGCCGATGAGCGTGGCCGCCTCGGCCAGCGAGAACTGCTGGTTGACGAGGCCCGCCGTGGGGGACACGGTGGCATCGCCGGTGAGGCCAAGGCCAGTGCTGAACAAGATGGCCGTGGCGAGCGTCTTCGGCATGAGGAAGATGAACGCCAGCACCCACAGGGCTCGAAACCCGTAGTAGAACACAAGCAGCCGCCCCTTCGGCACCTTCACCGACAGCCAGCCGGACAGAAGCGCGCCGAAGATGGTGGCGATGCCGTAGAGCGAGAAGGCCCAGGAGGCGCTGGTGGCGGGGATGCCGTAGGAGAGATATTGGGAGAACAGATGGGACTCGATGATGACCATATGGAACCCGCAAGTGCTGAACCCGGCCACCAGCAATAGGAACGTTCGGTTGGAGAAGGCGCGGCGGAACAGGCCGGGGCTGGAAGGATCGGCAGTGCGGGGTGATTGCGAATCTTCTGGCGCATCACTTCTCCCGTCAGCGCTCGTCACCACGAAGGCGATGGGCACAAGCGCTGCCACGGGTACAAGCAGCGTGGTGAGGGCGAACGAGGTGCCGCCGGCATCCAGGAGCCCCTGGATGGTGGGGGAGAGGACGAAGGCGCCCAGGCCAGCGGCGGCGTTGAGCATGCCGGAGATCATCATGGCCCGCTCGGGCCCCACGCGGCGCATGGCCGAGCTGAGGATGAGCCCGAAGGCTAGGGCGCCGGCCCCCAGGCCGAACAAGAGCCCCAGCGAGCAGAAGAGGGCCCAGAAGCTGTGGGCAACGCTCATGCCCACTAGGCTGGCTGCCAGAAGAGCGGTGCCGCACAGCAGAACGAACCGATTGGAGCGCCGCGCCGCCAGCAGGCCGAAGGCTGGCTGGGCTGCACCGAACACCAGGTTCATGACGGCGATGCAGAAGCTCACGTCGGCGTAGGGCAGACCGCAGTGCTCGGAAAGCGGCGTGAGCAGAATGCCGATATCGCCTCGCAAGCCGGCGCCGACGCCGTAGAGCACGCAGGCAACCAGGCCGAAACCGATGGCGCCCGCCAGGCCCATCGACGCATTCTGGCGCTGCGGCGCACGCTGGTTTTCTCGCACGGGAACCTCCTTGGTCAACTTTCGGAGGTTAATTCTCTGAGATGCGATACCATAAGTAAAACGAAACTATCTTATGCGGTATTAAGATTTGCTAATAATGAGAGAAGGTTCACCGGTGGACACAAGAAAGTACGAGGCGCTCAAGCGCATTGTGGAGCGGGGGCAGTTCTCGAAGGCGGCGCAGGATCTGGGCTACACCCAGTCGGCACTCAGTCAGATGATGACCGGGCTGGAAGCGGAGCTCGGCCTGAAGCTTATCGACCGCACGCGCACGGGCAGCCGCCTTACGCTGGAGGGCCAGGAGTTGTTTCCCCTGATGGAGCAGGTGCTGAACGCCCAGCGCGCTGTGGCCGAGCGAGCGGCGGCCATCAACGGCCTGGAGACGGGCGTGGTGCGCATGGGCACCATTGCCAGCATCTCCGCCCATTGGCTGCCGAGCCTCATTCGCTCCTTTGAGGAGCAGCACCCGGACGTGCGCTTCGTCATCCATCAGGGCGATTACACCCTCATTCCCGAATGGATTCGCAGCGGTCTGGTGGATTTCGGCTTCGTGAATCCGGCGGCGGTCACGGGGCTGCAGACGCGCGTACTGAAGACCGGGGCCATGTCGGCGGTGCTGCCCGCCGGCCATCCGTTGGCACGGCGGCAGCGGGTGTCGCTGGAAGAACTGGCGCGCGAGCCGTTCATCTTATTGGAGGAGGGTGGCTACTACGAGCCCTTGGAGGCCTTTGCCGCCTGCGGTCTTGAGCCGCGGGTGAAGTTCACCATCCACGACGATTACTCCATCATGGCCATGGTGCACGAGGGCCTGGGTGTCACCGTGCTGGCCGACCTCATCATGGAGAAGTGTCCGTACCCCTTGGAGGTGCGCCCCACGGACCCACCAATCACCCGAACCCTGGCGCTGGCCTACAAGGACGAGGCCCGTCTCCCCATCGCCGCCAAGCGCTTCATGGCCCACATCGAGGCCGCAGCCGACACGCTGCCGTGAGACAACCAACCGTCTGACTTGTCTCATTGGGTCATGCGCTCCAGCTCGCGTGCTATCAGGTCGCGGGCGATGCCGAAGGCCTCGATACGCCGCGTTGCCAGGGTGATCTGCGACTTGTAGCGCGTCGGCTCGTCCTTGGCTTCCAGGGTCTTCTTCGTCTCGCGTAGTTTGTGCAGCGTGGAGTCGATCTGACGCAGTGCCTCGCTGAGTTCTTTATTGGTGTAGGACATGCCTGTCCCTTTCGTGCTGCCGGTGCGGATCAGGCTATTATAGGAAAATGCTCGAGCGCGGCAAAGGCGGTTAGGCGCGGGCGCAATAGAGGAGGCTCCATGCCTAGGGAGGGCGTATGCAAAAGCAGTTGTTAGCGGTTATTCCCGGCGAAGTGCCGTGGGAGGTACGTGAGCTGGTGGGCAACGCTCCCGTGTGGGACAGCTCTTGCTCGCCCGAGGCCCGTGTCTACTACGTGGAGCGCACAGGCGGCTGCTATGTGAAGCGCGCTGCGAGGGGTTCGCTGGCGCGCGAGGCGGTCATGACACGCTATTTTCACGAATTGGGCCTCGGCGCCGAAGTGTTGCTGTATTTTTCGGGCGAGGATGATTGGCTGGTTACGGCGGCCGTGCCGGGGGAAGACGGGGTAAGCGATACGCATTTGGCCGACCCGCAGCAGCTGTGCGACGTGACGGCTACGGCGTTGCGGGCGCTCCACGAATGCGACTTCGCCTCATGTCCTGTGCAAGACCGTACAGCCGAATACCTTGCTTTTGCCGAAGAAGGCTATCGTGCGGGCCGCTTCGACGTCTCGCTCTTCACGGGAGGTTTCGCTTTCTCCTCAGCTAAGGAGGCGCATGACGTGCTGGAAGAGGGAAAAGGCGAGCTGCGGAGCCGTGTGCTGCTGCACGGCGACTACTGTCTGCCGAACATCATGCTGAACGCATGGAGGGTGTCCGGTTTCATCGATGTAGGCTGCGGGGGCGTGGGAGACCGCCACATCGATCTGTTCTGGGGCGTTTGGACCTTTGCCTTCAATCTGAAAACCGATCGCTACCACGCTCGTTTCCTCGATGCCTACGGAAGAGACAAGGTAAACGAGGAGCTACTGCGTGTCGTAGCCGCCGCCGAGGTGTTCGGCTAAGCGCACCAGGCCTCCGTCGCTGTGGTTCGTCATCTGACGGGCGCTGGGATGAGACAAGTCAGACGGTTGGCCGTCTCACGGATGCCCCTTTCGTTTTCTTGCTTTGTGAAAGTGCCAGGCCGACGATGGTGAGGGCGATACCGCTGACGATAAGAGCGTTCAGCGGCTCGCTGAGGATGAGAATCGAGGCGGTGGCGGTGATGGCGGGCACCAGGTAGATGTAGGCCGTTGTGGTGGTGGCGCCCAGGTGCTTGACGGCTACGCCCCAGGTGACGAAGCAGGCCGCCGAGGCCACCGCGCCCAGGAACAGCAGGTTCGCCGTGTTGACGGGGTTGGCGAAGCTGCTTGCGGCGGGGACACTGCCGCCGAACAGCAACGTGACGGGCACGATGAAGACGAGGCCCCAGAGGAAAATGCGCTTGGTGGCCGCTACGGTCTCATAGCCCAGATCGCCAATGCGCTTGACCAGCAACGAATAGATGGCCCACACCACGGCCGCGCCTAAGGCAAGCAAGTAACCCAGCAGGCTCGCGGTGTCCCAGGAAAGCAGCGTTGTGGTGCCCGTGCTGCCAAGACCCACAACGACGAGTCCTGCCATGGCCACGACGAAACCGAGAAAGAATCGGGCGCTTAGAGCGGAGCGATCGCCGAGAACGGCCTGGAACAGTGCGGTGAACAGGGGAGCGGCGGCCACGATGACGCCTACGGCGGTAGCTGTGGCCCACTGCAGGGCAATATTCTCCATGAGGAAGTAGGCCGCTACGCCCGTGGCGCCTGCAGTCACGAAAAGCACCTCATGCCGCCGCTCCTTCAGCGCGAGGATACGGGGTCGCAGCACGCAAAGACCCAGAAAACCCACGGCGAAGCGCAGCAGCAGAATCCAGAAGGGCGAGAAGTCCACGAGAAGCACCTTCGTGGACACGAAGGTGATGCCCCACACGAACACCGTGAACAACGCAATCAGGTGGTACCGCACCGCTTCTCCGCTCCTTCTTTCCTTGGTGTGTCAGCCTACTTTATCGCATTCGCAGCGAGCGGTCTTGAACAGGATTGCGAGTGGGGGAGAGTGCGACAGAGCCAGACGCTTTCTCAGCGATCGGACCAGAATATCTGCAGCAACTCTTTACGGTTTGAAGACCCTGTCTTCTTGAAAATATGGTGAGTGTGGGTTTTTACGGTGCCGAGGGAAACCTGCAGACGGCGGGCAATGGAGGCGTTGTCTTCTCCGTCGATGAGATAGGCGAGGATTTCTTCCTCGCGACTTGTGAGGTCGTGCTTGCGGGCGAAATAGGGGAGAATATCGCGCATGTGAGCCTGCTGACGCTCTTCAACGGGCCGAGGTGCGTCTTCGCTTTTTAGCCGCAAGGACTGGATGGAAAGATAGGTGGTGTAGCCGATAATGCAAAGCACGAGCAGCGCCTCCATGGTGTTGCGGCGGTAGAGATAGGCCAGAATAAAATCATCGTCGAAAAGGCTGGGATTGACAAACAGCATCACCACGGTGTCTTCTGCGAGGGTAAAGAGCACCAGAGCAACGAACACGGCAAATACCAAGGCGTGGCTGCGGTACCGCGATTTGGTAGCTTCCGACGAGGCTTTAACGTAGCGATACGCGCAATAGGCTGCCACCCACAGGAAGAATAGCTGGCGTATGCTGTAGAACATCCATTTCTTGAGGCTGTCGCTTTCAAAGGGAAACACGGCGACCAGAATCGAGAGCACGATAAACGCGCCCGTAGGAACCCATCTCAAGTTTCCCTCGTTGCGGTGGAAGAACGACAAGCAGGCGAGCCAAAGACATTCACAAAGGACGGATCCGGCAATCAGATGAAGAAAGGGGTCTTCCAGCCCGCTGAAATTTTCAGCGTGGAACGAGAGGTTCTGGCCGAGAAACTCGTGGAAGAAAATAAGGCATTGCTCGATGGCGTAGCACAACGAGAATCCGGCAAGATAAAACAGCATCTTTCTTTGGGAAACGGCATAGGCTGAGAATCCGACGAAGGCGGCTCCGATGCAGACGCCAATCAAAATAATCGCAATGAGATAAGAAAGAGCCATGGTCGTTTCCTCTCGGCAGTCCTTTGGGTAAGGGCGATAGTTTGATTGTAAGATGAGGCGGCTTTTTTGCGGCAGAAAAGATGCTGGACTTCATATTTCTTCAGAAGCTGCCCCGAGGATTACCAGTTCATCGCTGAGTTTACGCGAGTTTATTTTGCAATTGTGAAAGTTTATCGGAAGTAGAAGCACGTCCTCAAGAAAAATCAACTCGGTTCTGTCTTCGCAAGCGTCATTTCCGCCTTTAGGGTGTGGGCCAGAGAGGCAGCCTCGGTGCCGCGGGGCTGCAAACCCAATCCCAAAGGAGGATGTATGAGCAGTGCGTTTCGCTATCCAGGGGAGTTCGAGCCGCAGACTGACGTGTTCGTCGAGTGGCTGCCGTACGGCGAACCCATTGAGGGCTACAACGCCCTGGCGCCGGTCACGGAGGTAGTGCGCAACTTGATGGAGCACGGCGACGTGCAGGTGCACATCAACTGCTGCCCCATGGTCGAGGGGCTGATGGAATCCTGTAAGCAGACCCTGGGTGCCGCAGGCCTTGATCTTGAGAAGATCGACTTCACGCAATTCAACGAGGACCCCAACTCGTTCTACTTCCGCGACAACGGCCCCAACGTCTTGGTGAACGACGAGGGCGAGACGCTGGTGGTGAACCCCAGCTGGAGCTTCTACGGTCGTTACCCCAAGAACGAGGGCCTGCGCGACTACTCCCGTCAGATCGGCGTGCAGTCAGCCATCGCCCTGGGCTGCTACGACGTGGTCAGCTCCGACATGGTGTCCGAGGGCGGTGACCGCGAGTTCAACGGTGCCGGCGTTCTCATTGCCATCGAGGACACGGAGGTGCGCAAGCGCAACCCGGAATACACCAAGGAGCAGATCGAGGAAGAGTACAAGCGCTTGTGGAACGTGGAGAAGATCATCTGGCTGCCCCAGCCGCTCTACGATGACGACGACTTCCGCGTGGCCCCGCTCGACTACGAAGCCGATGGCACCCCCATCGTGGGCGCCAGCTTCGCCGCCCATACCGACGAGATGTGCCGCTTCATTGACAAGAACAAGATCCTCCTGGCTGAGGTAACCGAGGAAGAGGCCGCCGAGAACCGCATCTCCGCCGAGAACAAGCGCCGCCTCGACGCCGCCTATGAGGTGCTGGCCGCTGCCACCGACGTGGACGGCAACCCCTTCGAGATCGTGCGCATTCCTGCGTCGGCCCACATCCAGTACATCCAGCGTCCCGGCGACGACCTGTACGACTACTACCACGAGCTGGTGGGTGATGCCTTTATGGACGGCACCCCCTGGCCCGAAGACGAGCTGCACCTGTTCGGCGCTACCAGCTACTGCAACTTCTTGGTGTGCAACGGCGTGGTGCTGGGCCAGCGCTATTGGCAGGAGGGTATGGACGAGGCCATCAAGGAGAAGGACGCCCAGGCCGAGGCCGCGCTGAAGGCCTGCTTCCCCGACCGCAAGGTGGTCATGATCGACTCCCTGGCACTGAACATGGCCGGCGGCGGCGTGCACTGCTGGACGAAGAACGTCTACGTGCCCGCCCGTGCCTAACCCCCCGCAACTGATCACTTTATCCTGAAAGGAAACTATCATGGGAAACCCGATTCTTGGTCGCGACTTCATCAACCTGCGTGACTTCACCCCCGACCAGTTCCGTTACCTGCTCGACCTGGCTCATGAGCTGAAGGCCGAGAAGCGCGCTGGTGTCGATCAGCGTCGTTTCGTGAACAAGGACGTCATCGCCCAATTCGAGTGGGGCTCCACCCGCACCCGCTGCGCCTTTGAGACCTCCTGCCATGATCTGGGCCTTGGCTTCACCTACCTCTCCAATTCCCACGTGGGCGTGCAGGAGACGGTGAAGGACACCATTCGCGTGTTCAACGAGATGTACGACGCCATCGTGTGGCGCTCCCAGGGCCCCGAGAAATTCATGTACAAGATTGCCGACTACGCCGACATCCCTGTCATCAACGCCCTGACCACCGAGGATCATCCCACTCAGATGCTGGCTGACGCCATGACGCTGGAGGAGTTGTGGGGAGGCCCCGGCTCCTGCAAGGGGAAGAAGCTCGCCTACACCGGCGCCTGCGCCATCTCGCCTTTGTGGTACGGCCGCATGTGCGCGCTGCTGGGCATGGACTGCTACGCCATCGGCCCCGACCTGTACGACCACAAGATGATCCCCGAGTACGTGGAGGAGCTGGAAGAGCTGTTCGCGAAGTGGGCGCCTAACAACAAGCTGGTCATTTCCGACGACGTGAACCTGCTGAAGGGCATGGATATCGTGACCACCGAGGAGTGGGAGTACACTACCTCCTCCACTGGCGACGACCACGGCTACGATGCCTGGATGTCCTACGCCAAGGACCTCATTCCCTATCGCCTGACCAGCGAGCTGATGGAAGTGGTGGATAACCCGAACGTGGTGGTGCTGCACATGCTGCCGTCGCTGCACAATGCCGATCACTCCCTGGGCCAGCAGCTGCTTGCCCAGGCCCCGGACGAGGAATCGCGCAAAATCATCACCGAGGGCATGGAGATTTCCGATGAGCTGTTCGAGAAGCACGCTAGCGAGATCTTCCGTGAGGCGGGCAACCGTCAGCACACCATCAAGGCCGTACTAGCCGCCACGATGGGCATCTAGCCGTTCGCTCTTCAGTCGCGGAGCCGCCGAGCCGCGTGGCGAGACGGTGGCTCCGCTTTTCCGAAAGGATGGTTCCATGGATACCAAGAAATCCAACGTGCGCGCCTGGCTCACCGTGCTGGGCTGCGGCATGCTCATCGCTGGCTCCGTAACGTTCTACACCGTGGTGATCGGCAACTTCTTCGTGCCTGCTTCTGAGGCGCTCGGTTCCGACTACGCCAGCATTTCGCTGTACTCCACGCTGGTCTACATCGGCATTGCCTGCGGTCTGCCCGTGGTGGGCAACTGGCTGCACAAGATTCCGCCCATTGGCATCGCGGGCTTTGCGGCCTTGCAGTCAGTGGTCGTGGCCATTCTCTCGTTTAGTCAGAGCGTGGTGTGGTGGTGGATCGGCGGCTTTCTGGTGGGCGTCGGCATGGCCTTTACCAGTATCGTGTTCATCTCTACGGTGCTGACCAACTGGTTTGCGAAAAAGACGGGCCTGGCCATCGGTCTGGCCTGGGCGCTGGCCAGTGTTGCTTCTGCCATTATGAGCCCGATCACCGTCGAGCTGATGAACGTCATGGATTGGCGCACCAGTCTGCTTATCTTTGCCGTTGTGGGTATTGCGATGGCGGTGCCGGCGGCGCTGTTTCTGGTGCCCTACAGCCCCGAGCGCAAGGGCCTGAAGCCCTATGGCTACGACCCTGCGGAACGCGGCGAGGTGGTTATGGAGTCGGGCGTGCCGGCCAAGCGCGCGGTGAAGTCGCTGGCCTTTGTGCTGGTGGCGCTCGCCCTGGCCCTGACCCAGATCGTTTCGGTCATCAACGCCTACTTCCCCATGTACGCGGAAAGCGTCGGGTTCGCTCCCACGGTGGGCGCGCTCATGATCTCAGTGGCCCTTATCTTCGACATCGGCCTGAACCCGCTGATCGGTTGGACGATCGACAAGTTCGGCGCCATCCGTGCCTTTGTTGCCTGGATGCTCGTGGGTATTCTGGCCATGGTGATCCTCATGGTCAGCGCGGGTAACACCATTCTGGCCTACCTGGGCGCCGGCCTGGGCGACACGCTGTACGTGCTGTTGGGCGTGGGCATTGCCAGCGTGGCCTCACAGGTGTTCGGCACGAAGGACTACGGCAAGATCTTCGCCTACATTACCGTGTTCGGCTTTGCGGCCGGCTCGGTGGGCGGCTTCATCATCGCGTCGCTGTACGAGATGACGGGCTCCTTCGAGGCCGTGTTCATGTTCTGCATCGGCACCATTGTGGTCATCATGCTGGCCGTGATCGGCGCGGGCGTTTTTGGCAAGAAACTGCCCCATGTTACCGAGGAGGCCGATCCCGAGGTGGAAGCGGAACTGGCTGCCGCTCGCTAAGTTGCTTTTCCCGGTGCGCTCCTTAACAGCGCGCGCATTCGTTCGCCCGCCGGTCCCTTGCAGCTGGCGGGCGAACCTCTTGTTGAACCAAGCAGAAAGGAATCCCATGGCAGAAAAAGTGGTTATCGCGCTGGGTGGTAACGCCTTGCAGTCCAAGGAGAGCGATGGTACGGCGGCCTCCCAGCTTGAAGTGGTGAAAAACACTGTCGAGATTCTCGCCGACTTGTCCGCTGCTGGCTACGAGATGGCTGTCGTGCACGGCAATGGTCCGCAGGTGGGTCGCATCCTGCTGTCCTCCGAGACGGCCAAGGACGTTGTGCCGCCCATGCCGCTGGAAGTGTGCGGCTCCATGAGTCAGGGCTACATTGGCTACCACATCCAGCAGGCGTTCGGTCATGAGCTGGCCAAGCATGGGGTAGATGTGCCGGTGGTGGCGCTGGTCACTCAGACCATTGTGGACGGCGCCGATCCCTCGTTCGCCCATCCCACCAAGCCCATCGGTCCCTTCTACGACGAGGGTGAGGCCAAGCAGCTGGAGGCCGAGCGCGGCTATGTCATGCAGGAGGACAAGGCCCGTGGCGGGTGGCGCCGTGTGGTGGCGAGCCCCAAGCCCCAAAAGATCGTCGAGATCGAGGCCGTGAAGCTGCTGTGGCCCCAGGCCATTGTCGTGTGTGTGGGCGGTGGTGGCATCCCGGTGGTGCAGAACCCCGACGGCTCGCTCGATGGCGTAGCCGCTGTCATCGACAAGGACTTCGGCGCTGAGCTTCTGGCCGAGGACGTAGCTGCCGATACGCTGCTCATCCTCACCGAGGTGGAGAAGGTGGCCGTGAACTTCGGCACGTCCGATCAGGTGGACCTCGACCATCTGTCGCTTGAGGAGGCTGCTCGCTACTGCGCCGAGGGCCAGTTCGGTAGCGGCTCCATGCAGCCGAAGGTGGAGGCTTGCATGAAGTTCGTCCGCGCCAACCCCGCCAAACGTGCCATTATTACGAGTCTCGGCAAGGCCAAGGAAGCCCTGGAGGGGAAGACCGGCACCCACTTCACTTACGCGTAAACCTCCGTCGCGTGTTTGAAGCGCCCGCCGGTCCCTTGCAGCTGGCGGGTGCTCTTTCTCTGCGCCCTCTGCCTTGTCCTCCTCGATGCAATTTTGTATAATTCTTTTTAGTATAAATACGAATATACAAAAATCCATAAGGAGTGGTGGATGACTTTTGTTGGACGAGAACACGAGCTCTCAACGCTGGAGAGGCTTTATACAGCAGGCTCCTTCCAGATGCCCGTTATTTACGGTCGACGACGGGTGGGAAAGACTTCTCTTATCACTCACTTTATCGAGGGGAAGCCTGCTGTTTATTTCTCCGCCCGAGAATCGACGGCGCGAGAGAACCTTGAGGCGCTCAGCGTTGCCATCGGGCGTCTTGAGCCGGATGGCCTCCTGAAGGCAAGCGATGCGCCTTCGCCGGTCTTTGCTACGTTCGAGCAGGCTTTCGAGTATGTGTTCGACCTCGCTGCCGAAAGGCGCATCGTGTTCGTCATTGACGAATATCCTTACCTGGCGGAAAGCGATCGATCCGTATCGTCCGTTCTGCAGCATCTCGTTGACGGCAGGAAGGAAAAAAGCAAACTCTTTCTGATCCTGTGCGGTTCTTCCATGAGCTTTATGGAACACCAAGTGCTGGGATACAAGAGCCCGCTGTACGGAAGGCGCACGGCTCAGATAAAGGTGGAACCCTTCGACATCCTTCAGGCATCACAGCTGCTTGCGGGCATAAAGGCGGAGAATCTGGTCACGTGGTATGGCATTGCGGGCGGCGTTCCTCTCTACCTGCAACAGATTGATCAGGAAAAGGGGATCGAAGAGAATCTTGCCCTTAATGTGTTCCAGCCTGACGCTTTTCTGTATGGGGAGCCCGATGCGTTCTTGCAGCAAGAGGTGCGGGAGCCTGCGCGCTATAATGCCATCATCCGCGCCATCGCCGAGGGAGAGGGTCGATTGTCGGACATAGCGAGTGTGTCGGGCATTGATCGAACTGCTGTGGCGACCTATCTGAAAAACCTGATTGAGTTGGGCATTGTGCGTCAAGAGCTTCCTGTTGTGGACGCCAACCGCAAAAAAATGCGCTATGCGCTCGCTGATAACCTCTTTCGCTTCTGGTATCGCTTCGTGCCACGCTATTTGACGCCGTTGCAAGCGGGTCGCGCTGCGGAGGTGGCTGAGCTTGTATGCGAGAATCACCTGTCTACGTTCACGGGGCCCGTGTTTGAAGAGGTGTGTCGACAGTGGCTTCTCGCTGGGGCGGGTCTGGAAGACACTCCCTTTATCTTGGATATCGGGCGCTGGTGGGGGACGGATCCACAGCGCAAGGAGCAGGCGGAGATCGATGTGGTGGCAACGCGCGATGACGGATCCCTCATCTGCGGAGAGTGCAAGTGGCAGAACAAACTTGTCGATGTCGACGTGCTTGAGACGTTAAGGCACCGCGCTGCCATCATCCAGGGTGACCGCGGCATTCAACTCTATCTGTTTGCTAAGAGGGGCTTCACCGACCGTTGCCGAGAAGCCGCAGAAGAGGTCGGGGCCACCTTGATCGCGCTGTCGGATATGGGACTGGAAGAGGCATCGATTGGTGAGTGAGGCATTTTGAGCCGGTCGCGCTCTTTCGTCGGTATGCTATAGTCCGCTGAAAAGAATCAAGGAGGGCGTTGTGGACATCATCGTTGCACGGCCGGAGCATGTGGAGGCTATGACGGCCATCACCGACCGGGCCAAGGCGAACATGGCGGCTATGGGCATCGATCAGTGGCAGGCTGGCTATCCCGATCGTGCCACGTGGGAAGCTGACGTGGCCGAGGGCATGGCCTACGTGGGGCTGGAAGGGGGCCGCGTCGTTGCGGTGTTCCGCTACAGCAATGCCCCCGAGGCGGCCTATGACACGCTGGAGGGGGAGTGGCTGACGGCCGGCCCCTACGCAACCATCCACCGCTGCGCCGTCGATCCGGACGAGCGTGGGCGCGGCCTTATCGCCGAGCTTTTCCAATTCGCCTGCGACAAGGCGGCTGCGGAGGGCATGACTTCGATGCGCATCGACACTCACGCCGACAATGCCCCCATGGGCCGCGCCGTGGAGAAGTTCGGCTTCACGTACTGCGGTGCCATCACGCTTACTGAAGGCCCCGAAGCCGGGGGTGCGCGCATCGCCTTCGAGAAAGTGCTCTAGGACGCATCCTCGAGGGACGTCTGCTCGTCAAATGCAGAAAGCGGAAGGCGGTAGACGTGCTTGCCTCCCGTCAGAGCGCCGATGCGGTAGCGGGTGCTGGCGGCCTCGAACGGCAGATACAGAGCGCCGTCGTGCAGGGTGATGCCCTCGCTCATGGGCGGTACGGTCCACGTGTCCACCAGGGTGCGATCGTCCAGATCATAGCGTGGCACGACGTGCCATTGAGCCAAGTAAGTGCCGTCGGCGGCCAGTGAGCGCGAGTCGTAGATGCGCAGGTGAGAGTTGACGAATCCTACGGAGCACGAGAAGACGAAGCGTCCGTCGGGCAGCGCCGCCATGCCCTGCACCTCTTTCGGCAACGCGTACACGGCGAAAGGCGCGGATGCAAACCCGCAGGGCTCTGCTTCGTCGCGGTGGAAGGCGTACATGACCGCCTTGTCCTGTTGGCCGTCGGGAGTGGTCACGTGCATGCGCCCCGGCGTGTTGAACAGCACGGGATAGTAATAGGCACCCAGATAGAGGATATCGTCGTAAATGCCCATGAAGGCCGGCGTCAGGTCGACGAAGCGATGGTCGACGGGACGAAGCTGCGCGTTGGGCTCGGCAGAGGCAAGATCGGCGGCCTCAAGGGCCATAAACCCGGTTGCCGTGGTGACCAGCACCCGCTGTCCGTCGGTGGCCACGGCCGCCCCGTGCCCGCAGTAAAGCGATCCGTCGGGCAGCTCAATGAAGACAGGGAAGGGATCCTTTCCCTTGGGGCACAGATACAGGGGCGAAGGGCCGCCTTTGCCGTTGTAGCCGCTGAAGACAAAACCGTCGCAGGAAGAAAGATAGTCGAGGTCCTGGGGCACGAAATTCTCTGCAAGGCCGGGCGCGTCGAAAGCCGCTTCGGCGGTTGCCAGAAAACGCGCGCAGCGATGGTGCACGTAGTGGCGGTATGCCGCGGCCGCTCCCAGGGGCGCAGCGGCTACGGTGCCTAAGGCGACCAGTGCTTTTTCCCAGGGACGTGAAGAGGAGGATCTGCGCGAAGAAGTGCCGTTCATGGAATACCGCCTTTGAAGAGGGGCACCGACTTGAGGGGGCGTCCCGGGCCAGGGTCGTAATTAGTTGACCCCTTCATTATCGTGCGATCGGCGAATTGGCGGCTGCGGAGCCACCGTCCTGTGAGTCTTCTGTTGTCCGCTTGAGGAAAACGATTGCGCCAAGAGTCGGAGTCCTGGAAAACGGCAAGCGCGCTTCTGCCAGGGTGCAAAAGCGCGCTCGAGCCGAGGGGGAGAGTTGGGTTGTCGGCCAGGTTAGGCCTCGGCCGTTTCGGCTGCAGCCTTCTGGCCAGCAATACGCCCGTTGACCAGGCAGTCGGTGGTGGCGCAAGAGCCCAAGCGGCAGGCGCCGTGAACGCCGCCCGCGGCCTCGCCGGCCGCAAAGAGCCCCGGAATGGGAGTGAGGTCCATATCCAGGACGCGGCAATCCAGATCGGTCTTCACGCCGCCCATGCAGTGGTGTACCTTCGGCCACAGGCGCACGCCGTAGTACGGTGCCTCGTCGATGGGCTGGGCGTCATCGGGGATGGGCTTCTCGAAATCCTCGTCCACCTTGCTGGCCACAAAGGAGTTGTAACGCTTGATCTCTTCCACTACGACGTCCACGGGCATCTCGTAGAAGGCAGCGGCCTCTTCCACGGAAGCGAACTCTTTGGTAATGCCGGCATCGATGGCATCCTGGAGCCCGTTGCCATAGAGCGCCTTCGCGCAGGTAATCTGGATGCAGGGCTCGCCCGTTTCAAGGATGGCGTCGGCATAGCGCTTGCGGTCCGTCAGCTCGTTGACGATGCGCTTACCCGTGGCCTTCGAGAGCGTGGGGGCGTAGCTGGCCTGGCCGTCGGTGTAAAAGGCCGCCACGCCATAGCCCTGCTCGTCGGGGCTCATGAACGGAAGAAGCTGGATCCAGTCCGTATGGACGGCCATGGCACCGGCCTTGATCGAGGCCTTGAGGGCCTCGGCGGTGGCGCCTTCCTGGTTCGTGCAGTCGACGGTTTCGTCCAGGCGCGGGTCTTGGGCCATGCGGAACTCCAGGTCGCGTCCGAAACCACCCGTTGCCAGAACGACGGCTTTCGTAGCGTGAATGCTGACGGCCGTCCCGCTCTCCACGTCGTTGTCCATGGCGCCGTCGCGCACAATGGCTCCGATCACACGTCCTTCACCGTTCTGCACCAGTTCGACAAGCATGCGCTCGGTTTCCACAGTAACGCCCATCTCGCCCAGGCGCTCCGACAGCGGGCCGGTTACATTGGAGCCGCCGCCAGCACCTTGGCAGATGGTGCGCATGATACTGTGGCCGCCATAGGGGTACAGGTAGGGCTCACCGTTCTCGTCCTGATCCCAGGTGGCGCCCATCTCGACGGACCACTCCCAGGTTTCGTTGGACTTTTCGGCAATGAGGCGGCACTTCTCTTCGTCGTTCAGGTACAAGCCCGCCACCAGCATATCGTTAACAAAGGCGTCGATGGAGTCGGTGATGCCCTCGCGCTCCTGCACCTTGGAGCCATAGACGGCCATGTCGCCGGCAGCAAAGGCCGAGTTGCCGCCCACGCGATTCGTCTTCTCGATGATCTTAACATCGGCGCCAGCTGTCTTGGCCTCGATGGCGGCGGCCAGTCCGGCATAGCCGCTGCCCACCACCAGCACCTCGCACTCCTCGTCCCAGTTCATATCCTGAGTGACTCCCGTCTGCGGCAGCTCGTCGGCACCCGATGCCTTCGGGGCGCAGCCGGCCAGACCCAGCGCAGTCAGGGCGCCGGCCATGGCGGTGCCCGTGATGAAGCGGCGGCGCGATACGTTCGTGGCGATCTCCCTCATAAGTTCCTCCTTGGTATGCATTGCTGAATTGCCTTGGTCGTTTCGACGTTTGCAGCATAGGAGGAAAGGATGCTTTGACGCACCCCGCCTGAAGAGGGAAAAGCCGAAACCCCCCTTGGGGTGGGGACGCTCATCTGGGGAAACGCGAGGCGCCTATGAGGCTTCCTTGGGAGTGAACAACTCGATGATCTCTTGTTTTGAGTGGACGCCGAGCTTGGCGTAGATGCTCTTCTGGTAGCTTTTGACCGTGTTGCGCGAAAGGAAAAGGGTCTCGCTGATGTAGGCCGCATCGCGTCCTTGGGCCAGAAGCTGAAGGATGTCGCTCTCGCGGTTGGTCAGGCCGTGCTCTGCTGCCAACTCCTCGGCAAGGTTCTTGCGATAGTCGCCGGACTCTTTGGTGAAGCGGCCGAGCTCCTCGTAGGCGGCCTGCATCTCCTTAAGAGCTCGGCGGCGCTCGTGGGTGTTGGCAAACCACACGGCCATGAAAATAAGGTAGAGCAAGAAAAAGGCCACGGTGGTGGTGCGGGCAATGTCCGTGCCGTCACCAACGTTAAAGAGCAGGGCGACGTTGAGGCCGATGAACAGGCCAAAGCGGGGAAGCGCGTAGGCCATGGCCATGGCGGCCAGCAGCTGCGTTCGCGCATGGGCGTAGGTGATGACCACCAGGTAAAACAGCGAGAGCATGACAAGCTTCCAACCCGCTGCGGCCACAATGTTCAGCGTGACCATGTAGTCGTTCGGCAAAAAGGGGATGAGCAGCATGCCGGAGGCCAAGAGTCCGAAAACCAGGTTGAAGAGAAACGTCGCCGAGGTACGCTTGGCTAGGGCGAAGTATCCCAGAAATACCAGCGCCGCCGCCAGGCCGCCTACTTGGGAGATACCGGCGGTTGCCTTAACGGAAGGCCCAATGCCGGCGGCCGTGGTATCGATGATGCCGTAAACCACCGAAAGGGCGAAGGTGCCGATAATGGACACCAGAAAGACGTTGAAGAAGTCGCGCTGTCCCGAAGCGGTAAGCGGGTCGGGTCCTGAGGCGGTGGTTTCGGGTGTCGCTTCGGAAGGGGAGTTCTGGAACGAGCGCTTCAGACACAGCGCCGAGAGAGCAAGGGCGATCAGCTGAACGGCCAGCAAAAGCGGGGGTGCTGCGAAGGACCAGGCCATGTCCAGGGCCATGCCCACGAGGGCCATGGTGCCGCAGCCGAGAGCGGTCTGCTTCGGCGAAAAGGAAGCCAGGGAGGCGAAGAAGAAGGGAGCCGTGAGACTCATACCGGCGCCCGCGCAGACGGCGGAGAAGAGAACAAAGGTAGGGCTCAGGGGCGTGACCGTATTGAAGAAAAGCACGACGATGCCCGCGGCCAAGGCGAGGTAGCCAAGGAGGAGACAGGCTTTTTGCGTGGCATTGCTCCAGTGGCGGACGAGCAGAAAGAAGAGGGCGGCGGCAGCGAGCATGGCCAGGTTGAGCACATTGTCGAAGCTCTGCACGGCTTCTTCGGCATGGCCAACCAGCCACGTTGAATAGAAGAAGGAAACACAGACGGCGTAGAAGAGCGAGAATCCTGCCGTGGTAACAAACAGGGCACGCTGCCCGGAAAGGCTCTGGTCGGTTTCTGCGGCTTTCATGGTCCCCTCCTGAAATGTCTCGAAAGGAATTATGCCATGAATGCCTGGATCTGACAGGGATAATCGCCTCGCTTGAGGCAGCAACGCTCCTCCTGTCAGGTAATCCGTTCGCTGGGCGCGGGAAACTTCTATAATGACGCCAGGAGAAATCAACGGAAGGAAGTCGCAATGGGCCAGCGCGTTTTCACCTATGACACCACGTTGCGGGATGGCGAGCAATGCGAGGGCGTGACGCTGTCGCTAGAGGACAAGCTGGCCATTGTGGCGCGGCTCGACGACTTCGGCATCGACATCATTGAGGGCGGCTTCCCGGGATCGAACCCCAAGGATGTGGCGTTCTTCCAACAGGTGACGGCCATGGACCTGCGCCATGCGCGCATTGCGGCTTTCGGCAGCACCTGCAAGAAGGGCGTGGCGCCAGCCGGCGATTCCGGTCTGGCCGACCTGCTTGCCTGTGGCGCGCCCGTGGTCACCATTGTGGGAAAAACCTGGGATGCCCAGGTGGAGCGCGCCCTGCGCACCTCGCTTGAGGAGAACCTGCGGATGATTGCCGAATCGGTGGCTTATTTGGCAGCCGCTGGCCGCGAGGTGGTGTTCGATGCCGAGCACTTTTTCGACGGCTATCGAGCCAATCCCGATTACGCTCTGGCCTGCGTGCGGGCCGCCGTGGAGGCGGGGGCCGCGTCGGTGGATCTGTGCGAAACCAACGGCGGCGCACTGCCGTTCCAGGTGGAAGAAACGGTACGCGAGGTAGTGGCCGCCTTTCCGCAGGCTCGCTTTGGAATCCACTGCCACAACGATTCCGGCTGCGCGGTGGCCAACACCCTGGCTGCGGTGCGCGGCGGCGCCACTCAGGTGCAGGGCACGGTGAACGGCATCGGTGAGCGCGTGGGCAATGCGGACCTCTGCACGGTCATCGCCGACTTGGAACTGAAGATGGGCGCGGAATGCGTCGGTGCGCATAGCCTGACGCAGCTTACGAGCCTTTCCCAGTATGTGGCCGAACTGTGCAACTTGTCCGTTTCGCCCCACCATCCCTATACGGGCGCCAGCGCCTTCGCCCACAAGGGCGGCCTGCACGCCAGCGCCATTGCCCGCTTCCCCGAGGCCTACGAGCATGTGAATCCGGCATCGGTGGGCAACGCCAATCGCATGCTGGTCAGCGAGCTGGCCGGTAAGGCGTCGCTTCTGGCCAAGGCCCGCAGCCTGGGATTCGACTTGGAGGGGGCCGGGGTGGACGTGCAGGCAGTGCTCGACGACATCAAAGAGCGCGAGGCCCACGGCTTTGCCTACGAGGTGGCCGACGGCTCGCTGGGTTTGCTCCTGCTGCGCCATCTGGGCCTGTATCGCCCGTCGTTCACGCTGGAAAGTTTCCGCGTGATTGTGGACGATCGGGAAGATACCGGCGCGCTGGCCAAAGACGCGCTGTCCGAGGCCACGGTGAAAATTCATGTGGGGCCGGAGCGCTTCGTGGCCACGGGTGAGAGCGCCGGTCCCGTGGGAGCGCTCGACGCGGCGCTGCGCATGGCCATCGCGGCATCGTATCCGCAGGTGGCAGCCATGGAGCTTATCGATTACAAGGTGCGTTTGCTGGACGAGAGTCAGGGCACCGACGCCATCACCCGCGTGACCATCACCACCACCAACGGCAGCGACACCTGGGGCAGCGTCGGCGTGTCGGAAAACGTCATCGAGGCCTCCTGGAACGCCCTGGTGGACGCTTTGGAGTACGGGCTGTATTTGGTGCAGGAGTAAGCGTTCGCAGGGCGGGGGCTGAACCGCGAGGGGAGTGCCGAAAGGGATCAAGCGGGCCCGGCTGACGGGGGTTACTGTTCCTCCCGTGCCTCGGCCAACAGCAGATCCACCATGCGGCCGTAGCTGCGGGTGCCGTCCTGCTGCTGGTTGGCCTTCAAGTAGGCGTTGTTGGCGGCGTTCGAGGCCTGGGCAACGGGGCCTTCGTATTTCCTCAGGAACTCGCTGCGGGCGAGACGGTCTTCCTTCACTGCCTCCGACAGCGTGTCGTTGACGGCCACCGCCTGGTCCCGATCCGCCCGCACCAGCGCCGAGATAGCGTAGTCGTAGGCCAGCGAGTAGCCGCTGTAACGGGTAAGGGGATCGGCGGCGTTCTTGCAGGCCAGATACCCGATGAAGTTGGCCTCGTCTTCGCGCATGAAGCCGCATTGGTGGGCCAGCTCGTGGCCCATGGTGGCGGGGATGGTGAAAAAGGGGCCGTCCACGTTGATGTTCGACTCGACGGTGAAGGGGAAGTACATCCCGGCAATGTCCAGGTAGCTGAGCGCTTCCGAGAACAGTACTGGCTTGGGCGGGGAGTACAGCGGCCGTTCGAGGGCCGGATAGGTCTGGGCCAGCGCTTCCATGTTGGCAGCCGCGGCTTGGGCGTAGGCTTCGAAGCCGCCCTGGCTGGCGGCGTAGTCGTCGGGACTGCCGTCGATTTCCGCTCGGGCCTCGTTGGTGTTGGCGGCCAGCGTCTCGCAGAGGGCGGTCAGCTCCTCGGTGGTGGACTCGCGCAGCTCGAACCCCGCATCTTCCGCAAAGGTGAGGCGGTAGTAGTTGAGGCCGCACATCAGGGCGAAGATGGTGAACCCGATCGACACCACGGCCAGCGCCGTGACCACCGCGCGCCACAGCACAAAGCGGCGTGCGCCTTTCTCCTTCACGAAGGCACGCCCGTACCACACCACAAAGCCTACGCAGAAGAGCAGAAACGCCACCACCACCCACTGGGCTACCGACCACGGCACCAGAGAGGGAAGAAAGCCCCAAGCCGAAGACAACCAGGGGTACAAGCCCCGACTGAACACGGCGTCGGTGACAGCGGGGCTAATCTGCGCCAGCCACGTCAGCACCAAGGCAACAACGCCTGGCACCAGCAACCACAATCTTTTGAGCTTCAGCTTTTCCATAGAAGACAGAGTAGAGCAGAAAGCCCCACAAATCCAAATACAATTAATAAACTTTTGTCGCACTGGTGAGCCCAAGGAAGTCAGCGAGGGTTCGACAGGTGCCTGGAATTGCCCCGCCTTTGCCCCAAGCGTACTTGGGTACGCGCCGTGGGCAAAACAAGGGGCAAGGCCAGGTGCCTGTCGGACCCGCAGCATCGGCGTGAACGACGTTGCGTCAGCAACGGCGGAACAAAAAAGATGGTCGGGACGACAGGATTCGAACCTGCGACATCCTGCTCCCAAAGCAGGCGCGCTACCAGACTGCGCCACGTCCCGACGCGAACGAAGAGTGCACGACGAGCCCGAAAGCGACTCGTGCGCGAAAACGGCAGACAAACGAAGGCGATGCGTGCCGCAGCCGTTGATTATAGCAGAGGTTTCGATGGTGAGAGCGGCTTTATTCCGTGGGCATTTCCAACGGAAGATATCATCGTTTACCAGCTTATATAACGAATACTTCTCGGCTCATTAAAAAGAAAACCTTTTTGCTTATATTTAAGTGACGAAACGGTGTCATCTCGATACCGTGCCGTCAAACAAAGCCTTCTTGACGGGTGTCGAACCCCATGATGTGGGATGTTTATCGCAGCCCAAACACAACAGACCACCTCACCGACTCCGGGTTTTCACTTCGAGGCGGCGGACGATCTTGTGTGGCTGGCAAAGTTTCTATCATCCGATTAGGATAGGAGAGCTTTATGCAAGGAGTAAACGTCAAAAGTGAGATCGGCGACCTCAAAAAGGTCATCCTTCATCGCCCCGGCGACGAGCTGCTGAACCTCACCCCGAACACCTTGGAAGAGCTGCTGTTCGACGACATCCCGTTCCTGCCTGTGGCCCAGGAGGAGCATGACACCTTCGCGAAGATTCTTCGCGGCGAGGGCGTCGAGGTGGTGTACCTCGAGGACCTCATGGCCGAGGTTATCGATGCTCATCCCGAGCTGCGCGAGAAGTTCCTGGATCAGTGGATCTTCGAGGCCGGCATCCGCACCGACACCTACAAGGACATCATCAAGGACTACATCAACTCCAACTACGCGGGCACCAAGGACATGGTCATGAAGACCATGGCCGGCATCAACCTGCAGGAGCTGCCCCAGCGCGACACCCACCTGCTGGTGGACATGGTGTCTGACCGCTGCAAGCTCGTGTGCGCCCCCATGCCGAACCTGTACTTCACCCGCGACCCGTTCGCGATGATCGGCAACGGCGTGTCCATCAACCGTATGTACAGCCAGACGCGCAACCGCGAGACCATCTACGGCGACTACATCTTCAAGTATCATCCGGACTTCCAGGGTACGCCGGAGTACTACCACCGCGATATGACCTTCCATATCGAGGGCGGCGACATCCTGAACATCAACGAGCACGTGCTGGCCATCGGCATCTCCCAGCGCACCGAGCCCGACGCCATCGATCAGCTGGCCCACAACGTCTTCAACGACGAGACGAGCACCATCGACACCATCCTTGCCTTCAACATCCCGGTGTCCCGCGCCTTCATGCACCTGGACACGGTGTTCACCCAGATCGACCGCGACAAGTTCACCATCCACCCCGGCATCATGGGCCCGCTGACGGTGTTCGAGATCACCCCGGACGGCAAGGGCGGCACCAAGATCCGCGAGCGCAACGAGGACCTCGAGAGCGTTCTGTCCGAGTACGTCGGCGAGAAGGTCACGCTGATCCCCTGCGGCGGCGGCGACCGCATCGCGGCCGAGCGCGAGCAGTGGAACGACGGCTCCAACACGCTGTGCGTGCGCCCCGGCACCGTGGTGGTGTACCAGCGCAACAACGTCACCAACGACATCCTGTACAAGTCGGGCATCAACGTGCTCGAGATGCCGTCGGCCGAGCTGTCCCGCGGCCGTGGTGGCCCGCGCTGCATGTCCATGCCGGCCTGGCGCGAGGCTATCTAAGCACGCAGCCTGACGCGGCTTGAGCGTTAGCACTTTCGGGCGGCCGGCATCCCGTCGGCCGCCCCACCTGATACGTTTTCACTGAAAGGAAACATTATGCCTGTGAATCTTTCCGGCAAGTCCTACCTCCGTCTTCT
>CAJUFS010000023.1 GCA_910585575.1 uncultured Adlercreutzia sp. | reverse complement strand
GAGCGCTTCGACTCCACCATCGGCGCGGCCACGGTGCTCATGCCCTTCGGCGGCGCGCGCCAGCTGACCCCGGCCCAGGCCATGGTGGCGAAGCTGCCCGTGTTCGGCGAGACTACCACGGTATCGGGCATGGCCTGGGGCTTCAACCCCTACCTCAGCAGCGCCAACCAGTTCACCGGGGCCTATCTGGCCGTGGTGGAGTCGGTGGCGAAGCTGGTGGCCACGGGCTTCCACCGTACGGATATGTACCTCACGTTCCAGGAGTACTTCGAGAAGCTGCGCCAAGACCCGGAGCGCTGGGCCAAGCCCATGGCGGCGGTGCTTGGCGCGCTTATGGCCCAGGTGGATCTGGGCGTCGGCGCCATCGGCGGCAAGGACTCCATGTCCGGTTCCTTCGAAGAGCTGGATGTGCCGCCCACGCTGGTCAGCTTCGCCACGGCCGTAGGCAAGATGGACCGCATCATCTCGCCGGAGCTGAAGGAGGCGGGCAGCCGCGTTATTGCCATCGCCCCCGCGCTCAAGGCCGACGGCATCACCCCCGAGCCTGAGGCGCTTGCCGCAGCCATGGATCTGGTCGAGTCGCTGATCGGTGCGGGCTCTGTGCGTGCGGCGGCCACCCCGGGCTACGGCTGTGCGGCCGAGGCGCTGTTCAAGATGGGCGTCGGCAACGGCCTGGGCATCGACTTCGATGAAACCTACGACGTGGACGGCCTGTTCACCCCCGCCTACGGCAGCTTCCTTCTGGAGGTGCCGGCGGAAAACGCGCTGCCCCAGGCGCCCGTGGGCGTGACCGTGGCCTCGGTGGGCACCGTCACGGCGGAGTACGTGTGGACGACCGCCGATGACCAGGTAGACCTGCGCAGCCTGCAGGAAGTGTGGGAGCACGCCATGGAGGGCGTCTTCCCCTATCGCACCAGCGCCGAAGAGCGTGCCACGGCCGAGCAGGTGCCGGCCCTCGACTACCTGGGCGCCCCGGCGCCGGCCTATCATGGTCCGGCCCTGCTGGGCGTCGATGCCGGCAAGCCCCGCGTGGTCATCCCCGTGTTCCCGGGCAACAACTGCGAGTACGACTCCGCCGCGGCCTTCAAGCGCGCCGGTGCCGTGCCGACGGTGTACGTGGTGAACAACCTCAGCCCCGAGGCCGTAGCGGAAAGCACCCATGAGCTGGCGCGTCTCATCCGCGAGTCGCAGATGGTCATGATCCCCGGCGGCTTCTCCGGCGGCGACGAGCCCGACGGCTCGGCCAAGTTCATCACCGCGTTCTTCCGCGCCCCCGAGGTCACCGAGGCGGTGCGCGACTTGCTGCAGGCCCGCGACGGCCTCATGCTGGGCATCTGCAACGGTTTCCAGGCCCTGGTGAAGCTGGGTCTTGTGCCCTTCGGCGACATCCGCCCCATGGATGCCGATTGCGCCACGCTTACCTTCAACCACATCGGCCGCCATCAGTCCACCTTGGTGCGCACCCGTGTGGCCAGCACCATGAGCCCCTGGATGGGCAAGATGGCCGTGGGAGACATCCACACCGTGGCCATCAGCCACGGCGAGGGCCGCTTCGTGGCGCCGCAGCCGCTGCTGGATACCATGGTGGCGAACGGCCAGGTGGCCACCCAGTACGTGGATGCCGAGGGCCAGCCTTCCCTGGATTTGTCAGTGAACCCCAACGGCTCCGTGCTGGCCATCGAGGGCATCACCAGTCCCGACGGTCGCGTCCTGGGCAAGATGGGCCACACCGAGCGCAGCGGCAACGGCCTGTACAAGAACGCCTTCGGCAACCGCATGCAGCCCCTCTTCGAAGGCGGCGTCGACTACTTCTCCACGAAGTAACGGCTAAAGCCCGACGGCGAAAAGGGCACCAAGCGAAACGTGGCCCGCAGGCAGCTCCTGCGGGCCACGTTTCATTCAGGGCAAACTCGTCCATGCTTTTGCCAGAAAACGCAAACTGCCTTCGATCAGCTGCTTCTATTCCGCCCCTTTCTCGGGCATCGGAATGAGATTGCCCAGGTAACTGTAGTCATTGTCCATGGAGCTAACTTCGACGGTGTGCAGTACCTCGCAGGTTGCGGGGTCGAGGACGGCCAGCTGGCGGTTGAAGCTGTCGAGAACGTAGAGCTTTCCTCGGGAGACAGCAATTTCAACGGGAGCGAGGGGCACTTCATGGGTGTTGAGGGAGCCGTCGTTCAGGTCGTAGACAGAAATGGCATAGGCGCTGCTGCGGTCGGCGATAACGTCGCAGTAGGAGATATACAGCTTGTTGCCATCGAGGGCAAGGCCGTTGGCGTAGGCGTGGTCTAGGGAAACGGTGGCTAGCTTGCCTGTTGCGGTATCGAATACGCCCAAGGTACTGGTGGTTTTTCCTTCCGAACCGCCCACACGGGTAAAGAAGATGCGGTTGTCCTTCACAAGCGTGCGGTAGATGCCCGATCCGAAGGTGCTGAGGTCGAACGTGTCAAGCAGGTTGAGGTCGTTGTCATAGCAGTACAGCATCCCCTGCTCTTCGACGTTCGTGCTGGAAGGGTCGGGGGAGGCGCTGGAAACCTCGCGGTCTGCGAAGGCCCACACCTTTCCTTCTGTGCAAGTGACGTTGGTGATGATATCTTCGGGTATCTCGATCTTCTTTGTCTCGCCCGTCTGCTTATCGCAGCGAATGAGGGACGCTGCACCGTTGAGGTTGTTGTAGGCGAAGGCAAAGCGATCGGTGGCAGCGCAGCCGGCAAGAACGGATTCGCCGACATCGTGGCGAGTGGTTGTGCCGTTTGCCAGGGAGATTTCAAGAACCTCGTGACCCGCTCCTGTTTTGAAGTCGCCGAAGGGAGCCAGGTAAACGGCATCGCCTACTTGGGAAACGTTGCCCCACACCTGCTCCATCTGCGCTTCTTGAAAGGGCAGCGAGCCGATCTCATTCAGGCCATCATCGTAGAAAATCATGCGGCTCTGCGCCATGTTGCTCTTGGTTTCCGCGACGCTTATCGCGGCTGATTTCAAAGCAGAGGGGTCGATAGCGGGAGCGGTGGCGACGCAGCCGGCTAGGGCTACGACCCCTGTCAGCGCCAGCACAGCTGCGAAAAGAACGATTCCCCGAGAGGTCGCGCGCAAAGCATGTTCGCTCGATGCGGCTGATTCGGTCTTTACCGAAGGCGCGGTTCCGGCTAATTTGCCCATCTGATCCCCTTTGTTTGCGGTTAACGTTTCGACATGTAAGCAGCACTCCAAGGTCTCGAGGTCGCTACGTCTCGAGACCTCGAGAAGCTTCCTCTGTGCCTTCCCAATCCAGCGATCTCGTTTGCGCCTCCGTTGCCCTCCTAGGTGATCATTCGAATGGGCACACTCCCTTGGCGCTGGAATTCAATGAAGGAATCTTCGATGCTTCCGATAAAAAGGGAGCCACGAGATTCGTCGTCGACATAGGCCAGGTGGGCGATACCGACTTTGCTGCCAGCATCGTCGCAGAGGATGTACACGTTGGGGTCGGGTGTTGGCAATGCGGCCCCATGGCAGAGGACCTCCCCTCCTATCGCGGGCGCTCTCCTGACTCCCCAGTTAATGGTGCTCCCATCTTCCTCCTCCCAGAAGGACAGATCATAAGAGCTGTCTGGCATTTTGAGATGGTAAGTGCCCGTCAAGGGGAATCCGTGTCGGGCACCTTCGGCAATGTTGTGTATCTCGATTGCCGATCGCGCACCAATGAGTGCAGTGCATGTCACGACGAGAAGAAGAAGACCGACGGCGACTCTGCCGGCTGCCCTTTTCGCAATAGCCATTTGATGCCTTTCTATACGCGACGAGCATCGAAATCATGGCCGACAATAACAGGAGTGCCGCATTTTCGGGCGTACACTTTCCTCTTGCCTTTTGTATCGGTGTAATAGATAGTGTAAGGAATTGACTTGTATTCGTTGTTGAGCCAAACCTTATAGCGTTTTTTGTCTCCTGGAATATCGACTTCGTATCCTCCGACAGCTGGGCTTCCGCCAAGGAATTTTCCAAACGAGACACCCATGCTTATGGTTCCCCACGGTGCCGGAAAGCCGAAGCTGATTGTTATTTTACTTCCACCTGAAAGTGCAAAATAAATGGTACCCCCAGTACTGAAACTCACCCCCTTTTCTTTTTGTCCGGGGACAAGTCGATAGCCGGAGTTTTTATAGGCGGCTTTTCCGTAAACGGTGGTGTATTTATTCGAGCGACTTTTTGCGCTGAGGGTGCTCGGCGCTTCTCCGTGCTCGTTTTCTAGGAGCGAAATAATCCAAGCTGCCTCAGCTTCGGTCCGTTGAAGGAGAATTTTGTCCTGGTCAGCGTCTGGGAGGGAGGATAGATCCAGTATTGAGTCAGGAGAAGTTAGGGCGATGCGCTCGATCGTCTTTTCGTCTAAAGACCCCGATCCATCGCTCGCGAATGCGAACTCTGGAATTAAAAGGGATGAAGCGCCGATTCCGACAAGACCAATGAGTTCGCGGCGGCTCATCGAATGAGTTTGGTGCATCATTGCATTTCCTTTCACGCGTTCTCTGGGGCGCCCTAAGGAGCTACCTGCAGAAAGCTATTAGATTGCGATCGATGCATCGATAGCGCTTACAGTACAGGGAAAATGCAGAGTTAAGGTGGTGGTGCAACACATTGTGGCATTTGAAGCGCAAATTGTGGCATTTGCTCGTCGCGCTTGGGGCGCTCACGCCTTCCACTGGATGATAGAGGGGATGGGACGTTGGTTCGCTACCTCTTTGCCGATATTGCTAGTGTCTTCCACGCTCCGGGGCCTTCCCCTATAATGACCCCAGGGTTCTGGCTGGTGAGGCGGTGAGTATGGCTCGTATTTTTTACGCCGAAGATGAGCGGGATATTCGAGAATCGGTGGCGGCGTTTCTGCGCTGCGACGGTCATGAGGTGAGCGCCTTTACGACGGGGGATGAGCTGCTGGACGCTTTTGCGGATGCGGAATGCGATCTGGTTTTGCTCGACTTGATGATGCCGGGGACGGACGGCCTGACGGTGCTGCGGCGTCTGCGGCAAACCTCGGCAGTGCCCGTTATCGTGCTCACAGCCAAAAAATCACAGGTAGACTACTTTAACGGTCTGTCGCTCGGGGCCGACGATTATATTGCCAAGCCCTTTAGTCCGTTAGTAGTGTCGGCGAAGATTCATGCCTTACTGCGTCGGGTTCAGCTGGATACGCTTGCTTCCGCCGACGGCGAGGAGGGTCCGACAGTCTGCGGGAATGTTCGGCTCGAAGCGGAAACGCGGTCGGTCGTCGTCAACGGGGAGACGATCAGGCTCTCGCCCCTTGAGTTTCAATTTCTGGGGTTCTTGATGGCCCGCTATGGCGAGGCGGTTGCCAAAGACGAGGTGCTGCGCGCCGTGTGGGGCATCGACGACGGTATCGAGACGCGTGCCGTGGAGGAAACGAATCGCCGGCTGCGTCGCAAGCTCTCTGCGGCGGGGGCAGACGTCTACATCCAGACGGTATGGGGTTATGGCTTCAAGCTTACGACGCTTGAGTCGGAAACGCAGGATGCCTGATGCGCAACCACGGCAATGACAAGCATCGGGCAAACGTTTCGGCGGTACGGGGGCTGTTTCTGGCGGCTCTCGTTGCCGTGCTGGTGCTTCCACTGCTCTTCTGCACGGTGCAGCTGTGGCGCATTGGTGATGGGGCCCAAGAGTCTTTGAATCGGCTCATGCATCTCGATGAGTCGGCGACGGAAAGTCCGGTGCCAGAGGGATTTTATCTTCTGCCCGAGGAAAGTGGCGAAGAGTTCCTCCTTCCTGCAGAGCAGGCGCTTCTCGATTACTGCGAGGAGCACCGCAACGAGCTCTCGCAACGAACGGTGTATCTGCTGGTTCGCTCGAACGCGGTGGTATTCTACTGTATTGTTCCCGATTCCGGTTACGAAGATAGCGAGTTGGGTGAGGTGGTGCTGTTCTCGAACGTCACATTCGAGGTACGTACGGTAGTGATGGCTACCGTGGTGCTGATGGGCGCCGCTGCCGTGGTTGTGCTGCTGATGGCAGGCTTGCGCCGTCGTGCCCTACGTGCCCTAGACGCCAAAGATCAAGCACTTGATGATTTCTTCGCGAATGCCTCCCATGAGTTAAAGACGCCTCTGACTTCGATTATGGCCTATGCCGAGGGGGCTCAGCAGGGAGTTATCGACCCGCGCGACAGCTGCGAAGTGGTGGCGCGCGAAGCCGAGCGCATGGCACATACGGTGGAGTCGGTTCTGGATCTGAGCCGATTGGACGCTCGGGCCGTGCGCCCTGAGGTTCGCCGTATCGACCTGCGCGAAGTTATGTACGACTGCGCAGTGGCGTTGGAGCCCATGGCCGCGTTGCGTGACGTTGCGGTGGAAGTGGAGGCGCCCGACCCAGTGGTGGGCAGCTTCGACGAGGATATGTTGACGGTAGCCCTGGGCAACGTGCTGACAAACGCGCTGCGCTATGCGCAGTCGCGGGTAGCGGTAGGGCTGAGGGTCGAGCGGAAGGCGCGTTCCCGTTATCGCGTGGCGGTGGTTTCCGTATTCAACGACGGCGTGCCGATATCGGCTGAGCAGGCACGGGTCATGTTCGAGCGTTTCGCGACGGGCCCTGGCGGCCAGACGGGCATCGGCTTGGCGGTGGCGGCGGGCTATGTGCGGCTGCATGGCGGCACTATCGAGGGCCATCCCTGTGAAAACGGGACGGAAGTGGCGATGATTTTGCCGCTGGAGGGCGCGGTGTAGGCTTCTACGACCACAGTCGCACTTCGGGCTCCAACGGCACGCCGCTGTTGGCGAGGACGCGGGCCTGGACTTCGGCGATGAGGCTGAGGACGTCAGCGGCGGTGGCGTTACCGGTATTCACTACGAAACCGGCGTGTTTGGTGGACACCTGGGCGCCGCCCACGGACAGCCCCTGCAGCCCCGCATCTTGGATAAGTTTCCCGGCGAAGTGGCCCTCGGGGCGCTTGAAGGTGGAGCCGGCGCTGGGCATGTCCAGGGGCTGCTTCTCTTCGCGGCGCTGGGTGAGATCGGCCATGCGCGCGGCGACGGCCTCGGAAGCGTCGGCGCGCAGCTGCAGCGTGGCGGACAGCACCACCATGCCCTCGTGCATCATGCGGCTGGTGCGATAGCCCCAGGCTGCTTCGGGGGCCGCCAGGGTAACGGGCTCGCCCTCGGCCGTCAGGCAGTGTACCTCTACGGCCACGTCGGAGAACTGCCCCTCGTAGGCACCGGCGTTCATGATGGCCGCGCCGCCGATGGTGCCGGGAATACCGCAGGCGAACTCATAGCCGGCCAGGCCTGCGTCGCGGGCGACGGCAGCTACGGCCTCGTTGGTGGCACCGGCCTGGGCGCGCACCAGGCCGCCTGGCAGCACTTCCACCGCGGCGAAGTTCTCGGCCAGCTTCATGGTAACGCCGGGCAGCCCCTCGTCGGGGGCCAGCACGTTGGAGCCCGCCCCCAAAATGCGCAGGGACACCTCGGCTTCGCGGCAGGCGGCCACCACGGCGGCCACCTCGTCTTCGGTGCGGGGCAGCACGAGCCACTGGGCCGGGCCGCCGATGCGGAAGGTGGTGTGGGCGGCCAGCGGCTCGTTGGGCCGCACGGCGCTCTCTCCAACGAGGGCCTGCAGCTGGGCGGTGAAGGCAGTGGCGTCAATCATGGAAGTCCTTTCCGGCGGTGAATGCCCTTCAGCATACCAAGAGGGTAACCGTTGATGACCTGGAACGGGGGATGTACTAGAATACCCCCATGACTTTTTTGCTCACATATGCCACGGGGCGGCGGTAGCCATGGCGCGCCTCCAGCCCGATTTGCGGCCCATCTCGCCGTTGGCTTCTATCGTCCTCATGCTGCTGGCCATCGTCAGCTTCCTTATTGCGCTGTGGATCATCATGGGTCTCGTGCGCATTGTGTTCGGGTAGGCGGCGCGGCGTATGTGGCAGCGATTCACGCTCTATGACCTGCGGGTCATCGGTCATTACCTGGGAACCCTCATTCTGTTCTTCGCCGTGCTCATGGCGGTGCCGTTGGCCACGGCGCTCATCTTCCAAGAGTGGGAGCCCGCGGCCCGCTATTTGCTGGCCATTGGCATTACCATGGTGGCCGGCTGCAGCCTGCGCTTTTTGCGCATCGAGCCCGGGCGCCTCAGCCGTCGTCAGGCCCTGGCGGTAACGGGCTTCGCCTGGGTGGTGCTGGCCTTGTTCGCCTCCATCCCCCTGTACTTCTCGGGGCATTACGTCACTTATCTCGATGCGCTTTTCGATGGCGTATCGGGTCTTACCACCACCGGTGCCAGCCTAGTGGTCGACCTCGACCATCTGTCCTATGCCGACAACATGTTCCGCTTCACCATGCACTTTTTGGGCGGCTTGGGCTTGATCGTGGTGGCCCTGTCTTTTGGCCTGTTCGGCAAAGGCGGTGGCGCGTCGCTGTTCACCTCCGAGGGGCGCAGCGAGCACGTGGTGCCCAATGTGGTGCAAACCACCCAGTTCATCGCCCGCATTACCGTCATCGTGGTGGCTTTGGCCACCATCGTCATCACGGGCATCTGCCTGGTGCTGGGTATGGAGCCGGCGCGCGCCTTCCTCAACGCCCTATGGGTGTCCATCTCGGGCTTTGTGACGGGCGGTTTTACCCCCATGCAGCTGTCTATCATGTACTACCATTCCTTCCCCTTGGAGTTCATCCTCATGGTGCTCATGATTTTGGGCTCCATCAGCTTCGTGGTGCACGCCGAGGTATGGAAGGGGCGCCCGTCCGCGTTCTTCCGCGACTTCGAAACGAAGACCATGATCTTCTGGATTGCGGTTATGACCTTGGTGTTCACCGCCTCCATGGCGTCCAGCACGCTGTTCTCGGACATGCTGGCGCTGCTGCGCCGCGGCCTGTTCATGGTCATCTCCGCCTTCACCACCACGGGCTTCCAAGTGGTCACTGTGAACCAGCTCACCACGGCCACGGCCTTCACCACGGGCGCCTTCCTCACCTTGGCGTTCATTATGGCCGTCGGCGGTGCCGCTGGCTCCACCGCCGGCGGTATCAAGTTCTCGCGCGTGGGCATTATTTTCAAGTCCATCGTGTCCACGGTGAAGGAGGCCCTCGCCCCCGATTCGGCGCGCGTGGTGGTGGCCTACAATCATCTGGGACGTCGCACGCTCACGCCTGAAGTGGTGAAAGAGGCCATGACGGTGTTCATCCTCTTCGTGCTCACCTACGTTATCGGCACGCTTGTGGGCATTGCCCACGGCTTCGAGGCCACCGAGGCTATCTTCGAGTCGGTGGCCATGACCTCCAACGGCGGCATCATCACGGGGCTGGCCACGCCGGGCATGGCCCCGACCCTGGAGCTCTTCTACATCCTGCAGATGTGGGCCGGCCGTCTGGAGTTCGTCACGCTGCTGGCGCTTATCGTGGAAGTGGGCGCGTCGCTCATCCCCCGTCGCACATCCGTGTCGGATAAGAGGCGCTCATGAGGGCGTTTGCTGGTACGGGCGGGAAGGGTCGTGCGTCGCGCGCCCTGCTGGCGGCGTTGGTGGTCCTTGCTCTGACGCTGGGCACGGGCATGCCGGGGGCAAGCGCCTGGGCGGCGAACTTGAACAATCCCGACGTTCCCACCGACGACACCGGCGTGGTGACTCCGGCGGAAGACCAGGATGCTGGCGAGGATGAAGCGGCTGGCGATCAGGGCGATGCCGCGACGGAAGCGGAGGCGCCCGCCGACGCCGACCAGGATGCGTCGACGGCCGGGGAGGGCGAAGGCGAGGCGGTTGATGGCGAGAACTCCGACGACGGCGAGGAGGCGGCGGAAGCGGCCGCCCAGGCCCCGGGCCTGGTGGCCGATCCGGTCTTTGGCACCGAGCGCAACCCGGACAACCTGGTGAACCCGCAGCAAAAGCCCGACAGCTCGTTTATCTACGACACCTCTATTTCGGCGCTGCAAGAGGCCGACTCTTACTTGAACGAGCAGACGGTGCAGGTGTCGGCCGAAGTGGTAGGCGACCGTCTGAAGGCCGAGCTCGATCCGGGCTACTGCTGGATCGTCCTGCAGTCCAACGAAGAGAACTACGCCGAGATCCCGGTGTTCCTCACGCAAGAGTTCACCGAGCTCATCGACACCTATGGCTCCTACGGGCGCAAGGGCACCACCCTGCAAGTGCGCGGCACCTTTCACCTGGCGTGTCCCGAGCACGAGGGCCTGACCGACCTCCACGCCGACACCGTGAGCGTGGTGGAGAAGGGCTCTATCACCCAGCAGGTGCTCGACCCCAAGTCGTTCATTCCCGGCGGCATCTTGGTGCTCATCGGCGGCGTTATGGTGCTTGTATTCCATCGCATGAGGGAGGGGCAGCGCTAATGGCCGACACCTGGCGTTCCGGAGAGGTCATCAAGCTTGATCGCGGCTATCCGCTCGTGCGGTTCGCCGACGGCGAGACGCTGCGGTGCGAGCATGCCACTGCGCTGGTGAAGGGCGAGAACGTGCGCGCGGTTATCGGCGATTGCGTGGAGGTGTCGGTGCCCGATGCCCATGACAAGGGGGTCATCGAGGCCATTGCCCCGCGCACGCGCGAGTTCGTGCGCAAAGACCCCACCGAGCGCGCAGTGCCCCAGGTGCTGGCCGCTAACTTCGAGCGCGTCATTGTGGCCCAGCCGCTTTCCGAGGTGAACCTGCGTCGCCTCGAGCGCGAGTTGGTGCTCGCCTTCGAAACCGGGGCGGCGGTCACGGTGGTGCTGACCAAGGCCGACTTGGCCGAGGACGATGCCGCCACCGAGCAGTTGCTGGAGCGGGTGCGGGCCTTGGCGGGCCCCGACACCGCAGTGCTCGTGGTGTCCGAGCAAGATCCGGCTTCCATCGAGGCGGTGCGCGCCCTTCTGACGCCTGGCACCACCACGGTGCTCATCGGGCGTTCGGGGGTGGGGAAGTCGAGCCTCATCAACATGCTCGTGGGCTCCGAGGTGCTCGATGTGGGCGCGGTGCGCGAGGCCGACGGCAAGGGGCGCCACACCACGGTGAGCCGCGAAATTGTGACCGTGCCCGGCGCGGGGCGCATTGTGGACATGCCCGGCGTTCGCGGCCTGGGTCTGTGGGACGCCGATGCCGGCATCGAGGCCGCGTTCCCCGACATTGCCGCTCTGGCCGAACAGTGCCGCTTTCGCGACTGCCAGCATGGCGGCGAGCCGGGATGCGCCGTGCGCGCTGCCGTGGAAGCGGGGGATCTTTCGGAGGAGCGCCTGGCATCCTATCTGGCTTTGAAGCAGGAAATGGCCACGGTGAAAGAGCGCCGCGAACAGGCGCGCCGCATGAGCAAGGAGCAGCCGCCGGCCAGCAAGCGCGGACGGAAGGGGGCCGCTGCGCGCAAGCGCTCTCGCTGAGGGCACGGTGACGGGCTTCCTGCAAATTCCGTGCAGTAACGCCCTAACCGCTACAATAAGAACGTTCGAGCACGGTATCTCGAAAGGACATTCATGAACCCCGTCGTCATCATCCCCACGTTCATCTATCCGCGCCGTCATCGGGGCGGAGCCGACGTGGTAACGGCCTACGACCACACCACCGCCCCCAATCAGCCGGGCGAGCTGGGCCGCTGCCTGGACTCCCTGCGCAAAGTCGAAGGGCTCGGGCTGGTCATTATTCTGGTTTCGGCCGATGTGTCGCTTGAGGCCCAGGCGGCCGAGAAGGTGCAAGCGGTGGCCGACCAATACCCCGACGTCACCACCTTGGTCATTGGCGCCCCCGAACTGGCTCTGGTCGAGCAGCGCATGGCCCAGCTGAACATCGAGCGCCTCTCCAAGGAAATTGGCCTGCAGGGCTACGGTGCCATCCGTAACCTGGGCCTGGTGGTGGCCAACACCTTGGGCTTCGATGCCGTGGTGTTCCTCGACGACGACGAGGTAGTCGACGACCCCCAGTTCTTGCGCAAGGCCATGTACGGCCTGGGCAAGCTTACGCGCAAGGGCATTCCCATTTTGGCGAAGACGGGCTACTACCTGAACGACAAGGGCTCGTATTTGTCGAAGTGGGAAGATAAATGGTACAACCGCTTCTGGCAGCAGGGCCGCGCCTTCAACCAGTGGATCACCGGGGCTATGCGCGGGCCGCGCCTTTCGCGCTCGAACCACGTGTGCGGCGGTTGCCTGGCCATTCACAAAGAGGCCTACCGACGCTTGGCCTTCGATCCGTGGATTGCCCGCGGCGAAGACTTGGATTACATGCTCAACCTGCGCATGTACGGGTCGGACATCTGGTTCGACAACCAATGGGTGCTGCGTCATTTGCCGCCCTCCTCCACCAGCGAGGGCGATCGTTTCCGCCAGGACATCTTCCGCTGGCTCTACGAGTACCGCAAGCTGGAGTACAGCCGCGCGCTCATCGACTTGCAGCAGGTGAAGCCCGCGTCCCTCGAACCTTATCCCGGGCCCTTCCTGGAGCCGGGCCTGCGCAATCGCATTCGCATTACCGCGTGGCTGCGCAGCTTCGGGCGCCCCGACAAGAAGGCCTATCGCCGCGCCGCCCGGGCGGCCGCCGGCGAGGCCTCGGCCTATGCCGAGTCTCACTGTGCGAAGTACTTCGAGTTCCAGTACGTGTGGCCCGAGGCCATGAGCCGCCTCGAGTCCGACCAGCTGCTCTCCTCGGCGCTCGTGCGCTCCAGCATGCTGCGCGTGCAGCAAGCCGAAGCGGCCGAAGAAGCGCCGGTGGCGCCTGCCGCGGTGGCGGCCCCCGTCGCCCCGGCTCCGACGGCTCAGGACGCGGCGGCCTACAACGCCGTGCCGCGCCCCTCCATCGACGCCGGCATGACCACTGAAATCCGTCTCAACATCGAGGAGTAGCGCAGCGCCGTGGAATCCCTCTTCGTTATGTTCGTCGTTTCGCTGGCGGTTGGCCTGGTCGTAGGCGTGCTGGCCGGGCTTCTGGGCATTGGCGGCGGCATGCTGCTGGTGCCGGCGTTCAAGCTGGGCTACGCCATGGACTCGCTCATGTGCACGGCCACCTCGCTGTTCACTATTATCCCCACCTCGCTTTCGGGGGCGTTTTCCCATATCCGCCATAAAACATGTCTTCCCAAGTTGGGCGTTGCCGCCGGCTTGGGCGGCGCCTGCATGTCGCCGGTGGGCGTCGGGTTGGCGGCCGTGTCGCCCGACTGGTGCGTGATGGGGGCGGCGGCGCTCATCATCGCCTACTCGTCCGTCACCATGTTCCGCAAGGCGCTCGCCGCGCCGAAGCCGGTCAAGGGCGCCTCGCGGGAAGCGACGGCCCTCAGCGCCGAGGAGCTGGCGGCCGCCGAGACGGCGAAGGCCGAGGCGCGGGCGGCCGAGATCGCGGCCGCACAGGCGGCGGCCCCGGCCATCGGGTGGCGCGAGATGGGCATGGGCTTCGCTATCGGCCTGGCGGCCGGCTTGGCCTCGGGCTATGTGGGCGTCGGCGGCGGCTTCATCATGGTGCCGCTGATGATGTCGCTCATTCACGTGCCCATGAAGCTCACCTCGGGCACGTCGCTCATTGCAGTCATGATTTTGGCGGTGCCCGGGGTCATCACCCAGGCCATGCTCGGCAACATCAATTGGATTGCCGGCATTGCGGTGGCCTGTGGCTCCATTCCCGGAGCAACCCTCGGCGCCCGCCTCATTCCCCGGGTACCCGAGCGCACCTTGCGGTTCCTGTTCAGCGGCTTTCTCGTTCTGGCCGCGGTGCTCCTCGTCGTGAACCAGCTGGGCCTTTGGGGCTAGCGGGACCGGGGCTTCCGACGGCCATGGCGGATGCATCTTGGGCGAAAGTTGGCTATACTGACGCAATATCAATGATGAGCAGGAGGGATGCCCATGGGAGCGCGCGAAACTGAGAGCACGTGGACGCGAGGCATCGGCATTCCCAAATTCAACCAGGAAATGCTTGCCGTCACCATTGCGGCCCTGGCGGCTATCACCTTGGTGTGGGCCTTCATGCTGCCCGAGGCGCCGGCCATTGTGCTGGGGGCGGCGGGCACGGTGTTCACGGTGGCCATCGTCGTGGTCATTCGCCTGATGATGGATCCCGATTCCGTGCGCGCCCTGCAATCGGACGCCATGCTGCAAATGGCCAGCTCCATGATCGATGCCATGGGCGAGGGCCTGACTGAGAAAGCCTCGCAGGAAGTGTGCGAGCTGCTGCTGCCCAATACCTCGGCCATTGCCGTGGCGCTGACGAACCGCGACATCGTGCTCGGCTATGCGGGCTATCAGGAAGCCCACAATCCGGCCGGTATTCCCATTCGCACCCAGGCCACCCATGCGGCCATCCGCGGCGGCGAGACCTTGGTGCTGATGACGCCGCAGGAAATCGGCCTGCCCGTTCCCGCCGAGACGAGCCGCATCAAGGCGGCCATCGTCGTGCCTCTGTGGGTGGGCGACCGCGTCGAGGGCACGCTGAAGTTCTACTACCGCAACGCGAACAAGATCACGGAGACCCAGCGCTCCATTGCCCAGGGCTTCGCCCAGCTGCTGGCCACGCAGATGGCCGCCGTGGAAATGGAAACCCAGCGCAAGTTGGCTACCTCCATGGAGCTGAAGATGCTCCAAACTCAGATCAACCCCCATTTCTTGTTCAATACCATCAACACCATCGCCTCGTTCATCCGCACCGATCCTATGAAGGCGCGCACCTTGCTGCGCGAGTTCGCTGTCTTCTACCGCCGCACGCTCGAGGATTCCACCGAGCGCATTTCCCTTGGGCGCGAGCTGGATCAGGTGCAGCGCTACTTCGGTTTCGAGCTGGCGCGCTTTGGCGATGAGCGCTTGGCGCTCGAGGTGAACGCCGCTCCCGAGATCCAGGACATGATGGTACCGCCGTTTTTGGTGCAGCCCTTGGTGGAGAACGCCATCAAGCACGCCATGGCTCCCGAGCGCCAGCTGGTCATCACCATCGACGCCTCGGTGGACGGCGACGACGTCATTATCGTGGTCGGCGACAACGGCGTGGGCATGACCGAGGAAACCTGCGCCAACATCACCCAGGTGGAATCGTCCACGGGGCTGGGCATTGCGGTGAAGAACGTGCACGACCGCATGATCGGCTTCTTCGGCCCGGACGCGCAGATGGTGTACACCAGCGAGCTGGGCGTGGGCACGCAGGTGACGCTGCGCTGCCCCGGCTGCGCACACTGCGAGGCGGCCGAAGTGGCTGTCGCGGATACGGCGGTGGTGGAAGCCGACTTGGCGGCGGAGACGGCGCGCAACGAGGAGACCATGGCCGAGCTCACCGAGCTGGTTGCCCAGGTGTCTTTGGAAGGGGCGGGCGGCGGTTCGGACGAGCCCGCACCGGCCGCTGGCTAGGCGAATCTGGGCTGTTTTTGTATCGACAACCGGTCAGGCGCCGTGTATCATCGCTTATAACTATCGAAGTTCCCGTTCAGGAGTGGTCGTCCCGTGTTTGAATTCCTCTCTTCGCCTTTTGGCCTGGTAGCCGTTGGTCTCGGTGTGCTTGCCGTCGCCGTGTTGGCCCTGTGCTTCTGGATTACCACCCTCGATCGCCGTATGCGCGGCATGGCCGATGGCCTGGAGGCCGAGCGTCGCAAAGTGGCGGAAATGCAAATGGTCATGGGGCGCCGCAACAACGCGGCGCGCAGCTACGGGGGAGGCCGTCCTCGGCCCGCGGCCCCGGCAGGCGAGGCGCCCCGCCCCGCGGCGGCTCCAGCTGCTGGGTCTGCGCCTCAGCGTCCGGCGGCTGCTCGCCCCGCGGCAGCTCCGGCGGGAGTGGCCCAGCCGGGTCCTGCTCCGGCCCCCGCTTCGGGTCCCGCCCCCGCTCCGTCGCCGAACGCCGCCAATCCGCGCCAACCGCAGGGGACTGCGGGTCCTCGCGGGGCCTATGGGGCCCCGGCTCCGCGCCCTGCCACGGCTCCTGGCGTTCCGGCCCGCGAAGACGTGGACGCTTGGGTGCAGGGCTCGGCCCTGGGCCAGCAGCCCATCGTGATTCCCGATAGGAAGATGTCGCGCAAGGCGCGGCGCGAGGCCGAGCGCGCCTTTGCCGCGCGCGCCGCTGCCGAGCTAGAGGCGCGTGCTGCCCGTCGTGCCCAGGAAGCGGCCGCTGTGCAGCGCGCTGCTGCCCAGCCGGGAATGCGCTCGGCCGCGGGGGTGCCCGCCGGCCAGCGCCCCATGGGCGCCACCGTGCGACCGATGCGCGGTACGGCGGTGCCCCGCACGGCTCCGGCCACGGCGGTTCCCACGAATCCCGCAGCCGCCGTGGCTCCCGGCCGCGGCCGCCACGCCCGCTAGCACTTCTGCCCACTGAAAAGGCCTCCCCGTCATGGACGGGGAGGCCTTTTTGTCTGCTGTGGCTGAAAAAGCTATTTGCCTTGGTAGGCCTCTTGGAAGCGGGCGATGTCGCGCTCGTAGATGACCAGCGTGCTTTCGGGCTCTTCCAGATAGAAGGGGACGCCAGCCAGCTTCGGGTGATTGACCAGGGCGGCCAGGGCGTCGAAGCCGATCTTGCCCTCGCCGATGCGCGCATGGCGGTCGACGTGGCTTCCGCGCTCGTGGGTGGCATCGTTCAGGTGAACCGCGCGCAGCTTGTCAAGGCCGATGGTGCGATCGAACTCTTCCAAGACGCCGTTCAGGTCGTTCACGATATCGTAGCCCTCGGCCCACACGGCGGCCGCGTCGAAGCAGACGCCCACGTGGTCGGAAAGATTAACCTGCTTGATAATGGCGGCCAGCTGCTGGAAGTTGCAGCCCACCTGGGTGCCCTCGCCGGCCATGGTGTCCAGCAGCACGGTGACCTTCTGGCTGGGGGTAAGCACCTTGTTCAGCGCGTCGGCCACGTCCTTGATGCCCTCGTCGACGCTAATGTCCAGGCGGCTGCCGGGGCGCACCAGGTACAAACCGCCGTCCACCTCGGCCAGGCGGGCCATATCCTCGGAGTACACCATGAGGGCGAAGTCGCGCTCGTTCATTTTGTCCGTGGCGGGGTCGGTGTCGTAGGGAGCATAGCCTAAAACGTCGTGAAGGCCGTGCTCGGAGGCGTAGGCCTTATAGGCTTCCACGTCCTTCATGTCCAACTTGGCCTGGGCGCCGCCGCGAGGGCTGCGCGTGAAGTACTGGAATGTGTTGGCGTTGATGGAGACGGCTTCCTTGGCCATTTCCAGATAGCCGCGGCGCTTTGAAAGATGACAACCGATGGTAAGCATGAGAGCCTTCCTTCTGAAAGAGTGCGAATGGTGGGGAAGAGCCGCCGGGGCGGGACGTTCCGTCTCTGGATCATAGCGCGGGACGAGAGCGTGGCGCCGTTTGCCGCGCAAAGGTTCGAAAGCCGTTATCGAGGCGTTTCGGCCGCTTGACGGAGCGGGCGCGGCGGGATGCGCTCCTGCGAGGGCGCCTCTGCGTACTTTTGCCGCAGGGCGCCGAAAAGCGGTACGAAAGCTGGCGCAAAGGCGCCGCCGTGCCGTACAATACGAAGGTCTCCCAATGCACCCAAAACCTACCCAGGAGAGTAACGCCCCATGGCATCATCCCAGCTCATTCTCGATCGCTATCGCGTTATCGGCCAGGCCGGCGCCGGCGGCTACGGCACCGTGCAGCATGCCTTCGACACCCACCTCAAACGCGATGTGGCCATTAAGTGCATCACGCTCTCGGAAGACGAGGTAGCCCGGGCGCGCCTTGTTGCCCTCGAAGCGCGCATGGCGGCGGCTTTGGAAGACGAGCAGGACGGGGCTGCCGGCTCGACGGCATCGGGCGCGGCCGTTTCGGCGTCGGAATCGTCCCCCGCTTCCGCTTCGGCGGCTCCGGGCGACTTTCCCGCCGATCCTCTGTTCCTGCAGGTGCGCGATGCGCGCCGCGCCACCCGTGCGCGATCGACAGCCACGTCCGATGAGGTGCCGCCCTGGGAAGATGAGGCGGCCTGGCAGGAGTACCTGGCTCCCTGGGGAGCGAGCACCGAGAACTTCCAGGAGCCCCCTCGTTCGCAGCGCTCGGCGACGCCGACTTCCGAGGAGCTGCCCTACGAGGCCTCGGTGATTGTCGAGGATGCGCCCTGGGAGGGTACGGCGGCCGACGCGCGCTCGGTGCGGGTCGACCACTTGCAGGGCATTCGCGCCTCGCGCACCATCGATCCAGCCGACGAGCTCGACCCCGACGATGTGTTCGAGCACATCCCCGGCCTCCAGGAGGCGCGGTCCGTCGCCCACCTGAACGACGCCAACATCGTCACGGTCTACGACTTCGCCATGGAGGGCTCCACAGCCTATGTGATCATGGAGTACATCGAGGGCAAGACCTTGGCCCAGATCATCGACGAGATCGACGACGGCATTACCCTCGACATGGTGGCCTCGGTGTTCTCCTCGGTGGCCCATGCTTTGGAGGCGGCCCACGGCGAGTCCATGCTGCACTTGGACATCAAGCCGGAAAACGTCATCGTGAACTCCAAGGGCGTCGTCAAGGTAACCGACTTCGGCCTGGCCGCCCTGATGGATGCCAGCGGCTCGGGCACTACCGGCGGCGGCACCATCGGCTACATGCCCCTCGAGCAAATGCGCCAAGAGCCCCTGGACGTGCGCACCGACGAATGGGGCCTGGCCAGCCTGACCTACGAGATGCTCACGGGATCGAACCCGTTTTTCGCTCCCGATTTGGATGCGGCAGAGGAAGCCATCGAGGACGCCGAGCTCGTGCTGCCGTCGCTGTGCTGGGACGAGCTGGCCGAAGAGGCTGACGACATCATGTTCACCGCCCTCGATCCGGAAAAGGACGAGCGCTACGAGTCGGTGGCGGCGTTCTCGGAGGCGCTGCTGCCGCTGCTGGGCAGCACGCGGAAGGGAAAGAAGGCCCTGGCCGACATCGTGAACGGCGTGGGTGAGGACGAGGAAGAAGAGGCGCCCGCGCCTGCGTGCGAGCCGGGAACGCCCCTGGCCGACCGCTTGGGGCCGCGCGGGGCTTCCTGGATCGGGCGCGGTGTTGCGGCCATTGCCGTGGGGCTGCTTACCGCCCTGGGGCTGGCCAACCTGCACGGGTTCGGCGGGGAGCCCCTAGGGCTTCTGGGCAATGCGCCCCTCGTGTTCTGGGTGGTTGTGGCCCTTGGGGCGGCTCTGGCCGCCTTCCGCCCCTCTTGGGGGCTGCTCTTCGGCTACGCTGCTTTCGTGGTGGGGCTCGCTGCCTCGCAAGCGTGGCTGTTGGCCCTGGTCACGGTCCTTATTGTGGGCGGCTGGTGGTATCTCATGGGGCGGCGCGGCATGGCGCCCTCAGTGGTGGTGCTGTTGCAGCCGCTATTCGGTTCCTTCGGCTTCGCGGCCGTGGCTCCGGTGACGGCGGGCGTGTTTTTGCCCGTGGTGGCCTCGGCGCTCTGCGCGGCCTTCGCCTTCGCGCTGGCCGTTATTATGGCCAGCTGCGGTTCGATGGACGTGATGAACTGGGATGCGCTGTGGTGCTTCAGCTTCGGGGCGAACCCGCAGGCCGCTTGCGTGGCGCTGTTGTCTCAGGCCAGCACCTGGGCCCTGGGCCTTTCGTGGGTGGGCGCTGCTGCGGTGTACAGCCTTTGCTGTGTGCGCGGCACGAAGGCGTTCGACCTTGCCGGCGCCGTGGCGGCGGCCGTCGTGCTGCTTTTCGGCGTATGCGCCGCCGCTCACTTAGGGAACTTCGGCGGCTCGTGGCTGCCGGCGCCGGCGGCGTTGCTGGGCGCGCTGGTGCCGGGTGTGCTGGGCATCGTCGCCGCGGTTATGAACATACCCGACCGTGCCCGCTGGGCCGAGGAGGAATGGGATTTCGTGGGAGAGGCAGAACCGGAGGCCTAGGACTCGCTGTCCTCGTCGTCGTCGAACAAGGACCAGTCGTCCTCGGTCTTCTCGTGGTTCTTGTACTGCTTGCGCGTCTTGTGCTCCAGAATAATGCACACGATGATGCTGACCAGCAAGCCGGCGCCCACGAGGATGCCAATGCCCGGCATGGTCTCGAACAAAAAGTGATAGAGCTCTTCGATGTTCATGGTGCTTCCGTTCTAGGGTCAGGCGCTGCTTCGGGCCGCGCCGCTGCGCTTTGCGGTGTGATGGGCACCAGTATACTATGCAACTTCACCGCAAACGCAATCTCCATCTGCGGTTGGTGCGCTATACTAGGGCGGTTAAATCACCGTTGCGCGGCGCAGCGCTTGGCCAAAGCGCCTCGTCGGCACCAAGATAGGAGCGTCCTATGCTAGACATCAAGTTTGTTCGCGAGAACCTCGATGAGGTGGCCGAGACCATGAAGAACCGTCATGCCTCGTTCGACCCCGAGCTGTTCACCAAGCTTGATGAGCAGCGGCGCCAGGTCATCGTCGAGGAAGAGGCCCTGCAGGCCGAGCGCAACAAGCTCTCCAAGGAAATTGGCAAGCTCATGGGTCAGGGCAAGGCCGACGAGGCCAACGCCATCAAGGAAGAAGTGCGCGCCATCAACGAGAAGCTCTCGGCTGCCGCCGACGCGCGCGCCGAGGCTGAAGCGGCCGTGGACGCCCTCATGCTGTCCATTCCCAACCTGGTGGATGCCTCCACCCCCGTGGGCGAGGACGAGGACGACAACCCCGAGGTGCGCCGCTGGGGCACTCCGCGCGATTTCGCCGCCGAGGGCTTCGAGGCCCAGGCTCACTGGGATCTGGGGCCGGCCCTGGGCATCATCGATTTCGAGCGCGGCGTGAAGCTGGCCGAGAGCCGCTTCTACGTGCTGGGCGGCATGGGCGCCCGTCTTGAGCGCGCCCTCATCTCCTTCATGCTCGATCAGCACACCTCTCGCGGCTACAAAGAGTGGTGGGTGCCGGCCATGGCCAACGCCGCCACGCTCACGGGCACGGGCCAGCTGCCGAAGTTCGAGGAGGACCTGTTCCACACCACCGAGGGGCTCTACCTCATCCCCACGGCCGAGGTGCAGCTCACGAACCTCCACGCGGGCGAGGTGCTCGACGCCGACAAGCTGCCGCTGCACTACTGCGCCTTTACCCCCTGCTTTCGCGAGGAGGCCGGCAGCGCCGGTCGCGACACCCGCGGCATCATCCGCGTGCACCAGTTCTCGAAGGTGGAGATGGTGAAGTTCGCTACGCCGGAAACCGGCTTCGACGAGCTGGAATCCATGGTGGAGGACGCCGAGAACATCCTGCAACAGCTGGAGCTGCCCTACCGCGTCATTTCCCTGTGCACCGGCGACATCGGCTTCTCTTCCGCGAAAACCTACGACCTGGAGGTGTGGCTGCCCAGCTACGGCGCCTATAAGGAGATTTCCTCCTGCAGCTGCTGCACCGATTTCCAGGCCCGTCGCGCCGGCATCAAGTACCGCGATCCGGCCAACTTCAAGGGCAGCCGCTTCGTGTACACCCTGAACGGCTCCGGCTTGGCCGTGGGCCGTACCATGGCCGCCGTCATCGAGAACTACCAGAACCCCGACGGTACCATCACGGTGCCGAAGGTGCTCGTGCCCTACATGGGCGGCGTCACGGTGATCGGACCGGAAGAGCTCTAGAGGCACCATGGCTTCCCCATCGCCCGCTTCCGGGCGTCGCAATCCCCGCCGGGCCGCGCAAGCGGCCCGCGTGCCATCCGAGGATCCCCAAGCCAGGGTTGCCGCCTCGGCCCCGCGGCGGCGTTCAACGGCCGCGACGGGCGGTGCCGCGATGGCAGAGGAGCCGCCCGCAGCATCGTCGGGGGCTTCGACGAAGGCCGTCCCGGCGCGCCGTCCTGCGGGCAAGGCCGCTGCCTCGTCAGCGCCGCGCCGCCGATGGCCAGTGGCGCTGATAGTCGTGGCGCTCGTTGTGGTGCTGGTGGTCGGCCTGGTAGTGGGCGGCTTTTCCTATGTGCGCTGGTTCGCCCACGACGATGTCGCCGACATCCAGGGCACCTGGTATCTGGCCGGTACCGACACCCCCATCGAGATTACAGCCGATCGCATTCATCTGACCGACGACGTGTCCTACCCCTATACGCTGAATACGGGCGACAAGACCATTGCCTTCTCGTTCTCGAACTTGGCCGGCGCGGGATGCTATCGCTTCTCGCTCGATCGCCAGCAGCTGGCCATCGAGGACGGCTCTTTCACGGGCGGCGACACGCTCGGACGTGACATTGGCTGGCTGCCCCAGGCGGTAATTGCGCACCTGCAGGGGTCGACGCTCGCGCCGGCCGAGGCTGCGGGGAAGGGGCTGACGCTACTGTCGCGCACGCCCTCGTCGGGGAAAGCAGCGGCTTCGCAGGCCGATACGGCGACCGAGGACGCGTCGCTGTGAGCCCGCTTGCCGTCGAGCGCGTGCTGGTGCGTCGCGATCGGCTGGTGCTGCTCGCGCGCGTGGAAGGCGGAGCGGCGGTCCACCTTTCGCCAAATCAGGCCAATTACCTGCGGGCGGCGCGACCGACCCTGACGCGCCATGCCTGTCTGAACGCCCAGGGCCTTCCCTTCGACGCCATCCTGGAAACCACCTCGCTGCCCCATGTGCTCGAGCATCTTATCGTCGACTTCCAAGGTGCGTTGTCCCAGGACGCGGGCAACAGGTCGGCAACGGGCCGACCGCTCACGTTTGTAGGAACGACGGAATGGCTCGACGAGGGGGCGGGGCTGGCGCGCATTGAAGTAAACTTGACCGATGATCTCATCGCTTTAGAGGCGCTCAAGCGCGCCCGGGCGCTTTTGGATGAAGGGATGGTGCAGGAGCCATGACGTCTGCCCACATCACGTTCGACCAAACGGGCGACCGCATTGCCGGTCGCGTGAAGAAGATGCGCTCGTCGGCCGTGCGCGATCTGTTCTCGGCTGCCACGCGCGCCGACGTTATCTCCCTTTCCGGCGGCATGCCGGCGGTGTCGCTGCTGCCCGAAGAGGACGTGCGCCGCGCGGCCCTGGCGGCCGTGGAAAGCCCCGAGGCCCGCGCCGTCTCGCTGCAGTACGGCCCCACCAACGGTGCCCCTGGTTTGCGGCAGGTGCTGGCTGACATGATGCGCGACCTGGGCATTCGCGTGAAGGCCGACCAAATTCTCGTCACCACCGGCGCCCAAGAGGCCCTCGACCTCATCGCCAAGACCTTCATCGACCCCGGCGACATTATCATCACCGAAGGTCCCACCTACCTGGGCGCGCTTCAGGCCTTCTCGGCCTACGAACCCGATGTGCGCCCCATTCCCTTCGACGAGCAGGGCATGCGCATGGACTTGCTCGAGGAAGAGCTGAAGCGCATCGGCAAGGGCAATCCGCGCCTGAAGTTCTGCTACGTCATCCCGAACTTCCAGAACCCCGGCGGCGTCACCATGACGGCCGAACGCCGCAAGCGCCTGCTGGAGCTGGCCCACGAGTACGATCTCATGGTGGTGGAGGACGACCCCTACGGCCGCCTGCGCTACGACGGCGGTCACCAGGTGCCGCTCAAGGCCATGGACGAGAACGTGGTGTACCTGGGCACCATCTCGAAGATGCTCGGCCCGGGCTTGCGCACCGGCTGGGTGGCCGCGCCTGAAAGCGTGCTGGCCCGCATCAACCTGGTGAAGCAGGGCGCCGACTTGTGCGGCAGCTCCTTCGACCAGCTGGTGGTGCAGCACTACTTCCAAGACGCCCTCTGGGCCCGCACCCTGCAGAAGTTCATTCAGGTGTATAAGGAGCGCCGCGACACCATGCTGGCCGCGCTTGAAGAATTCTTCCCGCCCGAGGCCACGTGGACCCATCCCGAGGGCGGCATGTTTCTGTGGATCACGCTTCCCGACTATATGGATACCGATTCGATGCTTGCCGAGGCGCTCGAAGCGGGCGTAACCTATGTACCAGGCAATTCCTTCTTCCCCGATGGCGTTACCGGTCGCAACTCCATGCGCGTGAACTTCAGCTTCGAGACGCCGGAGTCCATCACCGAGGCCATCCGCCGTTTGGCCGGGGTTATCGAGGACCGCCTGGAGCTTTACCGCGTGTTCATTAATGCCGGCGCACTGCCGGGCTATGGAAAGGAGGCCGTCATGGCCGAAGAGAAAACCGCAACGCCCTGGTCGGAGATTATCGCCGATTCCGAGCAGAACGAGGAAGCTGTCATGCAGGCCCGCGAAGGCGACGCCGAGCAGATCGACATCGCCGAGGACAAAGTAGCGGACGCCCAGGAAGCTGCCGCCCCCGCCGAGGAGGCCACCGGCGAATAACGCCGTCTCGGCAAGAAAAGAGTCCGGCAGCCCGCTTGGCGTTTCCTCGGCTGAGTGAAGGCGCGGCGGACTTTGGTCGCAAGAGGACTTTGGTTGCAGGAGGACTTTGGTTCCAAGATCGGCTCATTTGGTACCTTCTGCGCTGCCAAGAAGGACCGCTTCGGTTCCCTCTGCAGGCAAAACCCCAGGTCAGTTTTTTGCGCTAAGGTAAACGAGGGAACCAAAGCAGGCGATTTGGGAACCTAGCCCTCGGCTGTCTAGCGGCCCCGACGGGCGGAGAGTTTCAACAACACTAAGGAGAAGGTATGAAAGTAGCTGTGCTCATGGGAGGCAAGTCCTTCGAGCGTGAGGTTTCGCTGGCTTCGGGCAAGGTGGTGTGCGCTGCTTTGGAAGAGGCGGGTCATAAGGTGGTGCCGCTGGACACGAACGCCGACTTGGTCCCCACGCTGCGCAGCGAGCGTCCCGACGTGGTGTACAACGCCCTGCACGGCAAGCACGGCGAGGACGGCACCATTCAAAGCCTGCTGGAATTCCTGGGCCTGCCCTTCGTGGGCTCGCCGGCCAGCGTGTGCCATCGCGCCTGGAATAAGGACGCGCTGCACTCGTCGCTGGAGAAGTACCGCGACATCACGGGGGAGGAGGGCATCGCCTCCTGGCCCCAGGGCGTATACATTACGAAGGACGCCTTCAAGGACATGGGCGCAGCCACGGCCCTCGACATGGTGGCCGATCGCGTCATCGGCGGCTATCCCGTGTGCGTGAAGCCGGCCCACGGCGGCAGCGCTCTGGGTGTGCACAAGGTGAATTCCCAGGAAGAGCTCGGCGAAGCCGTGCTCGATGCCCTTTCCTACGACGAGGCCGTCAACATCGAGCAGTGGGTCGACGGCGTGGAAGTGTCCGTGGCCATTCTGGGCACGGGCTGGGACGCCTACGCGCTGCCCCCGGTGGAGATTGTGGCCCGTGAGGGCTTCTTCGACGCCGAGGCCCGCATGCACGAGGACGCCGTCGAGTTCTTCTGCCCCCTGCGCCCCGAATCGCTCTCGCCCGACGAGGGCACGGCCCATGCCATCCGCCAGGAGATCGAGCGCGCCGCGCTGGAAGTGTACCGCGCCTATGGCGCCCGCGACCTGGGCCGCGTCGACCTCATGTGGGACGGCGGCAGCGCCCGTTGCTTCGAGCTGGACGTGTGCCCGGGCATGACGGAGCGCTCGCTGTTCCCCGCCGCCTGCGGGGCCGCCGGCCTCTCGCTGCCCAAGGTGCTCGACACCCTGGTGAACGAGGCCTACGCCCGCGGTCCACGGTTCTAGGATGCGCCACAGACGCTCAAGTTTTTTATGCGAGTTTTGCTCATCGATGATGAATTACAGCTTGATTACCGTAAGGTGAGGAGATAGCTGCAAGGCTCTTGGGCAGCGTATCCTCAACCTATAATGAGCCCACTTGATATTCCGTCGATAAAGGAGGCAGTTATGGCCAACAAATTCGGAGTTTTCATCATCGGTGGCGTTGTCGGTGCCGTTGCAGCCCTGCTGGCTGCGCCGCGAACGGGCGTGGAAACCCGCGCCATGGTTGCCGACAAGGCCAATCAGTTCATGGGCGATGCTCAGCAGTGGGGCAGCGATGCCGCCGCTAACGCCCAGCACGTGTACCAGGAAGCGGCCGCCAAGGGTGCTGCCGTGGTGAACAACGTGGCCGCCAAGGGCCAGGAAATTGCGTCCGAGGCCGCTGCCAAGGGCGCCGATGTGGCCGCCGCCGTGCAGGAGGCTGCCACGAACGCCGCCCCCACCATCAACGAGAAGGGCGACGAGCTGCGCGATAAGATCGAGGCTGCCCGTCAGCGCATTGCCGACCAGGTAGCCAAGAACGCCGGCGACGATTCCGACTCGCTGGGCGACGCTGTGGACGCCGCGGCTGACAAGGCCAAGGAAGCCGTCAGCGCAGCTGCCGACAAGGCTCAGGATGTGGCCGAGAAGGCCGGCGAAGCAGCTGGCCAGGCCAAGGAAGCCGCCGAGAAGGCCGCTCATGAGCCGCAGCATGACAAGAAGGCCGATGAGAAAAAGGACGACAAGTAGACTATGGCCAAGCGCTACGGCACCATCGGTGAAATTACGGGAAAGCGCGTGATGCTCGACAAGAGCACGCCTAAAAAGCCCGAGGCAGTGAAGCGGTTGGGCAAGGTGCGCTCTTGTGTTTTCCATCCCACGCAGCGCCGCTTCGTCGGCTTCATTGTGAAGCGTCCTGACCTGCTGTGGATGTTTCGCCGCAAAGATGTATTCGTGGCCTACGACGGGTACGACATCATCGATGGGCGTATGGTGGTGCTGAACAAGCCAGGTGCTACCGACAAGGGTGCCTGCAAAGCGTTGGGTGTCAATTTCGACGACTGTGTGCTGTGGGCCGGGCTCCCCGTTATGGGCGAGGACGGCACCAACTACGGCACGGTGGGCGACGTCTCCTTCGATCCGAAAACCGGAGAGGTGCGTTCGCTCACGGTGACGCAGGGCGCCACGGCCAATGCGCTGCTGGGCGTGCGGGAGATTCCCGCCTCGCTCATTCGCGGTTTCAAGCGCGGCATCGGCACGGCGCTGTCCGTCAACGGCGAAACTGGCGAAGAGCCGGTGCTCGGCGCCATCCTGGTCGACGATGAGGTAGCCCAGCTTGATGCCGAGGGCGGCCTGGCCGCCAAGGCCGGTGAGGCCACCGCCGTGGTGGCCGATCGCGCCCGAGAGACCGTGGATGCGGTAAAACCCGCTGTCTCTACGGCTACGAAGGCCGCGGGCAAGGCGGTTAACAAGGGGGCTTACGCCACGGGCCGCCAGATCAAGCGCGCCAGCGGCATGTTCTCGGCCTTCAAGGAAGAGTACGACAAGGCACGCCACGACGACGAATAGGCGGTTCGCGCCGTCGAAGCAAATTTCAGGGTTCGCAAAATGCCTGGTCAGCTTCAGTGCGGCTTACGAAATCGTCATCTCCGTTAAGAATGTCTGAAGAGGGCCGGCGTATTGTCGGCCCTCTGCTATGCTGGAACCATGAGCAAAACAGATAACAAGCACCCCTCGGAGCGCCTCCAGAAGCTGGAGGCCAAGGCCCACGAAGAGAAGACCGTGGCCGGGCATCCCATGCCCGCCGCCGACATCTTCAAGTTCGTCGGCCTCATCGCGTTTTTCGCCATCATGGTCATCATCGTGGTGGCCATCTGGCCCATGATCCACGAAATTTTCGAGCCCGGCGGCATCGAGCGCGTCACCACCGAGGTGCGCAACGCCGGCCCCTGGGGCTTCCTCATTCTGCTGGCTATTCAGTTCCTGCAAATTGTGGTGGCCTTCATCCCCGGCGAAGTGGTGCAGGTGGCCGCTGGCATGATCTACGGCCCCTGGGTGGGCGCCCTCATCATCTGGCTCGGTTGCATTATCTCCAGCTCGTTCATCTTCCTGCTGGTGCATAAGCTGGGCGCTCCCTTTGTGCAGGCCATGGTGCCGGAGAAGTACATGGGGAAGTTCCGCGAGTGGGAAACTTCCGAGAAATTCAACGTCATCGTGTTCGTGCTGTTCCTCATCCCCGGGCTTCCCAAGGATGTGTTCACCTACCTCACGCCGCTTACGCACATGTCGTTCCGCAACTTCGTCATCATTTCGAATGTGGCGCGCATTCCGGGCATTGTGCTGTCCACCTATGCGGCCGCCGGTTTGGTAAGCGGCGACATTGTGCAGTCGGTTATCATCTTCGCGGTCACCGCCCTCGTGGCCATCGTGGCCCTTATTGTCTACAGCCGCATCACCAAGAAAAAGTAACTGCCGCTGGCCTTTGGTTGGAGCACCGTCGCGGGAAGCGGCGCTTGTTACCTCTGGGTAACTTCGCTATACTGCCATAAGTTAGGTATAGTAAACAAAAAGGAGTTTCCCGCTTTGGCCCTGATGACGCGGCGCGTTTTCGCGCGAGGAATGATGCTGGCGGCGGCATCGCTGACCACTTCATCGCTCTTGAGCGCTTGCTCGACGGCGGCCGACGCCGCAACGGAACAGGCGTCGCTGCCCGCTACGGGCGCGAACGACGGCGGGGCTGAGGGTACCGAGCCGCTGACGGCCACGGAATTCCTCTTCGATACTGTCATCACCTTGACGATCTACGGTACTCAGGAGGCGCTTGACGCCGCCATTGAACGTTGCCGCTTCTTCGAGAACACCTTCTCGCGCACGGTGGAGGGCTCGGATGTGTGGCGCATCAACGAGGCCGCGGGGCAGCCGGTCGAGGTGGCCCGTGAAACGGCCGACATTATCACGCAGGCGCTTGCCTATTGCGAGGCCTCGGAGGGCCTGTTCGACATCACTATCGGCTCGGTGTCCTCTCTTTGGGATTTCAAGGAAGGCGTGCGCCCCGCTGATGAGGCCATTGCGGAAGCCATCACCCATATCGACTACCGAGGCGTGTCGGTGGAGGGAACCACCGTGCAGTTGTCCGATCCCCAGGCGAAAATTGATTTGGGCGGCATTGCCAAGGGCTACATCGCCGATGACCTGAAGCAGCTTTTGGCCGAGCAGGGCGTGGAAAGCGCCTGCCTCAATTTGGGCGGCAACGTGGCCGTGCTGGGCACGAAGCCCGACGGCAGCCCGTGGAATGTGGGCATTCAAGATCCGAACGGTTCGGCCCAGGACGTTATCGCCGCCGTGCCCTGCACGAACGGCTCGGTGGTGACGAGCGGGTTGTACGAGCGGCAGTTCACCGAAGAGGGCGTGCTGTACTACCACATTCTCGATCCGCGTACGGGCTATCCCGTGGTCACCGATGTCGTCAGTTCGTCGCTGCTCACCGACTCTTCGACCGACGGGGACGCCTACGCCACCATGCTGTTCCTGATGGGCCGCGATGAAGCCCTGGCGCTCGTGAACGAAGACGACCGATTCGAGGGCCTCGTCGTGGACAACGCCGGTGAAATTACCCTGTCCGCCCAAGCGCCGTTCGAGCTGTTCTAGGGAGGGCGGCTATGGCGACTCAGGGCAGCGGGAAAAACAATCGGCTGAGTTTGATCATCATCGTGGTAGTGGTGGTGGTCGTGGCTGCTTCGGTGGCGGCCATCTCGGTGTTCGGGGCGCAGACGAGCGCCGACAAGGCCGTGGTCCATGCCAGCGACGGCACGGTGCGCGAGCTGCCCTTGAGCCAGGACGCCACCGTGACGGTGACAACTGACAAGGGAACGAATGAGGTTGAAGTAAAGGGCGGTCAGGTGCGCGTGCTGGACGCCGATTGCCCCAATCATGACTGCGTCGATCAGGGGTGGATCAGCCGAGCAGGGCAGCAAATTGTGTGCTTGCCCCACGAGCTGTGGATCGAGATCGTGGCGGACGAGGGCGCCGACGGCGCCGATGCATCGGGCGTCTTCGACACGGTGGGAAGCTGACATGGCGGCAACGTTCTCGGAAATTGAGCGGGCGCAGCGTCTGACCCGGACGGCGCTGTTGGCTGCCTGTGCGCTCGTCCTGGGCTTCCTGGAGACCATGATTCCGCTGCCCGGGGCGTTGCCCGGCATGAAGCTCGGGCTCTCGAACATCGCAGTGGTTATCGCGCTTTTTCTGATGGGCGGAAGAACGGCGGCGAAGGTGGCGGCATTCAAAGTGCTGGCCACGGGTTTTCTGTTCGGCAGCCCGCTCATGATTGCCTACAGCGCGGCGGGCACAATGCTCGCGCTGGGGACCATGGTGGGGCTCAAGCGTATCGGTGTGTCGGTGGTCGCGGTGTCGCTGGTGGCTGCGGTGGCTCACAATCTGGGACAGCTGCTGGTGGCAGCTTGGTTCTTGGGCACCTGGGCAGTACTTTTGTCCGCACCGTTTTTGCTGGCGGCCGCTTGTGTGACAGGCGCTGCGACGGGTTTGGTAGCCCAGCGGGTTATCGACGCGCTGCCTGATCGCTCCTACGGCGCAACCGCTGACGGCAATGCGCAAAGCGCTCCTGCAGAGGGCGCTGCTTCGACGCGAAGTGGTTGCGACTGGTCCGATGGCGAGTGGGAGTATGCCTGATGGCTATTGGCGTGTTCCGTCAGCAAGACGGGTGGCTGCAACGATGCGACCCGCGAGCGAAGCTGGTCGCGGCCGTGCTCTTCCTTGGAGCCGTGGTGCTCGCTTCCGGTGGCGGGGCGGTTGCCCTGGTGACGGGTGCGGCGCTGCTGCTGTGGTGGGGAAGTGGCCAGGGCCCGCGGCAAGCGCTCGCTCTGCTTAAGCCCCTGATGCCGCTTGTGGCATTCATATTTCTCGTGAACGGCATCTGTACCTATGTGGCCCTTGCTGAGGTCTTAGGGGCGCCGGCAGCGCTGGTGTCGGCAGTCGGGGGCGCCCTGCTCGTCGTTCTGAAGTTGGTCGATGCGCTGTTGGGCGCAGCCACGGTGATGATCACTACGGCGCCGGTGAGGCTGACGGTGGCTTTCCGCTGGTTCATGGGTCCTCTGGCGCGGTTCGGCGTAAAGGTGGACGAAGCGGCCTTTTCGCTCACTATGGTTCTGCGGTTCGTACCGCTGCTGGGGGAGGAGGCCGTGCGTATCAAGGCCGCCCAAACCAGTCGCGGGGCGTCGTTTGACTGCGGAGGCCTCATCGCCCGCGTGCAGCAGTGGGCTCCGGTCATTACACCGCTTTTTGTGGGGGCCTTGCGGCGTTGCGACAATGTGGCTTACGCAGTGGCAAGTCGAGCGTTTTTCGCGCCGGTCAAGCACACATCGCTGGTGCGGCTGAAGGCGGGCGTACGGGACGCAGCGCTCGTACTTTTAGCGTTTCTCCTGGTAGCTGTTGTTCTTCTCGCCAAACAGTTGAGTTAACTCCAGATAACAAAAGTTTTCTTCCTCTAACAAAATTCTGCTCTTGCAAAAAAGTTATCTTATGGTAACTTGACCTCGTTCATTAGTGTTAGCTATCTCTAACATCATGCTCAGGTGCGTAAGTTTGTGGGTGAAGTCCTGGTGCGTAGGGGGAGATGGCGCGAGCGGGGTCAACGAAAGGAGATCCATGAAAGAGAGCAGTTTGGGAATGAAGGCGTGGTCGCAAAAGGCAGCCGCGCTCATGATCGCCGGCGCCCTGGCTATGTCCTTGGTGCCCGCTACGGCCTTGGCCGCGACGGTGGCGGAGGGCGGCAATGCGCAGACAACGGACAAGCTCTTGGCCTCCACGGCCAATGACCCGGCGCACGAGACCGTCATGTGGGCCGATGGCGCTTGGGTGAAGGATCCGAAGACGGTGACGAATGGCGTCTACCAGTGGAAAACCACCATCAAGGGCGATGGCGCCCACTACGGTCACTACGATGCCCTCTTCACCTTCACGGTGAAGAACGGCGTGCTGACTGCCGTCGACTTGACGTCCCAGGGCACCACCTTCGGCGGTCAGTGGGGCACCATCACGCCGAAGTCCACGAACATTACGGGCTACTTGCCCGCAGGTGTGAGCGTTGAAGGCGGCGACGTTCAGAATGCTGCTGACAGCAATAAAGTGAAGGTAGGCCTGGCTGGCGCGGAGAAGTATGGTGACTCGGAGACTGCTCCCTATGAGATAACCGCTATCACGCTCTGCAAAGCGGAAGATGGTGTTCTGAAGGAAGAAGAAGTCGAAGAATGGGATGAAGAGGATCAACATTACGACACGGTTATCAAGCCTATCGGGTACGATGTCTCCAAATCGCTTACGGCTCAAACGACCGATGAGGAGAGCGATACGGCAAGCGCAAACGCTGCATCTCGCGCTGGAGGGGGCGGTTACGGTAAGCCTGCAGGCCCCACTCTGGCCAACAGCAATTCCGTCGACACTTCAGTGGTGGACTGGAATTGCGCGGAAAAGTCTTTTACGCTCACTGATCCAAGCGCCTACAATCTGGCAAGGGTGACCTACAAGATCGGCGATTATTTTGTGTTTGATCAGTACATTGCGCTGGATGGCGAAGACGGAGAAGGTGCGAAGTACAAAATTCAAGCTACTGATTTGAATGCGGCGGCCACGGGCATCGGTGCCAAGAACCGCGATGTTTACACGGCAGCTGCCTATGCCATCATGATGCAGCGCGAGCTGATGTCTTGGCAGGCAGTCGGCGCAGGCGCGAAGACTGATATTGATACGGTAAGTGCGGCAACGAAGTCGAGCGATACTATCAAAGAGGCCATCTATGCGCTCTTCGGCTACAGTCTCCCCCTGTCTAACCGCGCTGATGCCGAATTGTCTAAGGCTTCTTGGGGCCAGTTGTTTACATCCGTAGCAGACGACCTGGTTGTTACTATGGATGCTGGCAAATCTTCGGCTGCAAGCGTTTGGGATCAAACCTCTGTAACCACCAATGCGAATGGCGACTATGTTCTGTCCTACAAGCTCTCTGAGGATATTCCGCTCAGTGCGCTTGCGTTCTACAAGAGCTCTTCAAAGCTGAACATTGAGCAGATGTGGGGGCTTTCCAAGAGCGAAACGGGCAAGGTAGGCGAATATGTCACTTCGAACACTGGTGCGCATAGTGTGCTCTCGTCTCTCGGCGACGACGAGGTACAGAGCAATGATGTGAAGTGGGATAGCAAAACCAACACGCTTACTATCAAGAAGAGCTCGGGCATCAACTACGTGGTGGTTGGCCTGGGTGTTGGAAAGCTCACCCAGGATCGAGATACGAAAGAAGTAGCTCCCTTGAAGGGCCAGACGGGCATTTTCTGCTTGCCCTACAGCCTGGAGGAAATGGCCGCGGCTACGGCGGTGACCAACCAGATCAAGGCTATGAGCTCTACCGACTATAATGCGGTGACCGCGGCTCGCACGGCCTACAACGCGCTTAGCCCCGATGCGCGCACCTTTGTGGGCCGCACCGAGGTGGCCAAGCTGAATGCGGCTAACCCGGCGAAGCCGGCGACTTCAACCGCCACTAAGCCGACGACGACAACGGTCAAGACGGTTGCCCAGAAGCTGACGGTGTCGGGTCTGTCCAAGTCCTACAGCATCTCCTATGTGAAGAGCGGCAAGCTGAAGGCGGCGAAGTCGTTCAGCTTGAAAACCACCGGCGCTAAGGGCAAGGTAACCTACAAGGTGTCTTCCTACGGCAAGAATGCCAAGAAGTACCTGTCCCTTTCCTCTGCTGGCAAGGTAACGGTGAAGAAGAGCACGCCGGTCGGCACCTATACCATGAAGGTGAAGGTGAGCGCCGCCAAGGCCACATCGGGCAACACCACCTATCCTGCCAAATCCGAAACGAAGACCGTCACCGTGGTGGTGGGCGCCCAGACCGTGAAGGTGGGCTCCGCCTCTGCCTCCTCCTTCAAGGCGGCCTCGCTCAAGAAGAAGGCCGGCTCCTTCACCGCCAAGGTGTCCTCGTCCTCCGGCAAGCTCGGCACCGTCAAGGTGACCAAGGCCGTCAACGCCAAGGGCAAGGCCGTCAAGGGCTTCAAGGTGGCCAAGTCCGGCAACAAGAAGATCAAGGTGACCGTGCCCAAGAAGCTGGCCAAGGGCACCTACAAGGTGACCGTCAAGGTGAACGCGAAGGCCGTGGCCAAGAAGTACGTGGCCGCCTCCGCCACCAAGACGTTCACCATCAAGGTGAAATAGCGCGAGCTGTCGCATAACGAGCTCGGTTTCACGCCGAGAGCGACCTCCTTCGGGAGGTCGCTTTTTTTTGCATTCAGCAGGTTTTTCGCTCGAAAAGAAAAAAGATGAGTGCATATTCATGTTAACTAATGCTAACATTTGGTTTTCAAAGAGTTTACTAAGGCTAATTTGCCTGATTCCAGAGGAAGGCGGCGAGCGAAGAGCATGACAAGCGATGTCAAACGACACGGCTACGGTGTGATGAAGGTGGTCAATCTGGCGGCCGTTCTCGCAGTGCTGTTCGCTTTTAGCGCTTGGGCTACCGAGGCCCAGGCCCATGATGCCGCGGTGGAGGAGCAGATTATTGCCGCTGAGCGTGCTGCCCATCGCGGGCCCTATCCTACGGACGGCGTTTTCTCGGGTGCGGCCGAAGGGTTTGGCGGCTTGGTTGAGATGCAGGCCACCATCGAGGACGGCTACATCACCTCGGTCGACATCCTCGATGCGAGCCACGAGGATGACGCATGGCTCGACATGGCTATCGTTTTGCTCGATCAGATTGAGAAGGAGCAGACGACGAACTTGGACGTGGTGTCTGGCGCCACCTATACCTCGGCGGGCATTTTGAACGGAACGGCTGAGGCTCTGCGCCAGTCGATGGAAGGAGCGGCCGCATGAGCGCGGGAGAGTTGACGCTTGACGGCGACGATTTCGTTCTCGATGGCGGCGCGGCCCGTGAGCGCACCGCGCGCAAGACGCCCGCGGCCGATCGTCCCGCTTCGGCTGCCGTTGCGGCAGGAAAGAAGCAGGCTAAAGCCAAGGGGCTTTCTGCGACTCAAAAACGCGTGTGGGTGGCGCGCTTGCATCGCGTGCTGCGCATAGGCATTCAGGTTATGTTCTTCGTTTTGGCCCCCGGCTTGTTCGCGGCGGCCTTCAATGGCGTGAAATACCTCTTCACGCAGATCGGCGCCTTGCAGGCCTTTGAACCCACCTCCTTTGTCATTGTCCTTGTGGCTCTTCTTGCCTTCACCATGGTGTTCGGTCGGTTCTTCTGCGGCTATGCCTGCGCGTTTGGCGCTCTTGGCGATTGGATTTACACGGTGGTGCATGGCGTGCTTTCTAAGACGCCGCTGCGCAACGTCCGTATTCCCGAGCCGGCGATGAAAGTGCTTTCCCTGGTGAAATACGCTGTTGCGGCCGCCATTGGCGTTGCCTGTGTGGTGGGGGTGTGGGCGGACCTGTCCGGGTACAGCCCCTGGGTGGCCTTTGCGGGGTTCACGTCGGGCTCCCTCGACGGCATTCGCAAAGGGGCTTTCGTGCTTTTAGGTTTGTGCCTGGTGGGTATGATGCTTTCGGAGCGGTTTTTTTGCCGCGTGCTCTGCCCCATGGGGGCGGTGTTCGCGCTCATGCCTGTGCTTGGCGTTTCGTCCTTCACGCGCACGCGCAGCCACTGCGCCCATAAATGCGGCCAGTGCCGCGAGGTGTGCCCCGTGGGCCTGTGGCCCGATGCCGACACGCTTTCCCATGGCGAGTGCATTGCCTGCGGACGCTGCGCCGACGTGTGCCCGCTGTCCAACGTGAACCTGGTGGCGGTGGCCAAGCCGGCTGGCAAGGCCGAGCTGGAGGCGGCGCTCGAGAAGGCGAATGCCACGGCCGAGAAGAACGCGCAGGTGACTTTGGCCACCGCCGCTGTGGAAGCCGCCGCCCAGACCCAGGCGCAGGCAGTCGCCTTGTTGGCTTCCGATGTCCCTTCCGAGGTGCGTCCGTCGGCAGTCGACGAAGCCGTGGCGCGTAAAACCGCGCTGCAAGAGGTGCTTGCCAAGGGCAAGCCCGTACGGAAGACGCGCAAAACCTGGCATCTGCTGCACGGTTCGAGTGTGGCCCTGACGCTGGTGAAGGCGGCGGCGCTGCTGGCGCTGTGCTGGGCGGTGGGTGTGACGCGCTATCTGCCTTCGTTCAACGAGGTGATGAGCCAAATACCGTGGCCGTTTTAGACGAGAGAGCTGACGAAGATACGGAAGGATCCGGTGTCATGAAGCTGGTAAGCATGTTGAAGACAACCCCGCTGTGGCTGCTGTTGCCTCTGCTCATGTTCGTGGGTGTGACGGCTTTTGCCGTGTCGGGTTACGAGCCGCTCGTCTTCGATGCCGGTTTGTACGATATCGAAACGGCCCAAGCGGTTGAGCTGGGAACCGTGGACGCGGCGGCCATCGAGGCCGAGAACGCGCAGCCGGTGGAAACGGAGCCCCTGGCGTCGGTGGACGATGCGCTGACGCTGACCGACGGCTCGTGGACGGGCTACGCTTCCTGTGGCGAGGGCAACCCCGATGGCTGGAAGCCCTACTACGTGGCTGTGACCATTCAGGTGGTTGACGGCAAGGTGGCGTCTCTTTCGAAGATTGCCGGCACCTCGACGGGCAATGCCGGGGATGCCCGGCTCAACTGGGACGCGGCTGAGAACCAGCGCTACCTCGATGAGGCGGTTCAGGGATCACGTGGCGTCAAGGCTCAGATCGAGGCGGCGTTGGCGGCCGGGTCGACCACGGCCAGCATCGACGCGGTGTCCGGCGCCACCTATTCGTCGGTGTCGGTGTACAACGCCTACGCCGATGCAGTGAACAAGGCGAGCGGCGGGAAGAGCGCCGTCGCCACTCAGGCAGCACCGAAGGCCTCCGAGGACGCCCCGAAGGCTCCCAAGAAAACTAAGGCACCAGCCGCCTCGAAGGAGATCGATGCCCTGGCCGACGGCACCTGGACCGGCTACGTGGCCTGCGGTGAGGGCAACCCGGATGCCTGGAAGCCCTATTACGTAGCGGTGGATGTGAAGGTGGAGGGCGGCAAGGTGACGGCCGTGTCCAAAATCGTGGGTGCGTCGACGGGCGACAAGGGACAGAAGAAGCTGTCCTGGGACGCGGCCGAGAACCAGGTGTACTTGGACTGGGCCATCGACGGTCGCACGCGTAGTGGCAAAACCTATACCGGCGTGAAGGCTCAGATTGAAAGTGCCATCGCGAAGGGAAAGAACCCGACGAGCGTCGATGCCGTCTCGGGCGCCACCTATTCTTCCGACGCCATTTTGGGTGCCTACTACGAGGCGCTGGGCAAGTCGGCCGAGGCGGCCGGCTCGAAGGCCGAGAAGCCGAAGGCCCCGACCACGACGAAGCCGGCCGAGCCCGACGCGCCGACGACACCAACGACGCCGACGGTTCCGTCGTTGCCGTCTGCGGACGAGGGCGAAGAGCCCCTGGTGATTCCCGACGGCATCTACGAGGGCTCTGCCTTGTGCCGCGATGAAGACGCGCCATCGGCTTACGCGCCCTATTATTTGGTGGTTGAGATTGAGGTGGTCGACGGCAAGGTCAAGCGAATCGGCGAAGTGTACGGTGACGAAGAAGGCCGCATCGATCCTGCTTATCGCTATGATTCCCACGAGAACGCCTCGTATTTGAACAAGGCCATTAAAGGATCGGGTCTCTTCACGAAGGGTGTGAGAACGCAGATCCAAGAGAAGCTCGATGCGGGGGAGCCCATTGAGGGCATTGATACGGTGTCCGGTGCTACCTGGTCGTCCCTGTCCATTATCGAGGCCTATGTGAAGGCCGTGCAGGCCGCCATCGACGCAGCGAAGAACGCGGCGTCCGCCGCTCAGCCTGCCGAGCCTGTGGCGCCGGTTGAGCCCGAGGGGCCGAGCGAGCCCGTGGCGCCGGTCGAGCCAGGCGATTCTTCGGAGTCTACCGAGCCAGGGTCTTCGACGGATGCCGAGCAGCCCTCGCTGCCCGAAGCTCCCGAGGGGCTGGCAGAGTCGGACGTTGACGATTCGGCCGATGAGGTCGACGCCCCCGATCTTCCCTGATCTGCCGAGACGCCCCTGCTCGACGTTTGCCAGGGCGCTGGGGGCGCATCCCTCGGCATCTTCTGGGGCCCTTCGGGGCGCCTCTTTCCTCCTCGCCGCTTTCTTTGTGAAAGGCTGGGCGTGCCTGGGGCGATTCGGTACAATGGACAACGTTGTTTATTTGCGAATCAAGGAGGATACCCATGCCGAAGATCACCCGTGATCA
>CAJUFS010000022.1:9455-38422 GCA_910585575.1 uncultured Adlercreutzia sp. | reverse complement strand
GCGGCCGCCCTCGTCGCCGGAGTCGCTATTCTTCCCCAAAAAGGTTACGCCGTGAGGGGAAGGAATGTTATGCGAAGCTCCACAATACCGCAACGGAAATCAAGGTTACTAGCTGCAGCCATTGCGGTCGCTCTGCTGCTAGCCCTAGGACTTACCACGACGGCCCCTGACGCGGCCTACGCGGATGATGACCAATTGCCAGCGCCGACCTCTGTTAAGGCGAAAGCCACGAAGAAGTGCACTATTCAGCTTAGCTGGAAAGGCGTATCTGGTGCCACAGGCTACACCATCTACGGCAGCACGAAAAAAACCAAGGGATACGAAGTTCTCGGCTACGTTTCCGGCACGAAAGCCCTCGTCAAAGCGCCCGCTGGCAAGAAATACTACTGCAAAGTAGCTGCCTTTGGTTACGACGGCGAGGATGGCGCAGTAAGCAAGCCGGTAGGTGCCAAAGTAAGCGCAACCTTTAAGAATTCCTACGTCAAGTTCACCGTCCCCAAGTATTGGCGCGGCAAGGTGTACATCGACGAAGATACGGGGAACCGATACTACAAGGAGGTCAACATCCGGGAGGCGAAAACGGGCGAGGAACTTGCTACGCTTCGCTGGAGCAGGCGCTACGAGCAGAACGACGGCGATTTCATGACGTTCAACGTTAAGCGCTGGAAACGCGGAAAGGGTATGGTCGAGCTTTGGATGCAGTCCTGGCCCCAGACGCTTTACGCCTCTAAATATCTCTACCATGCAGGTAACCCAACCGCCTCCGATGGGAGCAAGCTCAGCAAATCGGAAATAGACCGTCTCATCAAGCTCCAGACTGGCGGCAAATACTCCTATAAGAAAGTGAAGAAAGTGAGCGTTAGCAAGAGCGGAAAGTACTCTTACGAGAAATACGTTAAGAAGAACCTGAAGGTCAAGATCGTCAAGTAAAGGTACATGCTTTCACCAGCTAACCCCAAGAGGCACCGTCCTGGAGCGGTGTCTCTTTTTTTTTTAGAAGATCACTTACCCGGGGCCTATCTGCCATCTTCTCTGTCGAGAATACAGTTGCCTAACTTGACCTGCTAGAATAAGCGTCAAATCCAAAAGAGAGGAGCTCCTATGTCCCATCTTGCCACTCCAGCGAAGCGGTATCGGACTCTGCTGATTGCAGGCATCGTCGCCCTAGTGCTCGCGCTCGCCTTTGCTTTGACGGCTACCTCGCCTGAAGCCGCCTATGCCAAGTCGAAGAACTCGAAGGCGTGCGCTGCGTACAAAACACTCCTCAGCAAGAAGTCGATGAAGTGGGGGTATAGCAAGGTATCCACCAGCTCGCTCAAGTTCGCCTGCCAGGATATCAACAAGGACGGCATCAAGGACCTCGTGCTTTACAACAGCAACGCCACCGAAGCCGACGGGGGCTTCTACCGCGTATACACGTACGCAAAGGGAAAGGCCAAGCGCGTTGGCACGTATTATTCCCTGCGCGTGTGCCGCAACAAAAACTTCTTCTCCGACTCGCGCGCCCACATGGACAACGAGCACTACAACTACTACCGTCTAGGCAAAAACGGCAAAGTGAAGAAGCTGGCCTCTTACGACGTACAAATGATGTTCGAGCCCTACGCAACCTCTTACAAAAAGAAGATGAAGCAAGGCATCCCCTTCTATTACTACAACTTCAAGGTGAACGGAAAAGCCACCAGCTACTCCAAATGCATGAGCACCATCAAGTCGCTCAAGAAGAACTCGAAGGACACGCTGAAATACCGCACCAACACCGCAAAGAACCGCGCTAAGTACCTTAAGTAGAGCCGCGATCCAGCGAGGGCAACAGCTCAAACAACAGGTCAGGCAGCTAGAATAATCTCAGCCCCACCGATGAGGCCCCGTACCTATGCAGGCGCCTCTGAGCCCATCAAACCTAGCGTCGTCGAGGAGGTTACAATACTCCAACGGCAAGCTCACACGCACCAGCAAGACGGGGACATGGCTCGGAAGCAAAAAGGTCGAATCGATGAGAGACGGCCTGCCTGTCTACAAATCTGCGAAGTGCAAGAGCGTCGCCAGCCAGCTCTCCGAGGGGCAGACGGCACGTGTCTCGAAGATATATCTCAATGGCGGGCGGGCAATTCTTAAAGTCAAAACCTCATCGGGAAAGACCGGCTGGGTCAAGCTCACCGACAACTCGCTTTCCCCCTTGACGGTTCTTTAAATAAGCAGGCGGAAAGACATCCTAAAAATCGATAACCTCAACGCCGCGCTCCTGGATAAACTCCGTTGGCGTGTATCGGCGAATGCCTAAGTTCTGAAAAGCGGCCGAGTCGCGCGTTACCACGCAGTCCACTTCGTCCGCGAGAGCGGCGGCTGCCACGATGCCGTCTTCGTAATCGGGCCGCTCCAGCTCCACCGCTTTGCGGCACACCAGATCATCTACGGTCAGCGCGCAGGCCAGCTCCAGCATTTTTTCTACCGCCTCATAGGCGACCTCGGTCCCTTCCATACGCTCGACAATAAAGAAAACGTCTTTGAGCGATGTGGCCGCCACGCATATCTCGTCGCCCTCGTCCAAGCAGTCGACGAGCGCCACGAAAGAATCTTGGTAGAAGCCCTCACGACCCAGAGCGATGTCGAGCCAAACATTGGTATCGAAGAGCACCTTCATGCAAGGCCCTCGTACTTCTCCATCAGGCCCTGAAATCGAAGATCGTCCAAATCTTCATCGGTCATGCGAGACGCCGACGACGCAATGCCCAAGAGGCTACGAGCGATCGTCCTCTTGCGCGTCTTTTCGTCTTCCCGAGCCTCGCTTTGCTCAGCCAGAACGAAGTCCGGCACCTCATGCGTGCGAGCCATGACGCCCCACAGCGCGCGAATAGCCTGCGTGGTTGAGATGCCGTTTTTCTTCAGAACGCTGTCGCCGCGTTCCTTGAGAGTCGGGCTGAGCCGCACATTAATAGTTGCCGTCGTATCCGCCATGGTTCCTCCAAGGTACGTACTTTGCATTATTGTAATGCAAAGTAGATACCTCTAACAAGAGACAATGGCGCCCAGTCGGATAACACTTTCCTATGCCAGCGCGGCTTCTAGCGCATGGCGCATGAACTGCGAACGGGTCTCGTGACGGCTGGCGGCTTTTTCATCCAGCCGGTCCCGATACGAGCGCGGCACCTTGAACGCCACCGTTACCAGCTCCTCGTCACATAGGGGCGGCCGCCCCTGGGGAGCCACGATCACCTTTCCAGAGCGTCCCGGATACTCTCCTCGCTCTGCCTGCTCGGCCAATTCCTCAATCATTTCATCGGTGAGCACGAATCCACTTTTAGTCCGGTATTCCATCAGGCCCTCCTATCCCAAGCCCAGCTCACGGCTCATCTTCGCGGTAAGCTTCATAGCGTGATACACCAAAAAACGACCGTCTTCCAGCTCCACGCCTAGCACCTCCAGCATGCGGCCCTTACAATCCGCGCCTGCTGCCGCGTAAATGTCAGGAGGCTCGTAGGTGCGGTTAACTACCACAACAGCGTTTTTGAGAGCAACCACGACATCTTCCTCGCTAATCCCCGAGTGTCGGCATAGCACGCGAGGGTGAACAACGATATCGGTAGCCACAGCGCATCACAACCTTTTTATTTAACAAAAACATATCACGAAAGTGACCTGGAGGTCAACGACACAGGCTGACGCCTCGCCGCTTTCTCTGGTCCTCATCGTAGTGCGATTCGCACGTCACCCGTTTCCTCGTAAGCGAACTACCTCATCGATTTTTCGCTTCGTTGCCCAGAGCCCAGACCCCGAGCCCCGAGCCCCGAGCAGGCTATCAGCAGAGTCCATCTACCAAGCATCCTCTTTGCATAAGGCGAGGTAAAGGGTCAAATTTATGCTACGCTGTTCCCATCAGAATGAGAGAAGGGAGATTCGATGGCAGCATCAATCAAGAACCGACTCGCCTACTTCGCGGCAGCCGCTCTCGTGACGCTCCTGGCCTGCAGCTTTTTGGTGGCGCAGCCCACGGATGCCTACGCCACCACGGCCACTAAAGGCGCGCAGGCACACACGCTTAAGGAGAACGTGACGTACACTCAGTACGACGCCACGGGCGATCGTAAGGCCGACACCGTCAAGGTGGCCACTTCGTACCAGGACGGCTACATCGGCAACAAGATAACCGTCTACCTCAACGACAAAAAGGCTTTCGCGAAATCAACCTGGTTCTACAACGTTAAGGCCCAGCTTATTCAGTTGAAGAACGGCAAATGCTTCATGTACCTCTACGCCCCTATGGACAACGGCGACGCTGAAGTATGCGCGCTCTATCAAATCAAAAACGGGAAGCTCAAGAGGGTCATCAACTTCAACAAAGGCCTGGGATCCAAAATCGGGAACCACGTAGGCGGCGAAGTCAAAAAGGTGTCGGGCAACTCGATGACGGTCAGTTTCACTGCCATGTCCTATATGGCTAGCTCTATCTCGGCCGATTACACCTACAAGTACAAATCGGGCACCCTGAAGAAAACGAGTTCGATCGGCAAGCTTACCGTGGGCTTCAAGGGCAACAACACCTACAAGACAAAGAAGGCCATAACCGCCTACAAGAATACCAAGTGCACCTCCAAGAAATTCACCATCAAGAAGGGCGCGAAGGTGAAGTTCCTGAAGACCTACGTCAAGGGCAACACGGTGCGCTTCCAGGTGAAGTCCGGCGGCAAAACGGGCTGGATCAAGGTAGCCAACCGCTATGACAGCCCGCTCATGCACAAGTATTTGTACACATCGGGCTTCTACGCCTACGAGCCGCCCTTCGTGGGACTCGTTCTCGCAGGTTAACCACAAACACTGCCCCTATTCCAGCTTTGCCAGCGCCGCTCGATTGAGCGGCGCTTTCTTTTTTCTGCAAATCTGAGCCTACATTTTGGCAAGAAAACAAACTCTGTAGCGTCTTCGGGAAACGCTGGAGCAAAAGACGATCGCATAGCCCGAGTTCAAGCGGGCATGCGCTATCCCAGCGGATGGAAATCGCGCGAACCCTCAGGCGAGGCCGCTTCATCGTGCTAGAACGCAGTCGCATGAAAGCCCACGGTCCGCAATAGCTCGCCGCCATCACATACCCGCATGACCTCCCGCCAGGCTTCGTCTCTACATAACTCCCGAGCCGAACAGCACCACGTCAATCAGCTCTTGCTTGCTGTGGATGTTCAGCTTCTCGTAGATGTGGCGGATGTGGGTGCGCGTGGTGTTGTAGCTTACCTGCAGCTCGTCGGCGATGTACTTCGCGCTGCGACCCAATGCCACCAACGCTAGAATCTCGGCCTCGCGCGGGGTTAGGCCGTACTCGTCGGCCAAGTCTTGGCAGTAGGCCGCAATCTCCACAGGCACGCCCTCCTCGAGCGCTTCGCCCTCGTCGGCTGGATCGGCGTCAGCCGCCATGGGGTCGGGCACCGGGGCGCGCGAACCACCTGGGCAAACCACGCTCGCAGCCACAGCCGCTGCCACGGCCCCCGGCGCAGCTTCCACCTGGCCAGATACCGCGCGCTGCAATTCCCCTGCGGATTTCCGAGAAGCCTCCGCAGCAGCACGCACATCGCCTGCGGCGCCATCGTCCGCAAGCCCCTTGCGGCCGGCCGCAACGGCCTCCTTCTCCCCCGCCGTCACATTCAACCTGGGCATCACCCGCGCGCCGCGACCGTCGCGCCAGAAGCTATCCCGCAGCAGCTGGTTGCCCACGCACAGCAGGTACAGCGCCGACAACGCCACCGCCACCAGCACCGAGCTTATGGTCAGCTCCAGCGTAGCTACTCGCGCAATAAGCTGAGCCACGCACATGGCCTCGAACATCAGTCCCACGGCCAGTCCGCGCACGGCGTACAGCGAGTCGCGAATGTCGTAGGCGAAAATGGCGATGACCAGCACCCAGATGTTGCTCTCCCACAGCGCGTCCGGCGAGTGGGCCGGAATGCCGGCGCTGCCCATCAGCAGCCCCACGGCAAAGGGCGCTCCGTAGCACAGCCCGATGGTCACCGCGGCAATCACGGGCGCGGGCAGCCCGTCGCTGCGCTGGGCGAACCCGCGCATTAGCGCGCAGCAGAACACCATCACCGCCACGGCCAGCACTTCGAACAGCACCATGAAGTTCAGCCCCGAGGGCAACAGCTCCGACTCGCGCCCCGAGAAGTACACCACCAAGCTGCACCCAATGGCGAAGGCCGCAGCCACCACTACCAGCACCTCCAGCGATTGCGCTCGCTCGGCCAGCAACTTCCCGCTGCGCACAATGCACGCCAATGCCACTAGTGGCAACGCCAACAGAAAGCCCTGGGCCACCGCCTCAGAAAGCGAGCTCACGCAGCGAAACAGGAAGTATACCGCCACGGCCACCAGCAGGGCCGGATCCAGATAGAAGGAATTCGCATCGGGGCGCGTCACATGGATGGTCGACGACCAGATCACCACGATCCAACCGCACGCCAGCCCCAACAGGATGGCCGAAAGATAGAACATACCCACGCCCACCACGGGCAGCGTTGAGATCAGAGCCACCACGGCACCCACGGCGGCCACCACGCTGACCGCGGGCACACCGAAGCGCGTCTCCACCGCCAGGCGGCTTTTCTGTAAGGCGCCGGCGAAGCCATGGGCCACCACAATGGCCAGAATCACCAGCATGATAAACACCGCCAGCTGCCACGGCGTGCGATCGAGCCCCACATAGTACAGCGCCCGAATAACCATGTGCGAGGTGAAGAAGTACAGCACGCCAATGCCCACATCGAACATGGTCGGACGGCCCGTCAAGGCGTTGGCCGGCGCGGCGCTTCCGTTTCCCGTCATGCCCTTCCCCTCCCCACTGGCAAAGACTTTTCCACCCTCAAGTATAGAAGAACCGCACTCTGCGCCATCACTCCTTTTGTATGAGAAAACCGTTTCCGCAGGTCACCCCCAAGCAATTTCGCCCAAAGCGAGTGACGCGCCCAAGCGGCACCTCTCGTAAGGTAGGGGCAGTCGGGTGGCAACGGCGGTATCCGGCCTCCCACGGTTTCCGCCGTTGCCACCCCGCATCACGCGTCGCAGGACGCACAGGGGAACAGATACGTAAGGAGGGAATCCCCATGACTAACGCAAGCAACATGGATCGTCGCAGCTTCCTGAAGGGCGCCACCGTCGCCGGCGTGGCCGCCGCGGCCGCGGGCACGCTGGGCCTGACCGGGTGCGCCCCGAAGACCGAGGGCACGGGCGAGTTGGCCGGCACGGGCGAGCTCATTCTGGACGCCGACAAGTTCGCCAACGCCAAGTGGAACTTCGAGATCGCCCCCGATCCTATCGACGAGAGCAAGATCGAGGAGACCGTCAACTGCGAGATCCTCGTCCTCGGCGCCGGCGTGGGCGGCCTCGTCACCGCCGCCTCCGCTATGGAAGAAGGCGCCGACCTGGTGCTTATCGCCAGCAGCTCGGGCCCCGTCTCGCGCGGCGGTTCCAACGCGGCCTTCAACACCCGCCTCACCCACGAGCTGGGTATGGACTACACCCGCGAGGAGATCGAACCCATCTTCCAGGACATCTTCGCCGCCAACAGCTTCCGCCTCGACCAGGAGAAGTGGTGGCTCGTGTTCGATGAGTCCGGCAACGCCATGAACTGGCTGATGGACAAGGTGAAGCCCTACGGCATCTCGGCCGTTATCGAGAACAACCAGCAGGACGGCGGCAAGAACTGGTGGGACGGCGGTCCGCTGAAGACGCTGAACGTATCCCACTCCTTCGTGGCCGAGGGCAACAACGCCGCCGGCGCCTCCCAGCAGATCGTCGTCGAAGCCCTGGCCGAGGAAATCCAGAAGGCCGGCGGCCAGATCTTCTACAACACCACCGCCGTGCAGCTCGATCGCGAGGGCGACAACACCGGTCGCGTCACCGGCTGCGTAGCCAAGACCGAGGACGGCAAGTACATCCGCTACACCGCCTCCAAGGGCGTGGTGCTGGCCACGGGCGACTTCTCCCAGGATCGCGACATGGTGGCGAAATACTGCCCCATCGCCCTGCCCTTCGGCAACGGCGGTGTGTACGACGGCAGCGGCCTGAAGCTGGCCCTGTGGATCGGCGCCGCCTGGCAGAAGTACACCCCCAACGCCCCCATGCTGGCTACCATGGGCGACGAGGTGCTGCCCTGCCGCTGGTGGGCCGAGGGTGCGCTGACCACCTTCCCCGGTCTACTGGTGAACAGCAAGGGCAAGCGCTACTCGAACGAGAACTGCACCTACGGCTATATGCCCTACCCCCAGCGCGTGCAGCCCGACGGATGCGCCTTCCTCATCTGGGACGCCAACTGGGTTGAGGCCTCCGCGCCCTGGCAGGGCGACCGCATCGGCGGCGAGGCGCGCGACACCCAGGAAGTGAAGGACGCCATCGAGATGCTGTTCGACCCGAACACCGACTGGACCACCACCGACGAGTACGCCGGCTTCGACGCCACCATGGCCGAGACCGCGGTGAAGGCCGACACCCTGGAAGAGCTAGCCGACGGCCTGGGGCTGCCCCGCGAAGAGTTCCTGGCCCAGGTGGAGCGCTACAACGGCTACTGCGCCACGGGCAAGGACGACGAGTTCCACAAGGACAAGCGCTTCCTGCTGCCGGTTCAGCAGCCGCCGTTCTACGGCATCCGCAACGAGCCCTACACCCTGTGCATCACCGGCGGCCTGAACACCGACATCCAGATGCATGTGTGCGACGCGAACAACGACCCCATCCCCGGCCTGTACGGCGTGGGCACCGTGGTGGGCGACATGTACGGCGACGTATACGACTACAAGGTTCCCGGCATTAACCTGGGCGGCGCCTGCACCACCTTCGGCTACCTGCTGGGCAAGAACCTGGTGTCTGGCGCCTGGTAAACCTGCTGGCACCCGGTAAACCCGCCAGCGTTTGGTGAAGCTGCGGGCGCCTGGTAGCTCTGCCAAGAAAGCCTGTCCGGAAACGCCCGGCGCTTCATGAGCCCTCCCTTTCAAGCCCCCCTGCCCACTGCAGGGGGGCTTGCTCTTTTCCGCTGCAGCCCCGACAAAAAGAGACGAGCCGAAGCTCGTCTCTTTTCTTGCGGAACATTGTTGGGCAGCGCGTTACTGCTGGTCGCTCTCATTCGCATCACGTGCGGCAATCTCGGCTGCCTTGGCGGCGAACTCGGCGCGCTGCTCGGGCGTCATGACCGCCATCTGGGCCTCCAGCACATCGTGCTTCAGGGCCTCGGCGAAGTTGGCGGAATCCTTCTTGGCGTTGTCCGTGGCCATCTCCGCCTGGGAGCGCGCGAAAGACACCGCGGACTGGCCCTGCTCCTTCAGCAGCTCAGCTGCCGTCTTCGCCTGATCGCTCATGTGGCTGGCAGCCGCCTGGGTCTGCTGGCCCACGCGCTCGGCCGTAGTCTGGGCCTGCTTCAGCACCTCGGAGTTGATCTCCTTGCCCTGCTCCACGGTGATCTCGCCCTTGGCGATCAGCTGCTCCACCAGCTCCTGGGTCTTTTCAGCCCCCAGCGCCATGGCGCCCACGCCGGCAAGAAAAATGTCCTTCAGCCCGTTGGCGAAGTTCGGAGTATTCGCAGTCATTTCGAGGCCTCCCGTTCCTGTTTGAGTTAGCTTCTCCATCATAGGCGGCGCACGGCCCCAGAAACGCCGACGGGGCGGTAGTGTTACCGCCCCGTCAGAGGTTGATTGAATTGGTAAGGCTTAGCTTACCCGAAAATAGCCTCGAAAGAACCGGTGCCGGCGCCATGCAGCGTGTTGTCGCGCATAGCGCGGCGAGCGAAGCCCATCATCTCGGCAAGGGTGTCCAGCGTGACGTCCTTCTTCTCGCCAGTGCGACGCAGCTTCACCTCGACCTTGCCCTCCTTCAGACCGCGCTTGCCCAGCACCACCTGCACGGGCCAGCCGATAAGGTCGGCGTCGTTGAACTTCACGCCGGCGCGCTCGTCGCGGTCGTCTATAACCACTTCGAAGCCCAACTCGTTCAGATCGCGGGCAATCTTCTCAGCCATGGGCTGCACCTCGTCATCGCCCACTGTCAGCGGAATGACGCAGATGTGCGCCGGCGCCACGGACAGCGGCCACTGGATGCCGTTCTCGTCGTGATGCTGCTCGACCACAGCGGCCATAGTGCGGCTGATACCCACTCCGTAGCAGCCCATGATGAAGGGCTTCTCCTCGCCGTCCTCGTCCATAAACGTGGCGCCCATGGCCTTGGAATAGCGATCGCCCAGCTGGAAGATCTGCGCCACCTCAATGCCGCGAGCGCCCTCCAGGGGCAAGCCGCACTCCGGGCAGCAGTCGCCAGGCTTTACCGTGGCCAGATCGGCCCACTCGTCCACCGTGAAATCCTGGCCGAGGCGCGCGCCCACGTAGTGGTAGCCGTCCTCGTTGGCGCCCACCACCCACTGCGGCACCGCCTGGAGGCTGGTGGAGGCAATGACGCGAGCGTTCTCGGGCAAGCCCACCGGGCCCATGGAGCCCTTGCACAGCCCGAAGGACTTCATCTCGTCATCGGTCAGCAGCGTGAAGCCCGGCACCACGCCCTCGATCTTCAGCTCGTTCAGCTCGTGATCGCCGGGGATGAACACGGCCACCAAATTGCCCTCGGCATCCTTGCCCGACAGGGCCTTCACCGTGGAGGACTCGGGGATGTCCAGGAACTCCGCCAGCTCGGCGATGGTGTGCACGCCCGGCGTGGCAACCTTCTCCATGGCGTCCACTTCGTATACCGTGGGGCGCGCCATGCAGGCACCGGCCTCGGCGTCCGCCGCATAGCCGCAGGAGCAGTACACCAGATCAGCCTCACCGGAATCGGCCAGGGCCATGAACTCGGTGGTCACCTTGCCGCCAATTTGGCCGCCGTCGGCCTCTACCTCGCGATAGTCCAAACCGCAACGCTCGCAGATGGCCCCGTAGGCCTTCCCCATCTCGTCATAGGTTTCCTGGAGCGACTCCTGGGTGGCGTTGAAGCTGTAAGCGTCCTTCATCACGAACTCGCGGCTGCGCAGAAGGCCGAAGCGCGGGCGAATTTCGTCGCGGTACTTCGTCTGGATTTGGTAGAGGTTCTGCGGCAGCTCCTTGTAGGAACGCAGCTCGTTGCGCACCAGCGACACGATGATTTCCTCATGGGTGGGGCCCAGGCACATCTCGCGATCATGACGATCCACCAGGCGCATCAGCTCGGGGCCGTAGGCGTTCAAACGGCCGCTTTCCTCCCACAGCTCGGCCGGCTGCAGCACCGGCATGAGAATTTCCTGAGCACCGGAGGCGTTCATTTCCTCGCGGACAATGTCCTCGATCTTCTTCAGCACGCGGAAGCCCAGGGGCAAAAACGAATAGAGGCCCGAGGCCGTCTTACGCAGCATGCCGGCGCGCAAAAGCAGGCGCGCGCTGTCGATGTCGGCGTCGGACGGATCCTCCTTCAAGGTGGGGGCATACAACTTGCTCATGCGCAGAACTTGACTCATAGGTTCTCCAACTCTTCCAGTAGGGCAGGCACAATATCTGACTCATTAACTTTGCGAACGATTTTACCATGGGAGAAAACGACGCCCGAGCCGGCGCCGCAGGCCACCCCAATATCGGCATCGGCGGCTTCGCCCGGACCGTTTACCACGCACCCCATCACTGCCACTTTCACGGGCTTCTGCACGGTAGCCAGGTGCTCCTCCACCTCGCGAGCCAGGCCGATAAGATTCACCTGACAGCGCCCGCAGGTGGGACAACTGATAAGCTCCGGTGCGCGGCGACGCAAGTCGAGGGCCCCCAGCAGCGTCCAGCAGGCCCGCACCTCCACCACCGGGTCGTCGGTCAGCGAGATGCGCATGGTGTCGCCGATGCCCTCTTCCAGCAGCACGCCCAGGCCAGCGGCGGATTTGATGATGCCCTGGAACGCCGTGCCCGCCTCAGTGACCCCAATGTGCAGCGGCACCTCGGGCAGCTCGGCGGCCAGAAGACGGTAGGTGTCGATGGTGGTTTGCACGTCATGGGCCTTGGCGGAAACGGCCAAATCGAAGAAATGGCACTCATCTTCGAAGAATCGCACATACTGGCGCGCCGATGCCACCAGCTTCTCGGGCAGCGTCAAATCCTGACGCTCGGCAACGGCGTCGTCCAGCGAGCCCGCGTTCACTCCAATGCGAATGGGAATACCCGCCTCACGTGCCGCCTCGATGACGTCACGCGTTGCCTCGAGTCCCCCGATGTTACCGGGGTTGATGCGCAGCTTGGCTGCGCCGCGCCGCGCTGCCTCAATGGCAATGGTGGCATCGAAGTGGATGTCGGCCACCACGGGCAGCGGCGAGGCAGCGCACACGGCCTCGAAAGCATCCAAGCACGCACGGCGCGGAATGGCCATGCGCACAATCTCGCATCCCGCCTCAGCCAAAGCCTCGATTTGAGCCAAGTTGGCCGCCACATCGTCGGCCGGGGCATTCAGCATCGACTGCACCGCCACTGGCGCGCCCCCGCCCACCGGCACCGCGCCCACCATAATGCGGCGCGTCCGCTGATGCGGCTTCATATTCTCATCCATAGAACTTCTTTCTCAAGAAAGAACCAGTCCAGTTATTATATCCCGCATGTTCGCCCAAGGAAGTCAGCGAGGGTTCGACAGGTGCCTGGAATTGCCCCGCCTTTGGGCCAAGCGGCCTTCGCGCCGCGCCGAGCCCAAAACAAGGGGCAAGGCCAGGTGCCTGTCGGAGCCGCAGCGTCGACGTTCCCGTCGGTCCCGTTAGGGCCGACGGAACAGATTATCCCCAATTCCCGAGCACGAACCTTTGGATGTCCTGGTTCAGCATGATGACGAACAAGCCGATGAACAGCGCCATGCCCGCCATGGACATATAGTTCATCACCTTCTGGGATACGGTCTTGCGCGTACCCTTCTGGAACACCTCCACCACAAAACGACCGCCATCCAGGGGAGGAATGGGCAGCAAGTTCATGATGCCCAGCGACACCGAGATCATGGCCATAAACTCGAGCCCCTCGATCAGGCCGGCTTGGAAGTAATCCTTCGACATGACGGCAATGCCCACAATGGACGTGGAGTCGGACACCGTCTGAGCCGCCGTGGCCGGGTTGAACAGGCCCACCACGGCCTGAATGACCATGCCGATATACGTAAAGCCCGCTTGCAGCGCTTGCAGCACGGAGGCATGGATGGTAACCAGCTCGCCCGTCTCGGGATGCTGCACCTGAAAACCGATGATCGAGAACACCAGAATGAACACGAGCATGGCGAACAAGAGGTTCATGGCAATGCCCGCCAGCAGAATAACCGAGCGCTTCCAGAACGGCAGCGAACGGTACTGCTGGGAGTACTCGCTCTCATACAACGCATGGGGGTCGTCAACCGGACGCGCCTCGCCCAGCTGATAGGAAGTAAGTGCCGGCTTGCCCGCCTTGGCCGCCTTGCGCTGCTGGCGCTTGGTGGGCATCACGCGCGGGGCGCGATAGGTGTTGAACTGGTCCTGCTTGGTGGGGCCGATGACGCTGCCCCACTCCACCAGTTCCTCCAGCGCCTCGTAGGCCTCGTCGTCAGTGATGCCGCAATCGAGAGCAATGTCCTCCATGTTCGCCGTACCCCGGCGATAGAGCGCGGCAAGCACTTCCTGCAAATGAGGCTGCAGCGGTCCCGCTTCCATACCGCACACCTTGGCGTAACCGCCCAAGGGAACCGCCGTCACGCCGAAGCGCGTCTCGCCGCGAGTAAAACCCACCGAGGGGCCGGGGAGTCCCAGCATGAACTCGGTCACGCGCACGCCAAAGGCGCGGGCCGCCAGATAATGGCCTCCTTCGTGGATGAACACCAGAAAGCCGATGACCACCACAGCGCACACAATAATGATCAGCAAATCCATCGCACAACTCCTTGGGAAGGGAAGGGTCGATATCGAGAGTGCCACCGATCGCCGTCGGCGGCTTTAGTTCGCAGCCCATTATAGGAAGAGGGGGCAAACCCGCCTTTGCACAACGGCCTCACTCGCGAAATCCCTATAACACACGGGCATTTCTGCGCAGATTCTTCACGGAGCGGCCGCTGTCGCACGCCCTCTCGGGCCTCCCCCCTTATCGGAAGAACCGTGCGACTCACTGCCTCGGCTCTGCAGAATGCAGGGCGGCTTCGCGGCGGCAGCAAGGCGACAGACCCGCGAAACCCGGTGCCTAGGGTATACGCCATCGGGTGCTTCGCTGCTCTACGCCAAACCACTCTCTCGGCCTCTTTTCCTCCGTGGACGTTTTGAGACAGCGGGCACCCGATTCCTGTCTCTTTCGTCGTCGCGCCCCGCTGCGCAGAGAGGAGTGCCCATGAGCCCCCACCATCCTGTTCCCCTACGCGCCGCCCCTGTGCCAGCGGGCCTTCGCGACGCGCGCTCAACCGTCTTTCGTTTCCCCCGTTCCCTCCCCCGCGCCTGTCTGGCGCTTCTTCTTGTTTTAGGGCTGCTTCCAGGCCTCTTATCCGCCCGCCTCGAACCGGCCGTGGCCGCTGAGAGCTTCCGCGTGAACGTTGTTCTGCACTTTAAGGACACAGCCCTGCGCACCATCGATTTCGCCAGCTACGAAGCGGCGGCTCAGCAGCGCAACGACTCCTTTATCGTGGATGTGGGGCAGCAGAATCCTGCCTGCTCCTTCGACGACCATCTGCGCTTCGCCGTCTACGATTACTACGCCACCTTCAACAACAAGCAGATCGATCTTACTGAGCAGTGCACGTACGACGCCTCGTCCGGCGAAGTTCGCATTCCCGCCGCTTTAGTGCCGAGCCCCGAAACCCTTGCTGTGGTGTTCTGGCTGGCGCCAACTCACCCCGCTTACGAGCATTTCGTGCTGGCCGACCTCGACACTTCCGATGCCATCGTATCTTCTGGCACTAGCGAACTCCGCTTTCGCTCGGACGTGCCCGACGCCATCCGCGAGGCCAAGTGCGCCGACAGCGCTAGCTCCACCGGCCCGCTTAAGCGACTGGCAGCCGGCTTTCCGGGCACCCTCGACAAGCACTATCAGCTGAACTCCCATACGCGCCTGGAGAACTTCGATATCGACATGAAGAAGAAGCAGGCCGCCTATGGGTTCCCCAGCGCCATGATCGGCAGCTATGGCTTCGGCGCCTTTTTCGGCACGCGCCAAGTGTACGAGGGCGGCGTCTCGACGGGCACCACGTGGGACGAACCGGTGCTCAAGCCCTCATCGAGCACGTACAACGAGGCCGTCGACGCCTTCTTCGGCGACACCATTGCCGGTCGTCTCGGCAAAAATGCGGAATTTGCCACGGCCCGCAACGGCACCGAGTACCGCACGCGCTATCTTACGACTGGCTCCAGCTACCAAGACCCCGGCTACGGCCCAGGCGAGGCGCCCAACAACAAGGCCATGGCCCATGGCACCTGCGGCTCCTCCGGCGTGGTGAACGGGGGAGGCGCCATCATCATGGACTCTGCTGGGGATAACTACCTGGCCTTTAAGGGCACCTACAAAGGCTCGCAGTCTGCCTACACCGGATGGCTCAAGTTCTTCTACAAGTTCGACGCCAAGTCCGCCTCGACGGGGCAATCCTTCCAAGATGTCGTGGGGTACCTCCTCGTTCCCCCGCCCAACCAAGGCAAGGCCCAGGCCATTAAAAAGTCGGCCAATCAGGCGCTCTCCAACGCGAATAGCCGCTATTCCCTGAAACATGCGGTAATCGCCGCCTTTGCTGACAAGAGCGACGCTGAAGCCGCGGCGGCCAAGGGGAAGAGGGGCACCTGGGACACCTGGCAAGAGGCGCGCGACTGGGCGCGCACCCACACCAACCTCGTCTTCGTCAGCAAAGACGACGGCAAGAGCAACATCGTTGCCGAGGTGGAGGCGGGCACCTATTACGCCGCCGAGCTGTTCGCGCCGTCCGGCTTCCGCCGCTACGATGGCGTCAAGAAGTTGACCATCGAAGCGCGGGCCGACGACGAGAACCCCGACACCGTCACCTTCGTCGACGAGCCCCAGCGCGGTGCCATCGACCTGGTCAAGGTGTCGGACAACCCCCGGCTCACCGACGGCAATCCCTGCTATTCTCTGGCCAATGCCACCTACGGCGTTTTCACCGACGCCGCCTGCCTCAACCGCTACGGCACCATGGATGTGGCCCCTAACGACAAGGGCGCCATGGTGGCGCGCATCGACGAAGTGCCCATCGGATCTTATTGGGTACGCGAGACCAAGCGCGCCGCCAAGGGCTATGCCGTCGACCCGCGCATCTATCCCGTCACTGTGGTGGATGGGGAAACCTTTCACGTGAACAAGGGCGCCGTGCCCGAGCCGCCCAAGCTCGAGCCCCTTGATATCCTGCTCAGAAAGGTGGACCGTCGCACGGGAAAGCCCGTGCCCCAGGGCGGCGCCAACTTAGGCGATGCCCACTTCCGCATCAATTACTACCCCCTGGAAGGCGCTAGCGCGGCCACCTTGGCCACGGCCCAGCCCCAGGCCTCGTGGGTGGTGCGCACCAACGACGAGGGCGCGTTCTCGCTCAAGCAGGCCGAGGGCACATTTACCCATCGCAGCCAACGCGGCCCCGAGCAGGTGCTGCCCTACAAGGTGAGCGGGCCGGACTTCTACAAGCTGCAAGACGGAACACTAGGACTGCCCATCGGCTCCTACACTATTCAGGAGGTGAAGGCCCCCGAGGGCTACCTTCCCGACACCACCGTGCACGTGCGCCACGTCAGCGACGAGAATCACGACCGCGAAACTTTGGAAAACTTTCAGGCGGAGGAGGGCGGCGACCGCATCAGCGACGTTGTTGTGCGCTCCGATCTGCGCTTCATTAAGCGCGCGAACGGCTCAACGCGCCTTGCGGGCGTTCCCTTCAAAATTACGGCGCGCTCGACGGGCGAGTGGCACATCTTGGTCACCGACAAGAACGGCTTTGCCTCCACCGAGGCCTCCGCTTCTCGGCCGCACACCAGCCGCACGAACGCCAACGACGCGCAGTTTCGCGATGCCGAGGGCCGCTTCTCCCTCCCCCTCTCCGTTGACATGAGCCAGCTGGACGCCAACGCGGGCTGCTGGTTCAGCGGCGGCGCCTCCGAGGGAGCTTCCCCGGCCGACAACGAGGGCGCACTGCCCTACGATCTCTACGATATCGAAGAGCTGCGCTGCCCCGCCAACCAGCTGTTCTCCATGATCCGCGATGAGGTGATCGTGGACGCCGTCGACCAGGGGAAGGTGATCGATCTGGGAACGCTCAACAACACCACCGACAACAAGCCGCGCATTCGCACCCACGCCTACAATGGCGCCACCGGCAACCTGTTCGACAGCCAGCTGAACGCCGAAGACGAGGCCGTCATCATGGACCGTGTTTCCTACGAGGGCCTGGAGCCGGGGCAAGAGTACACCCTTGAGGCCGTGCTGATGGATCGCGCGACGGGCGAGCCTTTCCTGGCCGACGGAGAGACGGTCAGCGCCACGGTGGCCTTCGTCCCCAAAGAGTCCAACGGCTTCGTCACCGTGCCCCTGACATTCGACGCTTCTTCCGTTACCGAAGAGACTGCCGTCGTGGTGTTCGAGACCCTCAAGCGGGGCGAAACCGAGGAGGCAAGCCACCGGCATATGGACGATCTCAAGCAAACTGTGACCATCAGCCCCGTGGCCTTGCACACGAACGCCCACGATCAAGCAAGCGGCACCCACGGGGGAAGCCTTGGCGACCCGACCACCATCGTCGACGTCGTGGCCTACCGAGGCCTCACCCCGGGGCGCACCTACACCATGACCGCCGTGCTCATGAATCGTGCCACCCAAAAGCCCTTCACCGTCGACGGTCAGGTTGTCAGCGCCGACCGCACCTTTACTCCCGAGGATTCTCAAGGCACCATCGCCATGGAACTGACGTTTACCCCACCCGCCAATGGCGACTTTACCGCCAGCGATGACCCGGGAACGGATGGCGACGATTCCGGCGACAACACCCAGCCTGGGCCTGACGCTGGAGCCGACAATGACCCCGATGCTGAACCAGGTGCTGAGCCTGACGACGAGAACGGCACGGGCACAGAGCCCGACGACGAAGATGCTGACCGCACGAAGGAGCTGCCGCTCGTGGTCTTCGAATCGCTGTACTACAACGATAAGGAAATAGCGCTCCACGCCGACCTCGACAACCAAGACCAGACCGTCGTCTATCCCCTCCCCGAGGAGCCCGAAGAACCCGAAGAGCCCTCAGTCCCCGAGGAACCCGAAGAGGTTTTGCCGCCTGATGAGCCCGCGCCCCTTCCCGAAGAGCCGCCAGCGCCGGAGAGCCCCGAGCCGCAGGAGCCGCCTACGGAAGTTGAGGAAACCCCGGCCAAGCCTACCGAGGTCAAGGAGAAACCGCGGCCCTTTGCCGCGCTCTCTCAAACGAGCGACAACCTCGGCCGCGCCACTGCAGCCCTCGTGGTGGTCGTGCTAGGCGCTGCTAGCACCCTCGTCATTGTTCGCCGGCGACAGCGCAGCTAGCCGGGCGTCACGGAACTCTTCCAAACGACGGCTTCTGCTATTCGCAGTCGATCTCCTCGCTCGCAGATCGAACAACCGCCCCTCAACCCACGGAAGGGGAGGCGCTCCAGCCTCCCCTTCCGTTTTGTTTTCTGCGCTATCGCTACAGCAAGGGATGCGTGCCGCACCAGGCGCGGGCGAACACGCGCGTGCGAGCGTCCACCTCTTCAAGCTGCTCGAGGCTTTCCACCGGCTCGGAACCCTGCGCCTCCATGGCCGCTTCGACACAGGCCGCAATATCCAAATAGCTGATCGAGCCGGCCAAGAACTCCGCCACCGCCACTTCGTTCGCCGCGTTCATCACGCAGGGCAAGGTGCCCCCCTGGCGGCCCGCCTCACGTGCCAGGGCCAAACAGCGGAACGTGTGAGTGTCAGGAGCGGCGAACTCAAGGGTGCCCAGGGTGCGGAAATCCAAGGGTGCCACCGGAGCCTCCCAACGATCGGGGTACGAGAGGGCAAACTGGATGGGAATGCGCATGTCCGTGGTGCCGAGATGCGCCTTCACGGAACCGTCGGTGAATTCCACCATCGAGTGAATGGCGCTTTGCGGCTGCACCACCACCTCGATCTTGTCATAGGGCATGGCGAACAGGTGGTGGGCCTCAATCACTTCCAGGCCTTTGTTCATCAGCGTCGACGAGTCGATGGAAATCTTCGCCCCCATGTTCCACGTGGGATGGGCCAGAGCCTGCGCCGGCGTAATATGGCGCAACTCGTCACGGGTCTTCCCGCGGAAAGGACCGCCCGAGGCCGTTACCCACAGCTTGGACACCTCGCGCGGGTTCTCTCCCAACAGGCACTGGTAAATGGCCCCGTGCTCGGAGTCGATGGGCATGAGCGCCCCCGCCGGACCCGTGGCCGGCGCAAGCCCAGCGGCCCGGCGCGCCTCGTCCACCTGCGCCGCCAGGGGCATGATAAGGTCGCCCCCCACCACGAGCGACTCCTTGTTCGCCAGCGCCAGCACCTTGCCCTGGGCCAGCGTCTCGTAGCTGGCGCGCAGGCCCGCAGCTCCCACCAGGGCGTTTACTACTACGTCGACGTCCGGCAGGCGTACCAAGTCGAGCACGGCCGCCGGCCCCACTCCCACGGTGCCCTCATCTCCCGAGTGACTCGCTGCCAAGCGCGCCGTCAGCTGGCGCGCCTCGTCGATGCGCGGGTCATTGGCCAGGGCCTCATCGCCCACCGCCAGGTGGCAAACGTCGAATTCGCGCGCCTGGGCCAGGAGCGTGTCGATGCGACTATGCACCGCCAGACCCACCACTTCCAGCTGATCGCTGTGCTGGCGCACCACATCGAGCGTCTGCGTACCGATGGAGCCCGTTGACCCCAAAACCACTATGCGACGCTTTGCCATGAGCGCCCCTTTCGCCACGTTGCTCTATTTTTCTTCAAGCGCCTTTAGAAGAGCGCGTAGGGAATGCAGCCGCCGGCCACCAGCAAAATAGCAGCGGTGATAGAGGTGAGGAACAGCGAGTCACTGCGATCGAGCAGCCCGCCATGACCCGGCATAATGGTGCCGGAATCCTTGAACCCCGAATTGCGCTTGATGCGGCTTTCGGCCAAATCGCCGAGCACGCCCATGGCACCGGCGACAACGCCAAAGCACACCGCCTGCACCAAGGACATCGTAATACCCGGCACAAACGACAGCGCGCACCAGAAGAGCACCGAGCCCACCAGGCCGGCGATGAAGCCCTCCCAGCTTTTCTTCGGGCTCGTGCGCGGGGCCAGCTTGTGCTTGCCAATTTTGCTGCCCACCAGATAGGCGAAGGCGTCGTTGGCCCACACTGCCAGGAACAGCAGCAGCACCGCCACCCCGCCCCACGGGCTGGGCAGCGACACGCGGATAACGATAAGGCCGCACAGCAGCAGGCCCGTATAGGCAGCCCCGAAGAAGCTGACGCACACATCGGGGATGCGCGCTCGCAACCAGAAGACGTACCACACCAAAAGCGCCAGCATAAGAGCAAGGCTCACGATCATGGCGCCGATCAGACCCGCCACATACACGCTGAGCGGATAGAGCACCGCCGCAATGATGCCCAGCATCTCGTTGGGCAGCTTCGCGTCGGAGCGCAGCATGTAGAAAAACTCGCCCGCGCAAATGCCGGCCACGGCCATGAGCATGAGCACCATGGGGATATTGCCGGCCAGCACGCAGATGACGGTGACGGCGGTGTACACCACGCCCGTGCGGAAGCGTACCTGCAAGTCGGAGGGGTTCTTCAGCTTCTTCGGCGTTTTGTCGAGGGCCTTCTGCTTCAGCTGATGGCGCTTCTCGGCGCGACTGTCGCGCTTCTCCTGGCGCTGCTGCGCCTCCTCCTCGGAAAGGTCGTAATGCCACGGGGGGCCCGCGGGCGCCGTCTCGGGATCGCACACGAGCGGGGGCAGCCCCTCCTCTTCCGCGGAAGGCTCAGGGTCGTCGCCATGCAGGCGGCGCTGCAAGCGCGCCTGGGCCTCGCGGCGCCGGCGCTGCTCGGGGGTTTCGAAATCGTCGTCGTCCGCGCCTTCGAAGGCCTCGACGGCCTCCACCTCCTCGCGCACCGCGTTTTCGGCCGGCCCCGCCTTGGGGGCGTAGGCATCGGCACTGCGGCGCAGACGCTCACGCGCCTGGCGGGCGCGGCTCTTTTTCTCGTCGGGGGAAAAGATGCTCGGCATCTAGGCCACCCCTCCGAACCGACGGTCGCGGTTCTGGTAATCGAGCAAGCACTCGAGAAAGGTGTAGCGGTTGAAATCGGGCCACAGCACCTCGGTGACGACGAACTCGGCATAGGCTATTTGCCACAGCAGGAAATTCGAGATGCGCATTTCGCCGGACGTGCGAATGACCAGATCGGGATCGGGCATCCCATAGGTATAAAGCCCCTCTTCGAACAGCTCTTCGGTGGGGGCAAGCACCTCGCCCGTGGCTTCGGCCTCGAGCACCGCCCGGCGCATGCAGGCCTCGGTGGCGCGCAGAATTTCCTGACGGCCGCCGTAGTTGACGGCCACCACCAGCGTCATGCCGTCGTTGTCCTTGGTTTTTTCCCAGGCAGCATCGAAGGCATCGCGGGTTTCCTGGGGCAGCATGGACAGATCGCCGATGGTGCGCACACGCACGCCCTCTTCATGGAGCCCGTCCACCTCGGCCAGCATGGTCTTGGCGAACAGATCCATGAGCCCGATGACCTCGTCTTCGGGGCGCTTCCAGTTCTCAGTGGAGAACGAGTAGATGGTAAGGTAGCGCACGCCCAAATCGGACGCGCAGCGAATGGTCTCGCGCACCGCCTCGATGCCGGCCTTGTGCCCCTTCAGGCGGTTGAGAGCGCGCTTCTTCGCCCAGCGCCCGTTGCCGTCCATAATGACGGCCACCGATTCTGGGATGCGCGCCGTATCCAACGCCGACGGGTCAAGCCCCGCCGGCGGATTCGGAAATATGTACGCCAGATCTTTGTTCATACACTCGCTCAAAACGTACGGGTCGTTGGCAGTGCCAGCGAGGAGCCTAGATCTCCATGACCTCGGCTTCCTTGTGCTTCAGGGCCTCGTCGATTTCGGCGACGAACTTGTCGGTGATCTTCTGGATCTCGGCCTCGGCGCGCTTAGACTCGTCCTCGGGCAGGTTGTCGTTCTTCACGGCCTTCTCGATGGCGGTGTTGGCGTCGCGGCGGGCGTTGCGCACGGCCACGCGCGCTTCCTCGGCGTAGGTTTTGCACTGCTTGGCCAAGTCGCGACGGCGCTCCTCGGTGAGCGACGGGAAGGGCAGGCGGATGACCGAGCCGTCGTTGTTGGGGGTCACGCCCAAATCGCTCTCGAGGATGGCCTGCTCAATGGCGCGCAGCATGCCCTTGTCCCAGGGCTCCACCACCAGCAGGTGCGCCTCGGGCACCTTCACGCCGGCCATCTGGTTGATGGGCGTGGGCACGCCGTAGTAGTCGACCTTGATGCGGTCGAGCACCATGGCGTTGGCGCGCCCGGTGCGCACGCCGCCGAAGTTCTCCTTCAGCGCCACAACGGCCTTCTCCATGCGCTCCTCGGCGCTCATCAGGATTTCATCTACATCTGCCATGGGGTTCCTCCCTAGTTCACAGGGGATCGCGCGATCCCTTCGTCACAATTGAACGGTGCCGCTACTCGACGACGGTGCCCACGGGCTCGCCCTGCAGGGCGGCCTTGATATTGCCCGGCTTGGTAAGATCGAACACGATCATGGGCACGTCGTTGTCCATGCACAGCGAGGTGGCCGTGGCGTCCATGACGTTGAGGCCGCGGCTGAGCACGTCCATGTAGCTGATATGGTCGAAGCGCTTGGCATCGGGGTTCTTCACCGGATCGGCATCGTAGACGCCATCCACCTTCGTGGCCTTCATGACGCAGTCGACGTCCAGCTCGCAGGCGCGCAGCGCCGCGGTGGTGTCGGTGGTGAAGTACGGGTTGCCGATGCCCGCCGCCAAAATGACCACGCGGCCCTTCTCCAGATGGCGAATGGCGCGGCGGCGAATATAGGGCTCAGACACTTCCTGCATGTTGATGGCGCTTTGCACGCGGGAGAAAATGCCGTGGCGCTCGAAAGCGTCTTGCAGGGCCAGGGCGTTCATCACCGTGGCCAGCATGCCGATGTAGTCGGCCTGGGAGCGATCCATGCCTTCGGCCGAGCCGGCAAGGCCGCGGAAGATGTTGCCTCCGCCGACGACTACCGCCAGCTGAACGCCGTCATGCACGATCTCGGCAATTTCCTCGGCCAGATCGTCGACCACCTTCGGGTCGATGCCGTAGCCTTGGTCACCGGCCAAGGCTTCGCCGGACAGCTTGAGCAGGACGCGGTCGTACTTGTATTCGTTTGACATCGAATAAGTCCCTTCGTCGGCAAGGAATAGTTTAAACGGATACATATTACCCGAAATGACGTACCGACACTGCGTCACTGCCTCAACACCTGAAAAAACAAACGGCCCCTCGGTCGTATCCGAGGGGCCGTCGGCTCGTGCGTCAAACGCGCAGGATGCACGGAACGCGTGGAGTATGCGGAGCGCTCAGAGCCGCAGGCGAACCTAGGCCGCGTCCTGCTGCTCGGCGTCACGCTGGCCGAAGAGGTCTTCAAGGCGGTAGCCGTCATAGGACTGCTGCTGGCTTTGGGCCTTGGCCTTCTCCTGCTGGGTGGCCGAGTCGTCGCCCAGGGTAACCTGGATGTCGCTCGTCTGGCCGCCGCGGTTCACCGTCAGCGTGACGGTGTCGCCCGGCTGCTTGGTGCGCACGTCCAGCATGAGGTCGGAAGCGCTTTCCACCGGCTGGCCGTCGAAGGCAGTGATGATGTCACCCACCTGGATGCCGGCCGCCGCGGCGCCCGAGTCCTTGGAGACGGCGGCCACGTAGGCGCCGGTGTCGGTGGACAGGCCGTAGCGCTGCGCGTTCTGAGCATCAACCGTGGACAGGCTCACGCCGAGCTGGGCATGGGTGGGCGTCTCGCCGGCAATAATCTGGTTGGCCAGGTTCACGGCGTAGTTCACCGGGATGGCAAAGCCGACGCCGGAGTAGTTGCCGGAGTAGGAGGTGATCAGCGTGTTGATGCCGATGAGCTTGCCCTCGGAATCCACCAGCGCGCCGCCGGAGTTGCCCGGGTTGATGGCCGCGTCGGTCTGGATCATGTTCGGGTAGATAGTCACTTCACCGGTGCCGCCGGACTGCAGGGACTCCTGGGCGTCCATGATCTGGGAGCGGCTGGTGGCCGACACGATGCCCGTGGCCACGGACTGCTCCAGGCCGAAGGGGCTACCCAGCGTCATGACCCACTCGCCGATGGTGAGGTTATCGGAATCGCCCAGCTCCATAACAGTGAGCCCGCTGACGTCCTTCGCCTTCAGCACGGCCACGTCGGAGGAGGGATCGGTGCCCACCAGCTCGGCGTCGTAGGTCTCGCCGGCAACGGTGACCTTGTAGGCCTCGCCGCCCTCGACTACATGGTTGTTGGTGATGATGTAGCCGTCTTGGGTAAGCACAACGCCGGAACCCTGAGAGTACATCTGGAGGTCCTGACCGCCCTGCTTATCCTGGCTGCCCTGGTCGTCGCCGTAGCCGTAACCGTAGTCATAGCCGTAGCCGAACAGCTCTTCCAAGCCGCCCATGCCACCGGTGCTCTGCTGGGGCGTGGCGTACACGTCGATGGCCACCACCGACGGCAGGCACTTGGCCGCCACGGCCTCGGACAAGGTGGAGTCCTCGGCGCTCACGTTGATAGTGGTCTGCTCGCCCGTCGTGGGGTTGGTGATGGTTTCAGTGTGGCTGGCAACGGGGTTCATAGCGTTGAACACGCCCCATACGCCGAAGGCCAGCACGCAGGCCACCAACGCGCCCGCAAAGGCAATGAGGAAGGTCTTGCCGCCCGAGCCCTTGGGGGCCGCATGCTGCGCATGCACGGCCACCGGCTCGGCCTCGTAGGTTTGATGGGGTGCGCCAGCGCCGTAGGGCTGCTGGCCATAGGTGCCCGCCTGGCCGTAGTTTTGCTGGCTGCCATAGGGCTGCTGGGCCGACGCGTAGGGCTGGTACGCGCCCTGGGGCTGGGCCGGAGCCGCGGGCTGCGTCGGCTGCAGCGGCGTCGGCTGAGTGTCGCCCGGTGTGGGATGCTGCCCCGGGTTCTGACCCGGAGGGGTGGGAATACCACCGTTCATATCGGTCATAGAAATCTCCTTTGTAGAGGGGGCCATTTCTTTTTGCTGGCGCAAACATTACCACCGACGTGCACTTTTCCACCGCCCTGGCAACACATCGTCACAGTCGCGTCACGGAGATACACCAATTGGTGTACGCCCTGTAGAAGCCGTTCCGCGGAACGGCTTCTCAACAAAGAGCATGAGAAAACCCGCCGGTGCCGTCCACGGTGCCAGAATAACGGAAGAACTTCGATCATCCGGACGCCCGAGGAGGCCCCTTATGAAACTGCCTAACCTTATCACCGTTGAACCGCAAAACGAGAAGCTCCTGGTCGAGCTTGCCAATATGGCCGGCGACTCCTATCTGGAAGAACTCTGGGTGCGCGAGCTGCTCTCGGGAATGCCCACGGGCTCGGAAGGGTCCGACCGCGAGCGCTTCCTCTCTCGCGCCCTCGTGCTCAACGAAACCATGGCCGCCGCCCCGAGCCAGTCGGTCCACTGCACCGGCGACGGCTACGGCCTCACCATTGCGTACCAGCGCAGCGAATTGGGCGACACTTCGTGGGCGCAGCTTATGAAAGATGCCTCGGCGAATCTGATTGCCTCGGTGTTCTCAGACGAGGAAATTGACGCCTACGAGAGGCAGCAGCGCCGCATGGAGGGCGTCACCGTACTTGATTGGGTCGAGCGCGAAGAGGCTCCGGGGGATTTCCTGCACATCACCTTGGCGGCCGTCGACAGCGACCATCGCGGCTCGGGTACCTTCCGCAAGCTGCTCGAACCCGTGCTCACCTACGCCGACGAGGCCCAGCTGCCCGTGTTTCTGGAAACCTATTCCGACGATCTGACGTCGCTCTACGAGTACTTCGGCTTTACCGTGGTTCACGAGTTCAAGGACGCGGATGTGTCCATCTATCAGCGCTGCCTGCGCCGCGATCCTAAGCCGCAGGCGTAATTTCCGACGCCTCTTCCGCAGGCTGCGGCTCCTTGGGGGCGGCGCCTGCGGAGGACAGGTGGCTCGTATCACCCACCATTTCTACGGTTACGGCACCTGCATCCCACACCACCTTGGTCAGCGACGCGTTCGCAATGCGCGACGGGTCGTCCTCTTGCTCGCCCGCGAACATGAACACCAGCGCACGGATGAACATGGCATGGGTGACCACCAGCACGTTGCCGCCTCCGTGGCGCTCCACCGAGGCGCCGCAGTCGTCCAAAAACGAGGCAATGCGCGTCGAGATGGCAGCGAAGTTCTCCGCCCGATGGGTTTTGTCGGTGCGGCTCAGGTAGTCGGCAATTTCATCGATGCGCTTGTTCTGCTCGGCACGCGGCAAGTCGTCGCCGAAGAGGTCGTACAGGCGATTGCGCAACTTCACCGTGGGCTGACCCTCCAAATCGCCGAAGCACCATTCGCGCAGACGCGTGTCGCGACGAATGGGCAGCGGCGGCTCACCCGGCTCTTCTAGAACGCGCGAGGGCAGCACGCGCGCCGGATACTCAATGGCGTCGGCCTGCTGGACGCTGGGCATCCACTGCTCCGAAAGCACCATCCAGCGCGTTTCCACCTCAGGCGCGGTCGGGGTGTCGGGCACTTTCGATTGCGGAGTGAGGCAGCCACGGGTGCGCAGGTACTGCTCCATGGCCGTGATCTCGTCCATGTCGCCGAACTCGGAAAGATCGGGGAAGTCGCCGTCGTTGTCGAGAAGCACTTCTTCAGCAGCGAGCGCCTTGCCGCTGCGCAACCGTGCTCGCTCGTTCTCCCGCGCTTCAAGAGCAATGGACAGCGTGTCCTCAGCGCGTTGGCTGTCGCTGGTGCAAGCGCCAACGAATTCAAGGTTCGCCAGGCCATTGCCGAGTTTGTAAGCGGAGTACACACCCTGGGGAGAAAGCGGCGAATCGGCCCAGCCCTGCACCTTGCCAGCAATATTGAACTGGGTTTCGCCATGGCGAGCGAAGTAAAACGTCACAGTCAAACGGCTTCGCCCTCCTTGCGCGCGTCAGGTACTTCGACGACGCGGCTGCGGAGAGACAAGGCCGTCCGCTCGGCTGTGCCATCGTGGGATCGCGGCGCGATCCCCCTCGCGTATTATCCGCTTCCCTTAATACAGATGCAAGAAAAAAGCTGACGACGGGTCAAGGGTCAGCGTCCTCGCACTGCGTCGTGGCCGCCTGACGAACGGCTCCAGGCACTGCGTGGAAGGATGGTCCTCATTCCCCTACAGCGGCTTTGGCCTCGCTTAGATACGCCTTCGCCTCCGCATAGTCGCCGCGCGCCGCTAGCAGCTGGACAACGGCCACATGGTTGCGCAGGTCATGGCGAAGCTGGGCGGTGTCGGTCAGCAGACGCTGAGTTACTTCCAGGTCCTGCAAGTAAGCTGCTAGCCGCTCCTCCAACAACGCGGCTTCGATGTCGGCCTCGCGCTTGCGGGCCCATCGGCCCATCTGGACAAACAAGACGGCATCGACCATGGCGCACAGGACAAACAGGGAGAAGACAACGACGAGCTGCCCCAGCGAGTCTTGTCCGGCATCAAAGCAAAGGGTCATGACAATATAGAAGAACACCATTTGCAAAGCGGGGAACAGAATGAAGCGTGCCGTCCAGCGGGATGAGGACACTTCGCCTTTTTCGGGAAGGACGCGGTTGCAAACCCAGCGCAGACCCGTCAGCAGCAGGGGCTGCACGATCATCTGTCCCACGATCATGGCCGCTACGAAAGCCGACGCGTGAGCCAACGCCAGGGCGTTGTCCATGAGCTGCAGGCCCGTCAGCGACACCCAAACTATGGCGCACACCACTTCGGCCGCAAACTGCAGCAGCATACTGGCCAGACATACCAGCACGCGTCGCACCACCGAGCCGCGCAGACAGAAGAACGGCACCGCCAGCGAGCCCATAAGGCCCAAGCCCATGCGGGCAAAGGGCGTCAGAACAGGCTTGAGAAATTGGGTGAGGATCATGGCCGCTACCGCCGCCGCCCAATACACCTTCTTCGAGCGCGGCGGCAGAATGCGCTGCACACACCAGTAGTACACCACAGAAACGGGAAACCCGCAGATCACGTTCACAAAAAGATTCTGCGGCTCAAAGAGCACCGCAAGTGCCTCCACCGACCCTCCCCCGCCGCAGCCAACAACAACGCACGATTGTAGCACGGAGACGAAATCAAGGTGGTTCGTCCCCATGAAAGCGCCCCGCATTCAAATGCGGGGCGCACAACTTAAGCGCACGTAGTACTTCTTGACGCCTTTCTCATAGCCACCTCCGAACCTTACTGGGTTTTCACTTTTTGCTTTTGAGACCACTCGGAACAGTAGTTCTTCCCGCCAACTTGCTTGTAGGTGCGCACTTGTACGTAGTAGGTTTTCTTAGCCTTAAGCTTTTTAATTTTGGCCGTTGTCTTCTTGGCTCCCGAAACCGTGAGGGTTTTTGCGCCCTTCATTGATTTGCTCGTGGAATAGCGAATCTGATAACCAGCGGTTTGCTTAGATTGCTTCTTCCACTTCACCGTGAAGGATTTTTTGCCGGCCTTGACGGACTTGACCGCGGTTCCTTTGGGAACGATCTTAAACGTGCAGGTCCGCGTTGCGCCAGCGTACTGACCTTTGCCCTTGATGGTTACGGTGGCGACGCCCACCTTTTTGTTGTTCTTGTAGGACAGCGTATAATCGCGGTTCTTCTTGAGCGTCACGCCGCCAGCCTTCACTTTGATGCTGGGTTTCAGGGACTTGCCAGTATAAGTTGCGGCAGCTTTAGTTGAGATGCTTGCGCGAGCCAGGGCACGATCCACACGAAGCGTGTAGGTCTTCCCGACGGCGCCGGTCCAGTTCGCCACCTTCACGTAGTAGG
>CAJUFS010000022.1:0-9355 GCA_910585575.1 uncultured Adlercreutzia sp. | reverse complement strand
TTGCCGGCCGAGGGCAGCGTCACCCTGAACCAGTCCTTGTCGGAGTAGTCCGAGAGAATACCCGAGTAGACCGACCCCAGGCTCATGGCCTTGGCCGAGTAGATGTCGTCGTTGACCTCCTCCTCCCAGTAGCTGCTCGCCGAGAACGAGGGTTTCAGCGTGTAGGTCTTCCCGACGGCGCCGGTCCAGTTCGCCACCTTCACGTAGTAGGTGCCCGCCTTCAGCCCCATGGTGAACGAGTCCGTGCCGGTGCTCTTGTCGTAGTAGGTGGCGGAGTAGAGCTCGGTGGACATGTCGGAGCTGTAGAGCGTGACGCCCCATCCGCCGTAGTCTGCGCTGTAGGTGTGGCCGAAGCCGAGGGTGAACTTGCCGGCCGAGGGCAGCGTCACCCTGAACCAGTCCTTGTCGGAGTAGTCCGAGATGGTTGCCGAGCACTGATCGCCCAGCGTCAGTGCCGTAGCCCGCTGCGCCGTATCATTCGGCTCTTTCTCAGAACTTGCAGCATACGCCTGCCCGTCGGCCACGCCAACAAGCACTAAAGCCAAAATCAAAGCTGCGCCAATCATTGCAAAGGTTCGTGCCAATGGCTGCACAACTAAAGCTCGGCGATCGCTCATGCCCCACTCCGTTCTCTTTCGGTAAGCTTTTGACTCATCTTGAGTTATTCTTCCAGAGCGATAGCTACCAGAAAACAGAGACGGCACAAACGATGGGTCTTGCGAAACAAACGATGTTTGGGAATCGAACGATCAGACCTTCAACGCCCTTAAAAGATTCCTTTAAATCGCTGCGGCGCACAGAGAGCAAGAGGGGAAGGGCCCGCGGCACGCTCTTCGCTAACCGCAGGCCTGATATACTTCAGCAAGATACGCACCACGCCCACCAACCCAAGCTGTCGCAGCCCAAATGCCACGGCAGCTCTGAGCACTATCCGCAGAGCAATCCCATTGGAGGCGAAAATGGCAATCTCAAACGAGCAACTTAAAGCAGTTTACGGGATGTCCGACGCCGAGCTTCGCGAAATGGAAGAGAGCGCCGACGCTTACGACCGCGGCGAATGGCCCGAAGGCCGCACGTCCTACTTCTTCGTGGTCACCGACTTGGCCTTCGACCAGGGGGAGTAGTACTTCGCCGTCTTGCCGTTCGCCTTCACGGCCTTGTAGGTGCACACGCGCACGTAGTACTTCTTGCCGCCCTTGAGCCCGGACACCTTCAGCGCGCACTTCTTGCCCGCCGACGACTTCAGCTTCACGGTCTTCGACTTTACGCCCTTCTTGAACTTCTTGTCGGTGGACCACTGGACGCGGTAGCCGTCCACCTGCTTGGCCTGCTTCTTCCACTTGACGGTGAAGCCGCGCCTGGCCTTGGCCAGCTTCTTCACCGAGGTGCCCTTGGGCAGGATCTTGAACGTGGCGGTCTTCGTGCCCGTGTAGGCGCCCCTGCCCGTGACGGTGACGCGCCCGAGGCCGGGGGTCTTGTTGCTGGCGTACGACACCGTGTAGTCCGTGCCGAGCCTGAGGGTCTTGCCTCCCACCTTCACCGCAACCTTGGGCTTGAGGGCCTTGCCGGAGTAGACCAAGCTGGGAGCCGTCACCGTGGCCGTCGCGAGAGACACCGGCTTCGGTTGCGGCTTGACCGTGGAGGAATTTCCACTGCCAGAAATGCCTCCCGACGAAGCTGACTTCTTGATTTGGAACGTTGCCCTCTTTGTTCCTTCGTAGTCGCCCTTGCCTGTCACTATGACCGTGGCCGTTCCAACATTGACGTTGTTTTCGTAGGACAGCTCATAGTCATTACCGTTTTTGAGCGTCTTCCCCCCTGCCGTCACAGTGGGCTGAGGAGTGATTGGCTTTCCGGTGTACGCCTGTTCAGGAATAGACGAAACGACAGCAGAGGCGATGCTTGTCCTCGGAACGGTGAAAGTAACGGTTTTCGTTCCCGTATAAGCTCCGCGTCCCAGAATGGTCACGCTGATTTCCCGCGTCTGCGCATTGTAGTTCTGCTGCGCAACGTACTGCGCTCCATAGGTGAGCGGAGCGCCGCCGAGGGAAACCTTCACCGTAGCGCGCTTCTGGCCACTCTCGTCTTTGATTCCATCAAGAACGACCTCTGCCCCCGAGAGCGAGATCTTCCCCCGCTCTGCAGCGGAAACGTCGTTGGTGAACGCCTTAAGCCGCGCCGTGCTGCGAGGCTCGTCGAGCTCATCTTGAGCCGCGCCCGCAAGGTCATACCAACGGGAAGCTCCAGGGTAAAGAGAGAGGCTCTGACCTGCTTGGCATGCATTGGCATGACTGCAAAAATCCAGCTCGTATGTTGCGTCGACGTAGTAGTTAACTGGAGAGCCGTCAGCATGAGAAAGGGTTGCCACCACAGCAAACGTATCGCCTTCATCGAGAGCAATATCACACCCAAGGTCAACAGTGTAGTAGCCCACATGAGAGGTCGTGCCTTTTACGGGAGCGCTCAAAGCAGGTATGCCGCTGAGGGGATCAGCTGCGTTTTCCGGATTGAGATACACCTGGATACTGTAACTCACGTTCACGTCCGCCAAGGCCAATCCTACCGCACGGAGCGCCTCTCCGCCCGACGGATTCCCCTTCACCTCGTACCTATTCGCGATACTTCCGCCTGAGGGAAGCACGTTGTAGCAAGCCCCCGACGTGCCATCGTATTGGTAGTTGTGGTCGTAGTTGTCTGCCGGGGCCATCTCGTAGGCGAAAACATTTGACCACTCCGCGTTGAGCGTCGCATCCTCGTAGGATATCCAATAGTATCCCTCGTCGCCCGAATCGGTACCCCAGCTGTTCTTGAGCAGCCACGCGCCGTTTTTGGCCGGCCGCACGGGCGTGACGTCTTCGTTGTAGCTCGCGATATCGGCACTGGCGCTTTCAACGGGCGCATCGAAAGAAACCGTCAAGGTATTCGTGTCGCCGAACTCGCTCCCTAGGTACACATGGAAGTAATAGGTCGCTCCGGCCTTCAGCACGTAGGACTTACTGTCGGGATCACCAATGTACACTCCGCAGTAGGCTCGCTCGTTCAGAGAGTTGCGGTAGTTATTCAGACAGTAGATATAGGCATCGACCGTGCCTTCCGTGCTAAAGGTGAAGGTGTATCTTCCACTTTTTGACGGCGTGAAAGCCAGCCATTTTCCCTCGGTAACTGAGTCAGAGAGCGAGATCGGTCGGTCAACCTGGACGCGGCTTACCTGGCTTGGCACCTCTCGCTCTTCGCTCTCGTCCGTTTCGCAAATGGTCGCACGGACGGATGTCAGACTGCCCTCATCATCCGTCACATCGTCAATGCACACATAATACGTGGTATCTTTTTCGCCGTAGAATTGTCTGTCGCTTTTGCAGTAAAAATATCCATCACTTTCACAGTAGAAATGTTCGTTTTCGATGGCCTTACGATAGACCGCAGTATAGGTCCACATGGAGGCATCATCTTCGCCAGCCGAGACATTCTCGCCAACGTAATCGAACTCGATATCATAGAATCCCGAAGCCTCCGGGGTAAAGCGCAACCACACTGCACCTTCTTCATTCAGTTGAAGATCAACGGGCTTGCCCAAAACAACATTCACCGGGCTGGCTTCTGCCTCTTTCAGAATGTCCTCTCCGCCAAACTTAGTGCGGTCGTAGTTGTCGTCCCAACCCACAAGCGCCACGGCATGATCAGTATCCTCCGCCACGGGATTGAAATAGGAGCTCGTTTCCCCATTAAGAAAGTTCCCGTCTGAGTTATAGCTCACTCCCACAGCGCCATGATCGACGATGGCCTGCTTCACCTCATCGCGATCTTCCATGGCTATCACCTGAGCATTTTCAAGATGATAAGAGCTGTTAAACGCATCCTCGTCACTCAACGCCGTCGACGAAAGAAAGGAGTTGATCTTATTGACGTAATCCCCGCTTTCGTAATCGAGAGAGTCTTGAAGAGCGTCGTATTTGCTTTGCAATTCGCTATAGGGCGCGTGGCTTTCATTTGTCGCGCCCATCCACGACGCAAGCGTGAACATAGTGAAGTAATTATTGCCGCCTGACGCGAGGTACGGATCCTTGGACTCGCCGAATTCTGGAGAAAACTGGGCCCCCTTCGCACTGCTCAGATCTCCCGTGATCCCACCAAGCTCGTCGGCCGCCTTGTGGTAGGTGAAATAAGCAAGATGACGCTCGGAGAGATCAACCTGATCTGCAAGCCCTTGGCTGAGGATGGAGGACTCCGCTGCAGCAATGGCAGAGAACGCCCAGCACGTTCCGAAGCTTCCTTGGTCTACCACGGGCGTAACGTTGCCCTGATCGACCGAGCTGTACGACGAAGGAAGCGCAGCTGCCCGCGCTCGGCCTTGGTAGTTGGCATCGTGAATACTCTGCGCCGGCTCGTAGGAACCAATATCGCCCGTGCCGTGCTCTTTGTTCGGCGACAGGCTCGCTCGAGCAACTGATCTCGCGACGCTCGACGCGACCGCATTGCTCTTCTCGACGTCATCGCCGGAAGCAATCTCAGAGCACACCGACGCAGATTCCGCAGGAGCGCCCTCCACTGCCACTGCCGGGGTCGGAAGCAAGCCGACCGCCAACACGACAGAAAGCCAACCAGCCAGTATCTTTCGCTTCATTCTATCCTCGCTCAATCGTGGAACCGAAAACTTCTTAGATCGAGAAAGCCGAACGGCCTTCTTTGGAGTGCCCTCTTCTAAATCTAAGCTGCCCGCTTATTTTTCCAAATTGAGAAGCAGCGCGAAATAGCAATGTCTCAAACGCACGCGTTCATGGAACAAACAATGTGCGGGAAGACGGCTCAACGCCCATCTCCCGAGGACTCCCTCAAGCTCCTACTCCCCTACCGCCGCCCTGGCTTCTTCCAGATAGGCTCTTGCTTCGGCGTACTCGCCGCGGGCGGCCATGAGCTGGACGACCGCCAGATGGTTGCGCAAGTCGTGACGGAGCTTGGCGGTATCGCTTAGGAGGCTTTGCACTTCGGCCATGTCCTGCAGGTAGCCCGCCACTCGTTCTTCTAGCAAGGCAGCCTCTACGTCGGCCTCCCGCTTCCGCATGGAGCGATTAAGCTGAACCAGCAAAAGAATATCGGCAATCGCGCACAGGACAAGTAAGGAAAGCGATACGAGCACGAAACTCAAGGGCGCTCTCATCACGTCAAAAGTGATACCGACAACAAGATAGAGAAACAGCAGCTGCAGAAAGGGGAGGAGGACAAATCTGCGCAGCCAACGAGGAGCCGCATTTTTTGAAACGGCGTCGGCTTTCTCCGGGAAATAGCGATCGCACAAACACTTTAGCCCCGTCAACAAAAGAGGCAGCAGAATAAGATGTCCCGAGGACATAGCCAACAGAAAGGCGCCGGCATGCTGAAGTGCCAGCTGATTGTCCATCGCCCCAAGGCCCGTGAGTCCCGTCCAAATCAAGACCGCCACCAACTCCGTGGCAAATTGCAGGAGCATGCACAAAATGCAAACTATGGCTCGACGGGCAAGACCTCCCCTCGTCGTAAGGACGGGCAGCAGGAAAGCAATCGTCACTCCGACAACCATGCGCATAGCGGGCGAGTACAGGGGCTTAAACAGCACAAGCACAAGCAAGTAACTTGTGTTAGCGCCCCAATACAGCCGATCTGATTTTGGAGGACAAATAGCTTGGACGAACCAGAGGTAGATCAGCCCTGTGGGAAACCCGCAGAAAAGGTTCACGAACAAATTTTGCGGCTCGACGCAGACTGCCAAGGCCGTCAGCACGTCGCTCATAGGCGCTCGTCCTTTGCCGCTTCGCCCCCTACTGCTTTCGTCCGCTGAGGGGCGTACAGGACCACGGCGGTGCGGAAGCAGTCCTCGACTACCTCGCAGGTAACATCACCGTCATGGCGCTCGGCGATGCCCTCGATGATGGACAGGCCCCAACCGTGGGCCTCATCCAAGGTGCGATGCGCGGGGCGCTTCCGACGAACTTTCTCGGTGGCAGAGCGGGCTTCTTCCGGTGCCAGGCTATTGCGCGCTTCCAGCACGAGATAGTCGCCGCGCGGTCGCACCCGCAATGACAAAAACACATCGGCCGCGCCCGCCTCTTTGGCGCGCACAGCTGCCGCCAAGCCATTGTCGGCCAAGTTCGCTACCACGGCGCAGAGCTCCACGGACGGTAGGGCCACCTCTTCAGGCACTTCCAAGGCAAACTGCGGTTGCACGCCGGCCTCTTCACAGGCGCGCGCCTTCATGGTGGCCACGGCATCGACCGAGCGATTCTCGCACAACCGATAGCTGGACTCCCCCATCAGCTCAATCGTCTTCTGCATGTCACGCTCGGCCGCTGAGGCCTCGCGCTGCTCCAGCGCGTCCGAAGCGTGGCGCAGCTCGTCGGCCACCCGTGCCCGCAGGGCGCGAATCTCCTGACGGTCACGGCCCAACTGCTGGCGATACTGCTGCTGGATGCGCTCCTGTTCTTGCAGCATCTGCACCTTGCGCTGGGCCACATCGGCGTCTTGGGCCTGCCTCATCTCGCGAAACAACAGCCAGTCGGCGGGGATGCACGCCGCCATAAGCCCGATTACCAGCCACAGAAATCCCTGGGGCATGCCAAGCTGCACAATCCAGACCAAAGCCGTCACCGCGCAGGCCAGCTGGCTGAGCGGGAACAGCACGAACATCAAGCGCTGCATGACCCAGGCCTAGGCCTTCCCCAGGTAGTTGAAGAAGCGCTCGCGCGTTTCTTGGCGACGACGCTGGCTTACGGGCACCTTGGCGCCGTTGCGCAAAAGCAGCCCCTCGCCATCGAGTTTGGACACCTGGGCCAAATTTACGATAAAGCTTTTATGGCACTGGAAGAACGTGTCGGGCAGCTGCTCAATCACCTGGCCCATGGTGGCGTAGGTTTCCTGAGACCCCTGGCGCGTGTGCACCTCGACCTTGCGCCTCTTGCTTTCCAGATACACGATGTCCTCAAACGGCACCGAAGCAATGTCGCCGCCGAACTTAACAGTCAGAGCGGATGCGCCGCGCTTCTCGAGGTTTTTCAAGGCGCGGGCCAAAGCACGCTCAAGCTCCTGCGGCTGGACGGGCTTGGTGAGAAAGTAAACATGCTCGGTCTCGTAAACGGGCGTGCAGTATTCGATATACCCCGTGACGTAAATGACCTGCGTTGGCGACCCTTCGGGAAACAGGCGTCGCACCGCATCGATGCCCGTGGCCTCCCCGTCGCCCATCTTGATGTCGGCAAGCAATACTTCGGGAACGTCACCTTCCGCCACGCGACGCTCCAGCTCTTCAATGCTTGGCACCACTGTCACTTCGAAGCGATCCGCGAAAGCGCTCCGGGCCACCACCTCTTGCACCGCGTCGGCCGCAATTTGCTCATCGTCCATGATAAAGAGCCGCTGCATAGCACTCCCAATGCCTCTCAAGCCTTAACAAACCTAGGGCGTCACTGTATCACACTCTAACCTTTTTGCAGATAGGTAGAGCTTTGTGCTGCCCGCGGCTCGCGGTGCAACGGCGATGGGCCTCGTCTTCCCTAATCGCGGTCGTAATTTGAGAGGAAGGCCTTGGTGCGGTCGTGCTGCGGGTTGTTGATAACCTCGCTGGCCGGGCCCTGCTCCACAATGACGCCGCCGTCCATGAAGATGAGATGATCGGCTACGTCGCGGGCAAAGCCCATCTCGTGGGTCACAATCACCATGGTCATGCGCTCGGCAGCCAAGTCGCGAATAACCTTGAGCACTTCGCGGGTGAGCTCCGGGTCCAAGGCACTGGTGGGCTCATCGAAGTACAGCACGTCCGGATTCATGGCCATGGCGCGGGCAATGGCCACGCGCTGCTGCTGGCCGCCGGACAAATCGCACGGCACCATGGACTCCTTATCGGCCAGGCCCATCTTCGCCAGCAGAGCGCGCCCCTGGGCCAGAGCCTGGTCCTTAGGCATTTTCTGCACGCAGATGAGGGCATCGGTGACGTTTTGCAGCACGGTGTAGTGCGGGAACAGGTTGAAGTTCTGGAACACCAGACCAAAGCGCGTCTTCGCCTGGGCGATGACGTCCTTGCCGCCATAAACGGCCCGACCCTCGGCGTTGTTCTGGCATACCACCAGGTCGCCGTAAGACAAATCGCCCGAGTCCAGGGTTTCCAGCAAGGTGAGGCAGCGCAGCAGCGTTGATTTGCCGCCGCCCGATGGGCCGATGATGGCCAACACGTCGCCCTTGTTTACCGTGAGAGAGATATCCTTCAGCACCTCGTTGTCGCCAAAGGCCTTCTTGCCCTGTGCGAGGGTGACAACCGCTTTGTTTTCCATGAAACGCCTCCTAATCGTGATAGTAATCGAGACGCTTCTCGACGCGATTCAGAATAAATTCGATGACCAGGCAGAACACCCAGTAGATAAGAGCGGCGATGGCATAGGGAACCATGGACACCTCGCTGGCCGCCAGAGCCTTGGCCGCCGAGAACATTTCCATGATGCCCAGCACGAAGGCCAGAGACGTGTCCTTCACCAGGGTGATGATCTCGTTGCCCATGGCCGGCAGAATGCGCTTGATGACCTGGGGCAGAATGATCTTCATGAAGGTTTGGGCCTTGGTGTAGCCCAGCACGTTGGCCGCTTCGTATTGGCCACGCGGAATAGACTGAATGCCCGAGCGGTAAATTTCGGCGAAGTAGGCGGCGTAGTTGAGGATGAAGCCGATAGCGCAGGCCCAGAACTTCCAGTCGGAGCCCATGTTCAATCCCAGCAGATAGTAGGGGCCGAACATGATGGCCATCAACTGCAGCATGAGCGGCGTGCCACGTAGGATGGAGATGTACAGCTGGGCAATCCACGCCAACGGCCTGAACTTGCTCATGCGCGCCAAGGCCACCACCACGCCCAAGGGCAGCGAGCCCACCAGGGTAATCACGAAGATCTGCGCCGTCAGCGCAAAGCCCTCCATGAGGATCCCCATCATGACCGAGAACTCCATCTCCACTTCCTCTCATCATCGCCCTCAAGCGACCGAAAGGGCAAGGCCCAAAAAGAGCCTCACCCTCCCTTTTATATTTTTATTTTTACAACCTCACTAATTCGCCCAAGGAAGTCAGCGAGGTTGCGACAGGTGCCTGGAATCGTGCTGAACCGCGGCTGAGCGTACTTCGTACGCGAAGGAAAGCGGTGAAGTGCGAGGCCAGGTGCCTGTCGGAACCGCAGCGTCGGCGTGAACGTTCGTCCCGCCAGGGCGAACGGAACACCGGACCTGTCGGAACCGCAGCGTCAAGGTCGATTAATTGCAAAGCAATTAATCGACGAGTACCCAGTTGTCGATGCTAATCCCGTACTCGCCCCACTTCTCGCACAGCTGCTTGATGGTGCCGTCGTCGTAC
>CAJUFS010000021.1 GCA_910585575.1 uncultured Adlercreutzia sp. | reverse complement strand
GCCGCAAACGGCTGCACCACCCCACGGTACCGCCGCCGCTCCCCTATCCCGGGCAGCAGGGCAACAACGCATTCGGGCGCTTCGCGCCCAAAATGCATCTCACATCGCGACTCATGTGTATTCATATTTCTAGCATACTGCATCAATCGGCTCCAGTCTTGAACGAGACTGCGCCCCCAGACATTCGAAAACCTTTGCAAGATGAAACTATTGCGACTATTCCATAGCTCGGGAGGATTTAGTAGAGTAGCTGCATCAATCCGCGCCGCTATAAGAGCAGGCCTGTCACCCTGAGAGGTTGGCGTCAAAACGGATTGCGCGGGTGTTATAATTATGCTACATATTTCAAATTATATAGCATCATTATAACATTTGGAGGACAATGGACGAGAGGCTAGACAAGTTGATCGAGCGCAGATACGGCTTCGTTGCTACCTCTGAGGTTGTAAGCGCTGGAGTTCCCGCTATGGCACTTACCCGCGCGGTACAGTCGGGCGATCTCGTGCGCATCGAAAGGGGCATCTACTGCACCCCTGGCACATGGGAAGACGAGTACCTTGTGGCCAACTGGCGTTTCGGGCGGGGAGTGCTCTCTCATGAGACCGCGCTAAGCCTGCTAGACTTATCCGACGACACACCAGAGCGAATCACCATGACCTTTCCCCGTGGCTACAATACATCGCGGGTTGTAGCCTCGGGGATATGCGCAAAAACGATCGCTGCCGACCTTCTAACCCTCGGAGTTACAACAGTAGCAACCCCCTACGGAAACGAAGTACGTTGCTACGACGCAGAGAGAACCCTCTGCGACATGGTGCGAGGCACCTCCTCTCCTAATATGCAAGCACTTGTTCCCGCTATAACCACTTATATGTTATCGGCAAAACGCAACATCCCTAAACTCCTCGACACCGCCGACAAACTCGGTGTCCAAAACAAGATTGCACCTTACGTGGAGGTTCTCGCATGAGAACGAATAACGCCATGCAGCTTAAGGCAATCATCAAGAGGCGTGCCGCAGAAGCCGGCGTCTCACCGCAACTTATGCTGCAGAATTACATGCTGGAACGTTTGATAGACCGAATATCAAAATCCCCGTGGCGGAGCAGCATAATCGTGAAGGGAGGCATGCTCATCGGCTCGCTTATCGGCGTCGATCGTCGTTCGACAAAGGATCTCGACACCACAATCAGAAATTTCACCTTATCTCATCAGAAAGCCGAAGAGGTGTTTAGGGGCATCTGCCGAGTAGAGGTCGACGACGACATCGTCTTTGCATTTGCAAGAACAGAGGACATTCGCGACACCGATGATTATCCCGGAATACGCGTTTTCCTCAAAGCGAACTACGCGCCCATGTCAATCCCAGTCAAAGTCGACATTACTACTGGAGATGCGATAGTTCCAGAAGCGATGACCTACGAGTACCCCTTTGCGTTCGACGAAGGGAGCGCAAGGATCCTAGCATATCCCTTGGAAACAATTTTCGCCGAGAAACTAGAAACCGTGCTAACCCGCAGTACCGCAAACACACGTCTCCGCGACCACTACGACATTTACGAACTGTGGCACATAAGAGGAACCGAATGCAACATCCCCCTTCTGCGCGAAGCCCTCACTGCAACATGCGAAAAGCGCGGGAGCCTTGGCATTGTCCAGGACTACAAAGATATCCTTGCTTCAGTCAAAGCAAGCGACATCATGTCCCGTAGATGGAACAGCTACGTCAAAGATCACTCCTACGCCTCAGGCATATCATTTGCCGACACGTGCGAAACCGCCGAAAACATCATGAGCATGCTATTTCATTGATCGCAATATTCGCGTGCCTCTCAGCCTCAACGAACACAGACAGCACACGGCACGAAGAGCACATCGCCCCAGCATTAGCACAAAAGGCCAAAATCATCTTCAATTCGATTCATAAGCGAAGCGTATTGCTCACTAAGGACAACATCTGGATGCGCTCCCTTCGCAATACTTTCAAGACATGCGCCGTCTACCAAGAAAATGATTTTGCCCTGAAGTGCAAGCCTGCGAACCTGGTCTCGCACGACCTTGCTAAACCTCGAAGCAGAAATGACCATTCCCGCTTTTGCTCCCTTTGCATCCATCACGAAAGACAAGTTTCTCAGCACAGATATCCCAGTCAGCTCGACACGATTTTTGCATTCCACAAGCAGCATACAACCCAAGTCCCACGCCTTTTGATCTAGAGAACGATTCACATAGCAAAGATCAATCTCGCAATCATCCGCCCTAACGCGTCGACCCGCCAAACACCAAGCAGGAAGCGCTTCCAGCATGCAGGCAGCAACATCCTCGAGGGCGCGACCCTTTTCCGCAGCATTCCCCGCGTCGCAGGCACTCAGAAGCTCCCCAAATCTAACCCGGTCGAAAGGCTTTTCTCGTGAGTTTCGAATATCCAGGACCCCGTGCCGCGCAAGCAAGGGTGCCAACGCCTTTAGCTGATAAACTCTGGAGGGCGTTTCGGACGCAAAACGTCTCGTGAGCTCAGATTCCTCAATTCCACGAAGGAAGTCGGCGCAACGCCGCGCCATCTCCCTAAACGTTTTTAGATATAGGTCTTCCCCAACGGGCAATTCTACTCCTGAGACTTCCTCGAAACGGAAACGCTCTTTCAGTAGCTTCAGAAACTCAAAATACACTGTTTTGAGGGTTGCCCCGCTCCATTCCTCCCTGTAAAAGGAAAGCGCAAAGCAATAAAGTAGCGCCTTGAGCCAATCCTCTACCACCTCGTAGGGCTCAAAGGAGACACCGAATCCATTCAACGGATCCAGAATGATGGACTCCACATCTGGCTCCGTCCAAGAACCGACAATAGCTGAATCCGTCTGAGCCCCTACGTAGAGAGGATCGCCGCTAAGGCTCAGCCTTCGCGCTCCTTCCAGCAAAAGCTCCCACCTATGGGCCTGGGCATTGAAGTGCGGTGAGATAATACGTTTGCCCCTTACGCCGCGAAGCATAAAACCATTCGTCATAACTTGCCTGCAAAGAAGGAAAGGCTCCTCTTGCTCTAACCACGCATTCGCCAGCTGCTCGATCGCAAGCTGACAGCACTCCTGAGACGAATACGCTTCGCCATTCATCAGGAGAAAAAGAGCAAATTGATCATCTTCGTCCCGCCAGCGGCAAATTCCGATCTTCGCATCAGTTGATCCCCGTGCCCGACTGCGCAGGATCTCTACGCAACTTGCCTTGATCTCGTCTCCTTCGAGAATGCTGCGCTCGAACTGGATCGTGGGTCTAGGGGATGTTCTGAGGCCGCATGCCTCCTTAAGAACGACATCTTCAAACAAAGATACTTCGCCGCTCGGGCCAAAGCATCCATAGATTTCGTTATGATTCAGTCCATGAATATGGACAGCTTCCCGGTGATCTTTCCTGACATTTTCAATCTCGTCGAGAAAATCAAGTGGATGACTCAAGGTGTCCAAAGAAACAAATTCGAACCGCTCCCCGTCATCAAGAACTGACAGGTAAAGGTATTCGCGCATGCATCAATCCTATCGTCAAACTCGTAAATCACCCATCATGCGAAAAACAAACCACTCTTGGCGCTTCAGAACTTGCTTCCCCTACTCGAACTCAATAGTCGCGGGAGGCTTGCTCGTCACATCGTAGAACACGCGGTTCACTCCCGGCACTTCGGCCACAATGCGGCTGCTCATGCGGCCCAGCAGGTCGTAGGGCAGCTTCGCCCAGTCGGCGGTCATGGCGTCCGAGCTCTCCACGGCGCGCAGGATCACCGGGCGGGCGTAGGTGCGCTCGTCGCCCATAACGCCCACGGTGCGGATGTCGGGCAGCGCGGCGAAGTACTGCCACACGGAATGCTCGCTGTTGCGCTCGCCGGTCTCGGCGAACAGGCGCTCATTGTAGGCGTCCAACTCTTCACGCACAATCAGGTCGGCGTTCTTCAGGATCTCAAGCTTCTCGGCCGTCACCTCGCCGATGATGCGGATGGCCAGGCCCGGGCCCGGGAAGGGCTGGCGATGCACTATATAGTCGGGCAGCCCCAGGGCGGTGCCCAGCGCGCGCACCTCGTCCTTGAAGAAGTGGTCCAGGGGCTCGATCAGGTCGAAATGCACGCCCTCGGGGAAGGGAATGAGGTTGTGGTGGCTCTTGATGGTGCTCGCCTTGCCGCCGGTCTTGCGCGCGCCGCTCTCGATGATGTCGGGGTAGATAGTGCCCTGAGCCAGGAACTTCACGGGGCGTCCGTCGTCGGCCAGGTCCTCGGCCACGGCGAAGAACTCCTTCCAGAACTGGGTGCCGATGATGCGGCGCTTCTCCTCAGGGTCGGTCACACCGCGCAAAAGCTCCAGGTAGCGCTCCTCGGCGTGCACATGGATGAAGTCCACATCGAACTGCTTCGTGAACACCTCTTCCACTTCCTCCGGCTCGCCCTTGCGCAGAAAGCCGTGGTTCACGAATACGCAGGTCAGCTGCTTGCCGATGGCCTTGGCGCACAGGGCCGCCACCACCGACGAGTCCACGCCGCCGGAAAGGCCCAGAATGACGCGGTCCTCCCCCACTTCCTCGCGAATGGCCGCCACCGAGTCCTCGATGATGGAGTCCATGGTCCAGTCGGGCGTCAGCTCGCACACGTTGAACAGGAAGTTGCGCAGCATGGTCTGGCCGAACTCGGTGTGGCGCACCTCGGGGTGGAACTGGGTGGCGTACAGCTTGCGCTCCGGATACTCCATGGAGGCCACGGGGCACACCTCGGTGCGCGAGCTCACCGTGAAGCCCTCGGGCACGCGGCTCACAGCGTCGCGATGGCTCATCCACACGGTCTGCTCGCCCGGGGTGCCGTCGAACAGGGCCGACTCGCTGGCCCGCGTAATAAGCGCCGGGCCGTACTCGCCCTTCTCGGTATGGCCCACTTCGCCGCCGAGGGCCACGGCCATGGCCTGCTGGCCGTAGCAGAAACCCAGCACCGGAATGCCCAGGGCCAGAATCTCGGGGTCGATGGAGGGGGCGTCTTCCGCGTACACGCTGGCCGGGCCACCGGACAGGATAATGGCCGCCGGCGCCATGGCGCGCACCTCGGCGGCGGTAATGTCACAGGGCACGATTTCCGAGTACACGTGCAAATCGCGCACGCGACGGGCGATCAGCTGCCCGTACTGCGCGCCGAAATCGACGACGATGACCTTCTGCTCCGGGGTTGCGGACTCTGCCACGGTTCCTCCTAGGATGTCGCTAACGTTTTTCCGAATTCTACACCCAGCCAGCCAGGGGCTTTGTTTCCAATCGTCGAATTCTCGCTAAGCGCACGAGCCCGTTGCGAAACCGCGCCGCTCCGCGCTCGCAGCGCACAAGCAGCCGCACGACGCACCCCGGTGCGCAAGAGCCGCACACACGCGCCTACGCCAGATACTTCTCCCGCAGCGCCTTCTGCTTGTCGGGGCCGAAGTCCAGCCCGCGCTCCAGATACGTGGAGAAGGAGCCGTACTCCTTCTCCACTGCTGTCATGGCCGCCTCGTAGTAGTCGGAGAATGCGTAGAACAGCGAGTCCACATCGGCGTCGACGCCCTTCAACAGATGCAGCTTGTCCCGCACAGCGTCCAGCATGGTCTCGGCCCTATTGCGCACGAACAAGTTCGTGGCCAGGTAATCGCGCTTCACGAATTCCTCGGGCACGCCCAGGGCGCGCTCCACAATGACCGCCGCCAAACCGGCACGGTCCTTGCCCTCGGTGCAGTGCCACAGGTACGCGCCGCCATTGCCCTCCAACAGCACGTCCATAAACGAGCGATAGGACTCGCGGCCCTCATCGCCCAGCAGCATCTTGGGGTACAGGCTGCGCACCATCTCGTGTGGCCGCGCCGAATCGGCCGAAAGCGCCTTCAATTCCTGGGCCAAGCTGGCCCCGTGGGTAATGCCCACCGCCTCCATGCTGAAAGCCGGGAAGTCGTAGAACACCACGCCTTCCATGAGCTCCCGCGGGTCGGGCTCTTTGCTGCGCTCCACCGCAGTGCGGAAATCCACCACGCCTTCCAGACGATAGTCGGCCAACAATGTGGCAATATCCTGTTCGCTGGCCTTATGCAGGCACCCCGAGCGCAGCAGCTGCGCCGGTCGAATGCGACGACCATCGGCCGCTGGCAGGCCGCCCAAGTCGCGAGTGTTGTGCAGCTTCTCCAGCGGTATGTGGCCGAACTCGTTGAACCCGGGAATGGGCTCGGGCAGCTCAATATGACCCGCTGTCGTTTCCGTATCGTTCTGCTTCGTGCGCTCGTCCATGGAAAGCCCCTTTCGTCGTTTCCCTCATACTAGCGAGAAACCCGCGAAAGCAAGCCCGCGGACCCAAGCCGTCACAGTTCCGTAGCGCGTTGCCACAGCCCGTTAATGGCGCCCCGTCGCGACGCCGCGCGCCTGGTCCTCTAACGTCTCCGCGCCCGCTTCACTGGTGGCGCCCTCGTCGGCCGGCTTGCCCCGACCTACGCCCGCGCCTTCGGCAATTTCGCCATCGAAGAACGTCACGTCGCTCTGATCAGGCATATGATGCTTGTTCGCATAGCCCGACAGCATCAGCGTCAACGCGCCGTCGCCGGTAATGTTGCAGGCCGTGCCGAAGCTGTCCTGCAGCGCGAACACCGTCAGCACCAGGGCCGTGCCGGCTCCATCAAAGCCCAGCAACCCCGTGACCAGGCCCAACGACGCCATGACCGTACCGCCCGGCACCCCGGGCGCACCAATGGCGAACACGCCCAGCAACACGCAGAACACCAACATGGTGGGCAGACTGGGCAGGCCGCCGTACAGAATCTGCGACACCACCATGCAGAAGAACACCTCGGTCAGCACCGAGCCGCACAGATGAATGTTGGCGAACAGCGGCACGCCGAAGCTGACCATGTCGCGGCGCAGCGTCTTCGCCTGGCCGGCGCACTCCAGCGCCACGCCCAAGGTGGCCGCCGACGACATGGTGCCCACCGCCGTCAGATAGGCCGATCCGTAATGCTTCAGCACCTCCCAGGGGTTCGTGCGCGAATAGGCGCCCGCCGCCCCGTACAGCACGCCCAGCCAAATGAAGTGCCCCACCAGCACAATGGCAATAACCACGATGAACACGGGCAGCTGGCTGGTAACCACCCCCTCGTAGGACAAGGTGGCGAAGGTGCACACAATAAAGAACGGCAGCAGAGGGATGACAATCTTCACCACGATGGTAAGCACCATGCGCTGGAACTCCATCAGCAGCTCGGTGAAGCGGTCGGCCTTGGCCCACACCGCCGCCAGGCCAATCATAAGCGCCAGGGCCAAAGCGCTGGTCACCGACATGATGGCGGGAATTTCCAAGGGGAAGTTGAGATCGGGAATCTCACGCAGCGGCTCGACACTTTCCGCCAGGGCCAGATGCGGAATGATGCCGTAGCCCGCCGCCATGGAGAGCAGCGCTGCGCCTAGGGTAGACACGTAGGCCAGCAGCACCGCCACGCCCAAAATGCGCGATACGTTCGACCCAAGCCGCGCAATAGAGGGGGCAATGAACCCGATGATGATCAGCGGCACGCAGAACACAATAATCTGGCGCAGCACATCGCCGATGGTAGCCACCACGCTCATGACGCTTTCCGGGGCCAGCCATCCCAGCACCAATCCGGCGCCTACCGCCACCAGCAGGATGAACGGCAGGCTCGTCACCACGTGCTTTACCACCGCACCGGCGCTGGGGCGTTTCGCCGAAGCCGCAGCCGCGGCTCCCGTCCGATCTTCGGTCCCTTCCGCCGGGGCACTCGCATGGGCTCCAGGGCCCTTCGCCCCCGGCGTCCCGTTCTTTCCGTCTCGCTGCATCATCATGGACTCACTTTCCCCCGAGCCCCGATACGCCGCGGAGGCGGCGTGCGGACCTGTCCGCTTCACCACCTCCGACTGCGCATGAAACTTTCCGTGGGGCTCGATTTACTTCACGAAGCTTTCGCCCGCTGTCTCTACCGGACGAGCCGGATCCTTGATCCAGTCGTCCATGCTGCCCTGGTACAGGCGCAGCTGGTCATAACCCTGCTCGGCCAAAAGTTCGCACGCCATCTTGGCATGAGGGCCGCACTGGCAGTACACAATGGCGGCATCGTGCTGGCCAATGCCGTGATCCTGGAACATCTCCGCCAGCTCGGCGCCGGCATCGTCGGTCATCTGTGCCACGTCAAGGCGAATATTGACGGCCGTGGGAATGTGACCCGTATCGAAACGTAGGGTCGGGCGGACGTCCACCAGAGGCATCTTGCCAATATGCTCCTCAACGTAGTGGGCATCAACAACTTCATAGGCACTCATAGTTCTTACCTTTCTTCTGAGACCGCACGCGCATGGTGGAAACGCCGGCCAAAGTCCAGCGCCGTCAAACCAGCCAGCCAAGATAAGCCCGGTCGATCCGTGGCATCGTGCGCGCCTTGCGTTTTTTATCCTACCCCTCCCCTCGGCGAAGAGGACAAACGGTGCCGTAACGCATCGTTACAACTTGGTGCGAAAAGGTCATTGTTCATGAGAAGAACCGTCTCCCCTCTCGAGCTCTCGCAAGCGCGGTCCTCGGCCCTCCGTGCGCCTCAGGTCGCTCCCAAGTCTTCGCTCACTCAAAAACCCTCCCCCTCCCCCTTGACAGCACACGCGCCATGCCTATACTTATGAACAGTTGCTCATATGTTGTAATGTTCATAAGGAGACGCCATGAGCCAACCGACCACCATCGAGCAAGAAGCCTTCGCCGTCGTGCGCGACGCCCAGGCCCAGCTTGCCGACTGCCCCTGCGGCTGCAACCGCGATGCCACCGGCCCCCTCTTCGAGGAAATGCCCGACGAGGAGCTGCTGTTCGACGTCGCCGACCTGTTCAAGGCCTTCTCGGATACCACGCGCATCAAGATTCTGTTCGCCCTTATGGGCCGCGATCTTCCCGTCAACGAAATTGCCGAGGCCGTGGGATGCTCCCAAAGCGCCGTCAGCCATCAGCTGCGCACCTTGAAGCAAGCGCGTCTCGTCCGCGCCGAACGCGCCGGCAAGAACGTCATCTACGCCCTGTCCGACGACCACGTCTACACCATGCTCGCCCAGGGCATGACCCACGTCTGCGAATAACCGTTCGGAATAAACCCCCGCGGGCGCCGCAAGCCAAGCCCGCACCCGCTAAGCTGCACCCCAAGGAAAGGACCAATCATGCGAAAGTCGTTCAAGCTCGAGAACCTCGACTGCGCCAACTGCGCCGCCAAAATGGAAGCCGGCATCAACGAGCTGCCCGGCGTGAACAAGGCCTCCATCTCGTTCATGACCAGCAAGCTGATGATCGACGCCGACGCCGCCAATGCCGACGAACTGGCCCCCATCCTGGACGCCGCCCAAGCCGTCTGCACCAGCTACGAAAAAGACTGCCGCATCGTCCGCTAGCTTCCCAAAGGATCCATTATGAGTCCCAAGCAAAAGCGCCTCTTGACGCGCATCATCATCGCCCTGGTGCTGTTCGCCGCCATCGAAGCCGCCAGCCTCACGGGCGTCCTGCACAACCTGTTCGGCGACCCCGGCGCCATCTACGCCGAGTTCGTCCTCTTCCTTATCCCCTACCTCATCGCCGGCTACGACGTCATCGGCGGTGCCCTGCGCGGCTTGGCCCACGGCCACGCCCTCGATGAGGACTTCCTCATGACCATCGCCACCTTCGGCGCCTTCGCGCTGGTGTTTTTCCCCGACACCGACCCGCACATGGCCGAGGGCGCAGCGGTTATGCTGTTCTTCCAGGTAGGCGAGCTGTTCCAAAGCTACGCCGTGGACAAATCCCGCAAGTCCATCGCCGACATGATGGACATTGCCCCGGAATTCGCCAACGTCATGGTAGAGGGCAAGCTAGAGCAGGTGGATCCCTTCGAGCTGGCCCCCGACGACGAGTTCATTGTCATGCCCGGCGAGCGCATTCCGCTTGACGGCACCATTGTCGACGGCGACAGCCAGATCGATACCGCCGCCCTGACCGGCGAATCGGTGCCGCGCATGGCGAAGCCCGGCGACGAGGTCATTTCCGGCTGCGTGAACCTTACTGGCAAGCTGGTGGTGCGCGCCAGCAAGGCCTACGAGGACTCCACCGTGAGCCGCATTCTGGAGCTGGTAGAGAACGCCGCCGAGAAGAAAGCCCGCACCGAGAACTTCATCACCCGCTTTGCCCGCGTCTACACGCCGGTGGTAGTGGGCGTGGCCGCCCTGCTGGCCGTTATTCCGCCGCTGCTGTTCGGCGGCCAGTGGTCCGACTGGATCCTGCGCGGCCTTACCTTCCTGGTGGTCTCGTGCCCCTGCGCCCTGGTCATCTCGGTGCCCCTGTCGTTCTTCGGCGGCATCGGCGGCGCCTCGCGCCTGGGCATTCTGGTGAAGGGCTCGAACTACCTGGAGGCCCTGGCCTCCACCGAAACCGTGGTCTTTGACAAGACCGGCACTCTGACCGATGGCACCTTCGCCGTCACGGAAATCCGCCCGGCGGCCGGCATGAGTCCTGACGACCTCATTGCCGTAGCCGCTCTGGCCGAGGCCTACTCCACCCACCCCATCGCCGCTTCCGTGCGCGCCGCCTTCGGACGCGACATCGATCATGACCGCATCGATCGCGTCGAGGAGGTCAGCGGCCGCGGCGTGGAGGCCGTCATCGACGGCAAGCAGGTCTTCGTGGGCAACGACAAGCTCATGGCCGATCACGGCATTGCCTTCGACGCCCCCGACGCCGTGGGCACCGTGCTTCACGTGGCCGTGGACGGCCGCTATGCCGGCTACATCATCATTGCCGACACCATCAAGCCCACGGCCGTAGAAGCCATCACCGCCCTGCGCGACGCCGGCGTGCGCAAGACCGTCATGCTCACCGGCGACCGCACCGACGTGGCCCGCGCCGTGGCCGAGAAGCTGGGCATCGGCGAAGTGCGCGCCGAGCTGCTTCCCCAGAACAAAGTGGAGGAAGTGGAGCGTCTGCTGCACGCCACCGAGGAGCAGACCCGTGGCAACGGCAAGCTGGCCTTCGTGGGCGACGGCATCAACGACGCCCCGGTGCTCACCCGCGCCGACATCGGCATCGCCATGGGTGCCATGGGCTCCGACGCCGCCATCGAGGCCGCCGATGTGGTGCTCATGGACGACGACCCGCGCTCCATCGCCCGCGCCATTGGCGTGGCCCGCAAGACCATGGCCATTGTGTGGCAGAACATCGTGTTCGCCCTCGGGATCAAGTTCGCCGTGCTCATCCTGGCCGCCTTCGGCATTGCCAACATGTGGATGGCCGTCTTCGCCGATGTGGGCGTGGCCGTCATCGCCATCCTCAACGCCATGCGCGCCATGAACGTCAAGAAGTAGGCTGCCGCCAGGATAGGTCCCAGCCGCCCTGGCGGCACGGAGCCCCGAAGCGCTCCCGCCCTTCGTTCCGCACCCGTCCTCCGGTCACAACGCGAATACCAACCTCCTAAATCAGCATTTCGGCAACCAGAAGTTCACAGACCCGTCCATAGCCCCCCGAACCAGCGTCGGGGGGCTATGCTTTTATCACGCGATGCAAACGCGCCCAAGCGCGTCCCGGGCGCACGGCCCGGCCGGCAGCGCCAACTGTTGGTTCCCAACCACTATGGAGGTTTGACATGAAAGACGAGAAGGAGACTCAGCGCCTCACCGACGAGAGCATTCACGTAATGGAGGGGTTCGATCCGTCCATTCTTGAGAATGTTACTGCCCCGGTGGTCTCGCTGTACATTCCGGTGCATCATTCCGAGCGCGAAGAGCGCCGCGACGAGTGGGACGCCGACATGTTCAAGGATCTTATGAAGGACGCCGAGCGCACGCTGGCCGAGTCCTACGACAAGGACGCCTACAAGGGCATCGAGAAGCGCGCCAAGTATCTGCTCGACCACGCCGATATGCCGCTGTGGATTCACGCCGGCGAGGGCCTGGGCTTCCTCATGAGCAACGACGCCGTGTACGTGTACAACCTGTTCTTCGCCCCCGAGCCCATGGTGGCCGCCGGCGAGACCTACTTCGTGAAGCCGCTGCTGCGCAACTTCCAGTACGGCACCGAGTACTACGTGCTGGAGCTGGGCAACGACCGCTTCAGCTGGGTAAAGGGCGACCGCACCCACGCCACGCGCCAGGAACTCCCGAAAGAAGTGCACGACTACTTCAGCCAGCTGTTCGCCGACAGCGATGAAACCGAGGCCGACGTGCGCAAGCACGAGGAAGGCGCCCTGGACTTCGTGAGCCTTGAGGGCCACGATTCCCAGTACCACGACCGCAAGAGCCGCAACGAGGTGAAGAAGGAAGACGCCCAGCAGTGGTTCCGCTACGTGAACAAGGCCGTGGACGACTATCTGGTGCGCGACGACACCACCCCCATCATCCTGTGCTGCGATCCTGAGTACGTGAACGAGTTCCGCAAGATTTCCACCCTGCGCCACCTGCTGCCCGTGGGCATCGAGAAGGACCCCGCCGGCTTGAACGGCAAGGAGCTGCTCGAAGAGTCCCTGGCCGTTATGGACGGCATCCGCGATGCGAACATCAAGGAAACCGCCGAGAAGTTCGCCGGCGACAAGGCCCACAACAAGGCCTCGGACGACTGGGACAACATCGGCATGGCCCTGGCCGAGCGTCGCGTGAAGGCCCTGTTCATGGTGAAGGGCAAGGTGCTCCCCGGCGGCTTCGACATCAACACCGGCACCGTCACCTTTGATCCCAACGCCAACCCGGTCGACAACGGCTACATCGATCCGGCCGCGCCCGACATCACCGATGCCTTCGCCAAGGCCGCCCTGCTCCAGGATGCTCACATCTACATCGTCGAGCAGGATCAGATGCCCACCGACCAGCCCATCGCCGCCCTGTACCGCTACGCCGAGTAACGAACCGCGCGCCCAAAGGCTTATACTAAAAGGGAGCTCTTCGGAGCTCCCTTTTTTCGTGTCGAGAAAGCGTGATTTCCGTGATCGAGAACTCCCCCCATAGATGCCCCGCGCAAGCCAGTTCAACTGACGTCGAAACTGACGCACCTAAGACGGACGCCCTTGCGGCCAATGGCAGCGGCGCGGACCAACGTCCCACGAGCCGCCCTGCCGATCTTGCTATCAACCAGCCCGATGTGGCGCTCATCTTCGAGGGCGGCGGCATGCGCAACAGCTACACGGCTCCCATGGTGGTGGAACTGCTGGCCCGCAACCTCAACTTCGGAAAGGTCTACGGCATTTCTGCGGGATCCAGCCACACGGTGAACTACCTGGTGCGCGACCCTGTCCGCGCTCGCGCCTCCTTCGTGGAGCTGGTGCAGTACCCCCGCTTCGGCGGCTGGGGCAGCTTTTTGCGCGGCACCGGGTACTTCAACGGTCCCTACCTCTACGAGGAGCTCATTGAAACGGCACCGCCCGACGATCCCATGCGCTTCGACTGGAACACCTTCCGCGCCAATCCCGCCGACCTACACATCGAGGCCATGGACTGGGATACCGGCGAAACCGTTGCCTGGACCAAGGCCGACATGGTAAACGCCCATGACGTGGGACTCATGGTACGCGCTTCGTCCACCATGCCCATTTTTATGCCGCCCACTACTGTTGCCGGGCGCACCTACGTGGACGGTGGCATGGGCGACAGCTGGGGCATTCTGCTGAACGCCGCCCGCGCCGACGGCTTCGAACGCTTCTGCATCATCCGCACGCAGCCCCGCGGCTACCGCAAGAAACCCATGGGGCGTGGAGCCCAGGCCCTGTTCCGCGCCGCCTTCCGCAAGCATCCCCTCGTGGCCGAGCGCACTATAGCGCGCTGGCAGCCCTACAACCAGTTGTGCGACGAAATCGAGCAGCTCGAGCAATCGGGCGCCGCCTGGGTGTTCTACCCCGACACCATGGAGGTCACCAACAAAACCACCGACTACCAGGCCCTCGTCAAATCCTACGAAACCGGCCAAGCCCAAGCCCAGCGCGACATCGACAGCCTGCAGGAGTGGCTTGCTCGGCCATAGTCTTAATTCAGTTGGCTGGAATCCCATTTCTGCAGTAAGGCAGGGCGGATTGGCTGCGAAAGTTCGATTTTGGAACCGACCATCGCCAAAACACTGCTTATCCCCCTTCAATTGGCTGCGAAACGACGGTCTTGGAACATCCTTTTACGATCGTGGTTCCAAAATCGCTGTTTCTCAGCCAATCCGACTCGAACAACCTTCGTTTCGAGCGCTTTCGCTCCAAAATCGTCAATATGCAGCCATTTGCCCCACCCCTGCCCCGCGCATACTAACAAACAGCCGTACGCAACAAAAGAACCCCCGCCAAAGCGGGGGTTCTTGCATAACCGTAAAGGTTGGAGAAGTGTTCGCTTGCGCGAATTTACTTCAGGGTCACAGCGGCGCCGGCTTCCTCCAGCTTGCCCTTGATCTCCTCGGCCTTCTCCTTGTTCACGCCCTCGGCGACCGGCTTCGGAGCGCCCTCGACGACCTCCTTGGCCTCCTTCAGGCCCAGGCCGGTGATCTCGCGGACAACCTTGATGACGGCGATCTTGTTGTCGCCGAAGCCCTCGAGCACAACGTCGAAGTCGGACTTCTCCTCGGCAGCGCCGCCCTCAGCCGGAGCAGCACCAGCGGCAGCCACAGCCACGGGGGCAGCGGCGGACACGCCGAAGGTCTCCTCGATGTCCTTCACGAGCTCGGAAGCCTCGAGCAGGGACATCTCCTTCAGAGCCTCAAGAATCTCTTCACGGGTAACAGCCATGTTAGTTTCCTTTCAAAGGGGGCCGGCACCTCTTTGCGCCGACCGCAAGTTTTCTTGTTTCTAAGCGACCCGTCTCAGGCCGCGCGAGCTGTTAGGCAGCTTCCTTCTGATCGGCCACGGCCTTGATGACCTGGGCCATGCCACGGGGCACACCGTTGATGCTGGTGGCCAGACCGCGAGCGACACCGGAAATAGCACCGGCGATCTTCGCCATGAGCTCCTCGCGAGAGGGCAGGGACGCGATGGCCTCCACCTCGGTGGCGGAAACGGCAGCGCCTTCCATCAGGCCGCCCTTGATCTCCAGGTTCTCGTTCGCCTTGGCAAAGTTCTTCACCGCCTTGGCGGAAGCAGCCACATCACCGCCGGCGAACACGAAGGCGCTGGGGCCTTCCAGCAGATCGTCCAGCGTGGGCAGCTCGGCCTCGGCCAGGGCCAGGTGAACCAGCGTGTTCTTGTAAACCTTGATGACCGAGCCGGCCTCGCGGATATCGCGACGCAGCTGCTGCATCTCCTTCACGGTCAGACCACGGTAGTCGACCACCCACATGGCGGAAGCGCCGTCGAGATCCTCCTTGATGGCAGCGAGCATCTCTTTGTTCTGAGCATTGGGCATAGGGTACGTACACCTCCTTTTCAAGCACTCGGGTTCCGCCCTTCACGGGTGGGCCGCCTGCCTGAAAAGGAAACGGCCCCCGCCCATAAGACGGAGGCCGCACGAATTCACGGAAGCGAATCTTGTCGACCACCTCGGCGGGCCGCTTGCGCGATTAAACCTTGAGCGCTTCCCTGGCGGGCCGCGCGGCGGGTGCCTGCTGTCTTAAGTAGCGGAACAGTTCTGTTCGGTTGCTGCTGATTTGAGCAGCTTATCTAGTATAGGGCGAAGAACGGCGCCGTCAAGAGGCCAAGGGCGCCTCTTCAAAAAATGTCCGCGGACGGCTCGTGAACGACCCTCCCCTTCCCCTTACGCCCGCTGGGCAATACCCATAACCTCGAAAAGCTCCTTGCGGGAGTTGACCCCCACCTTCTCGTAGATATGGCGCGTGTGGGCCTTGAACGTGCCCTCGGCAATGAACAGCTCCTGCTGAATGACGCGACCGGTTTTTCTCTCGGCCAACAGCGCCAGCACCTCGGTTTCGCGCGGGCTCAGGCGATAGGTCTCCGCCAGTTCCTGGACGCGCACGGCTGTCTGCTCCTCTTCTTCCGTGCGCTCCACCAGGCCGCCGGCATCCAGAATGCCCACGCCCCACTTGCTGGCCAGCTCTTTCTCCGAGAACAGCAGCACCGTGGCCGCCAGGATGAGCACCCCCACAATAGCTGTCACCACCACGTTCTCAGTGGCTGCCGGCAGCCCCAAAAGTCCCAGCCCGTCGGTGGCCGCCCCGCCCAACACCTGGAACAGCTGCTCGGCATTCTTCACCGCCATGAACGCCACAATGGCCACGCCCATGCGCTTGGAGATGTCGTAGAGCAGAAACATGACCAGGAATGACATGAGCGAGAAGCTAATGGAGATAAGCCAGCTGGAGGCGGCGCTGCCCAGCAGGCTCTCGGCGGGCACCAGCAAAAAGCCGCACACCATGAGCACCACGGGCGAACGGTACAAAAGCCCGATGTTGAAGCGCTTCGAGGCAAAGTACGCCGTCAGGAACAAGACCGCCATCAGCACAAACGTAGAAACAGACGAATGCTGGCCGGCTCCGGCCGTCAGCTGGTTGGCGCGCATGCCGTAGGCAAACGCGTACAGGCCGTACAGCGCGAACAGCTTCCACGGATAGGAGAACTTCGGCACACCGCGCTTGGGCCGCTCGGCCGTCGGCACCTGGCCATAGGCGTTCTGCAGGTAGAGCGCCGCCAGCACCGGCAAGAGCACCAGCGCCGCCTGGGCAGCTACGCCCGTCATCGACTGGCAGAAGAACGTGATCACGGTGCCCAGCAGCATGGCCGCGGACAGGAACAAGAAGATGCGCAGCAAGCTGAAGGTGGCCAGCACCTCGGCCGCCAGCAGCAGAAACAGCCCATAGCCCAGACCCGCCGCCAACGACCCGATTATCATCAACGGGAACGAGAATGCGGGCAACCACCACGCTGCCACACAGCACAGCGACGCCACCACCATACCAGCCGCCGACGCCGTCTTCACCCATCGGTTTTCGTTCAAGGGAATAAACCGTCGGAAGCACAGCACCAGCAAGAGGCTGATGGCAATATAAGCCGCATCGAAGGTAAGGTGCGGATCGAAACTCCACGGCACCTCCGCCAGCACCGCCGCGCCCGTTCCCGTAAAGGTAAGCGTCGCCCAGGCGCGGGCGCACCCGTAGGCCACTATATAGAGGCGGCCGCCCGCCATCAGCGCACGGCGTTCCGCCGCGCTTTCGCGTTCCCCGAGCACTGCCTCCCCTTCCCCATCGTTTAACAAGAAGTCAATTGTTCAAGGAATCAATTTTTGCACAAAAGGCCGGCGACCTGCAACGGTCGCCGGCCCGGAGGGAATGCGCCGAGCTTGGGGAGGGAGCAGCTCGGCGTTCGGGAGAGCCTAGAGGCCAGCCACGTAGCGACCCGTGGCAAAGCCGGTGGTGATGGCGCGGCCTACGGACAGGCCCTCGATGTCCATCGGGTAGTTGCTGTTGCCGAAGAACGGACCAGAGGCGTTGCCCACGGCGAACAGGCCCTCGATCGGCTGCATGTTGGCGTCGAGGCACTGGAAGTGGTCGTCGCACCACAAGCCGTCCACCAGCGCATCGATGTTGTTGGCGCCGCGGGGCACCGCGTAGCAGGGAGCCTCGATGGGCACCATGTACTCGTCGCGCTTGCCGAAGTCCTCATCGCCCTTGCCGGCCTTCACCAGCTCGTTGTAGCGGTTGATGGACTCCACAATGGCCTCGACGGTGTAATCGTGGGCCCACTGCTCCTGGTCGGCGTAGGCAATCATGTTCGCGGCCAGCTCCTCCAGGGTGTCGCCCTTGATCCAGGCCTCCGGGTCCACGTTGCGGTAGGCGTTGTGGATGGAGATGTCGGAGAAGTCCTTCCACTCCTCGTAGTGCTCTTCCCAGTTCGTGGGCACGATGGAGAAGAACTTCACGGCGGTGGAGTCGGCAAAGTCGACCTCGGCCAGGTACTTGTTGGTGAACTCGTTCAGGTAGCCCATGCGGCAGCAGCCCTCGTCCATGAAACGCTTGCCATGACGGTCCAGGAACAGGTAGGGCATCTCGAAGCGCACCTTCGGGCCCTCGCCGTGCACCATCTTGGTGTGGGAGGCGGGGCACATCTGAGCACCGGCCCACAGAGCGGCCTTCAGGCCCGTGCCGTTGCGGAAGTCCACGGCCTGGTGCAGGCCCTTCGCGTCGGGGGTGAAGAACTCGAGCATCTCGGAGTCGCCCACGTAGTCACCGGCAGCCATGATGACGCCCTTGGCGGCCTTCAGCAGGATGTGCGAGCCGTCGGCCGTCTCGCCGATGGCGCCGGCCACGCGGCCGTCCTCCACGTACAGCTGCACGCAGGGAGTCTCGAAGAAGATCTCGGCGCCCTCGGCCTGCACGGCGTCGCCGATGATGAGCGCGCCCTTCTGGTGGCCCTCGTCATGGAAGTAAGTGTTGGCATGGAAGAACACCTCGTGGCCGTTGCAATTCACCGTGTAGTCGTAGGGCTGCGACTCGCTGCCGCCCTGAGCGGCCGCATCGGCCCACCAGGCCAGCGCTTCCTGGGAGTTGCGGGCCCAGGTTTCCACCTGACCCATGTTGGCACGATAGTCGCTCTTGTAGTTGATGAAGGACAGCGCCGCCTTGATGCCGGCCTCGCTGGTCTTGGTCAGATCGATGGAGGCGCCCATGTTGCCTGCGGTCTGCACAATGGACAGGCTCTGCAGCGCGCCCACCGTAGCGCCGGCCTCCAAGGCGGCATGCATGGCGGAAAGGCCCGACTCGCCGGCGCCTACCACTACCACGTCGAACTCATGGGTCTCGGCGAAGTCGGTAATCTCCGCCGGCTTCTGCAGGAAGCTGGGGCCCATATAGGTGGAACCGTCCTCGGCGGCGGCGCTACCGGTGCTGGCCAGCTTCGGCTGCCCGCAGCCAGCCAGCGCGCCGGCAGTGGCGACGCCCATGGCGGCCAGGCCGCCGAACTTGAACAGGTCACGACGAGATACGTTCTTTGCGTTGCTCATGATGGGTTCCCTTCCCTCTCTCGTAAGGCCGTCCCGCCCTTGGAGACGACCGCAGCCTCGGCTGCCGTTCCTGCAGCACCCTCGCTGCGAGACGAACTATGCCGCCCCGCGAAAAATCCCGCATCGACCAACGAGGAAAAAGAAGTTTAAAGCTTTAAACCACCCTATAAACCCTCCGCTTGAACTGGGAAAACGTCATGGGATAACCGCATATCCCGTTTCTCAAGCGTCCAGAGATCCCCTGCAATCTGTCAAGACTGCTTGACCCAAACCACTACTCGTCTCATTGCTGACGCGCCTTTCTTTCCGTCCATTAAATCTGCGGTTGCGCGCACTATCCCACCCCTCTTCAACTTGCTAGAATGCCAAGCCAAGAAACGACTCTGCACCAAAGCGCGGCGCACATGTCAACCATGCCAAACAGCAAACATAGGCGGTGGATCCAATGGAAAGCGAAAGCGTCAAAAAGAGCGACTCGACGAGCCCGACCGCTCTCACTCCCGATTTCTATCATCCCGTAAAAGAGATCCTGACCGCCGCGCGTCACTCCGCTTATCGGGCGGCGAACTTTGCCATGGTGCAGGCTTATTGGGAAATCGGACGCAGCATTGTTGAGCAGCAAGGCGGCGAACGAGCAGAGTACGGGAAGCGCCTGGTTGCAGAGCTCTCGAAGCGCCTGACAGCAGATTTCGGGAAGGGATTCGACAAGCGCAACCTCTGGAATATGAGGTCATTCTATCTCGCCTTCCCGAAAGTGAACGCACTGCGTACACAATTGAGCTGGACGCACTACAGAGCGTTGCTCAAGGTAAAAGATGCTGAAGCCCGCACCTGGTACATGAACGAATGTGCCGATGCAAATTGGAGCACGCGTCAACTCGAGCGGCAAATAGAAGAGGGCATCCCCGGGGAATGCATCCCAGAATAAACAAACGGGCGACCCCACAGGGTCGCCCGTTTAACTTGCCGAATGATCTCGCCGGCTCTAGGCAGCCTTGTTGCCCTCCGCTGCTCCCGCGGCGGCGTCGGTGGCGGCGTCGCCCTCGGCGGCTGCGGCGGCGTTCTGGGTGTCGGTGCCATCGGCCACTTGCTCCGGCGTCTGGGCCGCGCCGTTGTCCTCCACCACATCGTCTTGAGGCTCGCCCGAGGCGTTCTCGGCAGGCTTGCCATCGGTCCCCAGAATTTCATAGGCCGGGCTCACGTTGGAGCCAGCCGCTTCCACGTAGGTAAAGTTGATGGAGTCGCCCTCCTTGTAGCCCACAATGTCGAGCAGACCCGGCAGCGCGAAGTCGAAGACCGAGCCGTCCTCCCCTTCCACGGTCACGTAGAAGTGCGTGTTGCCGTCGATGACCGCCTGGTTCATGGAGCGGATCGTACCCTTCACGGTTACCACGTCGGTGGTGCCGTCCTCACCCTCGGCCACCACGCCATTGGTGGCCAGCAGCGCCTCGTAGGCCTTCTGGGTGTCGGCCACCGTATCGCCCACGGCCACGTTCTGGTAGCGCTGGATGTCGATCATGGCAAACTTCTTCACCAGACCCGCGCCATCCTTCAGCGCCATGAAGTAGGTGGGCTGGTTCGACACGTTGATCAGCAGCGGGAAGGTGGCGGTGTAGCGCAAGTTCTGCACCTGGCCCTCGGCCGAGTTCATGGCCGAGTCCTCGGTGGCGCCGGACACGCTGTAGAAATGCGATTCCTGGGTGCGCTGGTTCACCAGCACAAAGCCGATGATGGAGTTGTCGGCCGTGGCCGAGGTGACGCCGGTGTAGACCCACACGTCATCGTCCTTGGCCAGATAGTTGTAGCCCAAGGTGCCGTCGGTGCCCGGCGTGGTGCGCACCACGCCCTCCTGGCCCAGGAACGAGTTGAGCCAGCCGTTGTTGTAGGAGCCCCACCAGTTGTACTGCTGGATGAGCAGCTCGGCCGGGAACACACGGTCCACCCACTCGGGGCAGTCCTCCACGGCCAAGTCCTGCGTCTCGCCCGTGGTGGCGTCGCACAGCACCACGCGGCTGATGGTCTGGCCGCCGAAGAGACCGATGGTGAAGTCCTTCACGGGGCAGATCCACCAGGGATGGCCGTCCTCGTCGATCTCAAAGGACTTCTCGTCGAACATGTAGAAGGGGTACTTCAGCTGCACATGACGGTCGATGTTACGCACCAGAGGCTCGCTCTGGGAATAGTAGATGGGGCTGTCGCCCAAGCGCACAATCTCGGCGTCCTGGGTGGTCATGTCCACCAGCGCATAGGCCGGAATACCGCCCTCGCGGTTCGTGAACCACTTGAACAGGTCGGCGTAGTTCAGCGGACTCACGCGCACCGGCGTGCCCTGGTAGTTGATCTGCGAGTACAGGCTCGACACCTCGAACTGGCTGACGTACTCGGGAATGGAGCCCATCTCGCGGCTGCCCAGCAAAATGGCCGAGTCGCGATCGATAACGGGAATCTCGTTGTAGTTGACCTCCTTGATGTCCTGGGCAAACTCCAGGGTGTCAGTCTTCAGCACATTGGAGTACTTCTCGGCGTTGCCCGGGAAAATGGCCATGGACATAACCGCGCCGATGGCCACCAGCACCACCACGGCAATGGGAATAAACGACAGCACGCGGAAGGTCTTCGCCTTGCCCTCGTTCTGGGTAATTTCCTTGGTGCCCGTGCGGTACTGCTTCGACTTCATCCAAAAGAACAGGAACACCGGCAGAAGGATAACGATGAACACGAAGGTCCAGAAGTCCGTCGAGTGAATGTTGATGGCCGGATGGAACCACCAGTAGGCGCCGGCAATAACCAGCAGGGCCACAATAATAAGCAGCACCAGGGTCTTCTTGCCCGGCAGATGGAAGTCGTTCGCCAAGAACTCGAAGTTCACCGGGCCGTCGCCGTCGCCCGAGCCGCCCTTGCCGCCGTCATGGCCGCTGCCTCCGCCGAAACCGCCGAAGCCGCTGAAGGGGAAGCCTCCGAAGCCACCTACGCCGCCGCGGGAGCCCGAAGCCCCGCGACCGCCCTGCGAGCCGCCAGCGCCGGCGCCCGTTGCGCCCGCTCCCGCAGCCCCCGAGGAAGCCCCATCAGCCCCGGCGCTACCAGCGCCCGAGCCCACGTTGTCGGTGTTCATGCCCGACTGCTGAAGCGCCTCCAGCAGGGCATCCAAACCAGATTTCGCCACGTAACTCATCCTCTCTTGATGCGCGTCCGAGACAATTCCTCGAACGCTCCCGTCGGCCGATCGGGCGGCTCGGTCCCCGCCACGTCGCACCGCCGAGCGCGGGCCCCTCGCCCGCTAAAGGTTTCGTGACACCATACCAGAACGGCCCCCTGTCCCCAGGGAGCCGTTAAAGACCCGAAAGAAAAACCGCAAGCGCAGGACGGTCAACCAGCGCTCCGCGCCAACGGGAGCGGCAGCGGCCACAAGCCACGCGCGATTACAAAATCGCGCGACCCATCTCGCCCACCACGTCTTCCAAACGCACCTGGGCCTCGGTGTGGGTACCCATGTCGCGCAGGGTCACCTCGCCGCGGGCCAGCTCGTCGGGACCCAACACCGCCACGCGGGCTGCTCCCAGCTTGTCGGCCAGCTTGAACTGGCTCTTCAAGCTGCGATGCTGGTGGTCCATCTCGGTAGCGAACCCGGCATCGCGGCACTCTTGCACCAAGGCGAAGGCGCGGGCGCGCACGGAATCGTCCACGCAGGCTACGAACAGTTCGCAGTGCTGGGCCTTCGGGAACTCATAGCCTGCCGCCTCCAAGGCCAGCACGCAGCGCTCGAAGCCCAGGGCGAAGCCAAGGCCCGGCGTGGGGCGACCGCCTACCTCCTCGGCCAGCTTGTCGTAGCGCCCACCGCCGCCGATGGCGTTCTGGGCGCCCATGCCGTTATCCACCTGCACCTCGAACACCGTGCGCGTGTAGTAGTCCAAACCGCGCACCAGGCGATAGTCCTCTTCGTAGGCAATGCCCGCACCGTCAAGCAACGCCTTCACCGCACCGTAGTGCTCCAGGCACTCGTCGCACAGGTGATCGGTGATCTTCGGTGCGTTCTCCATGACGGCAGCGCACTGGGGGTTCTTGCAGTCGAAGGCGCGCAGGGGGTTCACCTGGGCGCGCTCGTTGCAGGTGTCGCACAGCTCGTCGGCGTGCTCATCCATGTAGGCCTTCACCAAGTCGCGGTAAGCGGGACGGCACTGCTCGCAGCCCATGGAGTTCAGCAGCAGGCGCATGGAATCGCGAGGAATGCCGATCTTCTCGTAGAAGCGCATGAGCATGATGATGGCCTCGGCATCGATAGTGGGCTCTTCAGCCCCCAGGCATTCGACGCCCACCTGGTTGAACTGGCGCTGGCGCCCCTTCTGCGGGCGCTCGGCACGGAACATGGGACCGGCGTACATAAGCTTCGCCGGAGCGGCCCCCTGGGGCACCAGGTCGTGCTGCACCACAGCGCGCACGGTGCCAGCGGTGCCCTCGGGACGCAGGCTCAGGCGGCTCTTCGCCTTGGGAGCCTTGCCCTCCTCCACCCAGCGGCGCAGGTTCTCGCCGGAGATGGCGGTGAACATTTCCTTGGACACCACGTCGGTGGCCTCGCCGATGCCGCGGACGAACAGCTCCGTCTGCTCGATGATGGGCGTATCGATGGGCAGGTAGCCGTAGCGCCCGAAAATATCGGCCGCCGTCTGCTTGAAGTAGTTCCAGAACAGCGCCTCGTCAGGCAGAAGATCGCGCGTTCCCTCCGGTGCATTGATGGCCATAACCCGTCCTTTATCTCGTCCAGCGCCCCGCGGCGCCACTATCGGCGCGCCGTGGGCACGCCGCCTGCAGTCAAACAAAAAACGCGCGCCTGCCGCCAAGGCAAGCGCGCGTCTATTGTAGCGCACTCCGATGATATCCGCGGGGCGTCCAGCCCAAGCGACACATTGCGTCGCTGTCGGCCGCCCCTCGGCACTAAAACCGTCCTAGTCGAACGTCCAGCGAACGGTTCCGCTCTTGCCCTTCACCTGATAGGTGTAGTGCTTTCCGCTGGTGTAGGTGGTCTTGCCCACCTTTTTGTTGGCTACCACGTACACGTAGTACTTCTTCTTGGCATTCACTTTCGTTTTGCCAATCTTCTTTACCGTGAGGGAGTTCTTGGAAGCCTTTACCGTCTTTAGCTTCTTATAGCCCTTCTTCTCCTTGGTAGAGGCGTAGACCGTGTAGGACGTAGCGCCCTTGATCTTGTTCCAAGTAACCGTCAGCTTATTGCCCTTGACCTTGGTTTTGCCTGCAACGGCCATGGGCTGCGTGAACATATAGGCCTTCTTGGACCAACCCGACCAACCCCACTTGTCGTGCACGCGCATCTCCACGGTGTACATGGCGTTGTTCTTCACCTTGTTAACCTCGAACTCATTCGAGGGGTACGTGGCGGTTTGCTTGGCGAACACCTTTTTCTTGCCCACCTGATAAACACGGTACTCTATCTTGTCGGCGGCGTTCTGCTTATTCCAGGTAAAGTCAACCTTATTGATGTAGTACCACCACTTGGACTGCTTCACGCCCGTGGGAGTGGTCACGCGGGAAGCAACGTCGGAGCTCGACCCGACCGTGTAAGTGTTGGCATTTCCGGTTCTCAAGGACTTTTCGCTGTACTCAACTTTGACGTAATACTTGGTACCTGCTTTGAGATTCGTAACCGTATAGCTTGTCTGCTCAGCAGGCAGCGCTACCTTGTTCGTCGCGCTGTTGTAATCGGCGCCCCAGCTGACCGTATAGCCCGTCGTCTCGTAGGAAGAGCTGTCCTTGTTCGGATCCTCCCACGAAATGGTAGCCGAATTAGTGGTAGCGGCCGTCTGCGTAATGCCATAGGCCCACGCCTTCTGCGGGGCCAAGGCCAAGCTGGCGGCGCCCACGAGCAGCAGCGCGATAACCGCGAAAAGCGCGACCCCTCCCCTCGATAGTTTTTTCGCCTGTTCCATGGCATCCTCCTTCGTCGATCATGCTCCCTGGATACCACTATTATAGGCAACCCTGGAGCAAACCTGATAGTCGAGGATATATTTACGCGTCGTCAATCGCAAAGCGGCCCCTGACATGTCGTCGGGGGCCGCTCGATAGTCAAGCCATGCCGCAAGCAACAAGACGGTGCGGGCGCGGTTCTAGTGGTGCTGACAAGCTTGGGAGGGATCCATGATCGGCGCCTCGCCGGCGGCCACGGCCGCAGCGGCGTCGGCCACTACGGGGTGCACATTGTCGAAGTACACCGTGATGCCCGCCTGGTTGAAGCCCATCAGCGGACGACCGCCCATGCCAGCGGCCACGATGGCGTCCACACCCTCGCCCGCCAACAGGCCCACGGGGCGCAGGCACCCGCCGGACTCATGGGGCGGATTCTCCACCACGCCGGTTTCCTCGGACACCACGCCGTCCTCGATGGTGACGATGGTGAAGCGGTCGCAGTGGCCGAAGTGGCCGGCACGCGTGGCCTGAAGGCCCGCTTCGCCCATGGTGGGCACTGCCAGTTTAATGGTTGCCATAAGCTTTCCTCTCTCGAAGCATGTATCGCTTCCATTCAACGGGAAATTGCAGGTCGCGTCAAGCGCGGCCACGCAAACGGCACTGGCAGCAAGGCGCCCGCCTCGCAACGAGACGGGCGCCCCTGGGGAAGGGCGGTCAGAACCGCCCCCTGTGAACCGGCGCTCTGAGGAACAAGGGAGGGATTACAGAGCCGCCAGAGTTTCACCAACGAAATAGCCCGTGGCCATGCAGGTGGACACGCTTGCGAAGGACTGCAGCGTGACGGCACCAGCGGCATACAGACCGGGAATCTCAGCATCGGACGTGTCAAGCACTTGGTTGTTCGGGCCGACCATCACACCACCCGAGGTCTTGTAGCGGCTCACGTTCAGCTTCAGCGCATGATACGGCGGCTGCAACGACTCGAGCCATGCCACCTTGCCGAAGTCGGTGTCCTCGCCGCCGGCCACCAGCTCGTCGTAGCGGGCAAACGTGGCCTTCAGCGTATCTGCGGGCACGTCCATGCCAGCGGCCAGCTCATCCAGCGTGTCGGCCTTCACGTACACATCCTCGTGGCTCTTCACGTTGCCCTCTACCGAGTGGCCAATGGCGCGGGCATCAAAGGCGCGCTGGTCGAAGATGGACCACCACTCGCGGTAGCCCGCGTCCAGGGCAGCCTGAGCGGCATCGTGGGACTGGGCCTCCTCGATGAAGCGCTTGCCGTTGGGCAGCACCAGCACCACGGGCGTCCAATAGCCCCAGGTAGTGCAGTTGGGAATGTCGCCCATCAAGTTGCAATAGGTGAAGGAGGAGTCCATGCCCACCAGCTGTGCGCCGGCAGCGGCGGCCATCTTGTGACCCTCGCCCATGCAGCCATGCACCATCTGGCCGTAGTTGGCCCACTCGGGCAGGTACTCGCGCACCATTTCGCCGTTGTCGGCGAAGCCGCCCGTGGCCAGCACCGTGGCCGTAGCCTTGATGTCGGTGATCTTGCCCGTGGTGGTGTCCTCGAAGCGGCAGCCGATCACGGCACCCTCAGTGCCCTTGATCAGCGTGGTGGCGCGCAGGCCGCACACCGTCTCCACGCCCAGCTGGGCCAACTTGTCGGAGATGGGCTGCAAAATGTTGGGGCCGCCCGAACCGATGCCGTCGCCCGGCAGGATAACGCTGCCGAACAGGCGCGGCAACTCGGCCTCGGTGCAGGGCTCCTGGAACTTCGCGCCGAAATCGTTGATGGCAGAGTCCACGAACTTGGTATTGGCGTAGGTCTTGCCCTTCACCCACTCGGGGTACCAGTCGTACTGATCGTAGCCGGCCGTCTGCTTCTCCTTGACGGCCTCCCAGTACTCGTCCACGGTCATGGGGTTGCCCGCGGCCTGCTGCAGCTCGGTGCCCGCGGCGAACATGAAGCAGCACGAGGTGGCCGAATCGCCGCCGGTCTGGTCCTGCTTCTCGACGATTTTGATCTTCTTGCCCGCCAGCGCCGGCGCCATGGCGGCCGCCAGGCCCGCATAGCCCGAGCCGATGATGAGAATGTCGGTCTCTTCGGTGAAGTTCACCGGCTGGTAGCCCACCAGCGTCACTTCACCGGTTTCGGCCAGCGCGCCGGAATCGCCCGCGTCGCCCGACGGACTGCAGCCCGCGAGCGCAGCTCCCGCCCCGGCAATGAGGCACGTTGCGCCGCCAGCCTTCAAAAAATCTCGACGTGAAAGAGTCATGGCGAAATCCTACCTTTCGGATTCTCGACGACCGCCGCGCCCTGCGCCAGCCCCTCCCCTTGAGTTCGCCTGCGCTCCGCTCCAGCGAACACGCGGTCGGTCAATGCGCCGAGAAGCCTACGAAAGAAGCGAGAATTGCGCTCCCCCAAAAAATGGCTATTTTTGAAATAAGTCGATGACCTGCTGTTTCTTATTTACTCCCAGCTTGGCGTACAGGCTTTTAATGTACCCTTGCGCCGTCGAGGTGGACAGATGAAGCCCTGCGGCAATGCTGGCCGCGGTGTTTCCCTGGGCCAGCCCCACCAGCACGTCGCGTTCGCGCGGCGACAGCTGATAGGCAGTCACCAGCTCATCGACCCGCTCGGCCACTGACTCCTCGAAGCTCATCGGCGTGCGCTCCTCCACCACGCGCACCACCTCCACCACCTGCACCACGCGCTTGGCCCGCGCGTTCTTCAGCCCCCAAAGCACCACCACAATACCTAACACGTACACGCACGTGACGCCCACGATGGACAGGTGCACGAAAGTGCTGCCCTCGGTCAGCCCGCCGAAGTACCGCCCCAGCCCCAAACCCACCATAAGGCAGAGCCTCATCGAGGCCGACAGCACCGCCGCCACTCCGTACACACAGTCGCCCGTGCGCCGACAGGCGCGAATAATGCAGAAGGTGGAGAGCATGGCCGTGAACGAGTACGCCGTGTAGATGATCGCGCTGAGCGGACCGCCCCACACGTCGCCGAAATAGGGAAGCACCAAGAACACGGCAATGACGCCGGGAAACACTCCCAGGTACATGAAGTTGCGGTGCGGGATAGCGGAAGTAAGCGCCACGAAGGCAATAACCAGCACTGAGCAGATAAGGGCGCCCTCCAGCGGCGCCTGGGTGGAAATAGTGAACGAGACATGGGCGCTGGCCGCGTACATATTCACGAGCCCCACCACCAACTCGAAGAAGGCTGTGGCCAAAATAGGCGTCGAGCACTCCTCCAAGGTGGCGCGAAACACGCGGAAGCGCTCGGCCACCGCCGCCGGCGTGTCCCCCTCCGCTGCCGGCGCTGAAGCCGAAGGCGTCGGCTCCCCCTGCGACGCCGCCACCGCCGCCCCCGGGTCTTCCGCCCCCGCTTCCCCTTCCGCGCGGCAAAGCTTTCGGGCCGAGGGGAGCAGCGGCCACAGCGCCAAAGCGAAGGTGGCGCCCAACAGATCCTTCGCCAAGCCAGGCAGCTGCTCCATACCGAAGGAGACCACGCTGAACAGCAGCGACGCCACGGCCAACTGCCCGATCAGAACAAAAGGCGATGAGGCAGCCGTCAGCAGCTCCAATGCTGCAAAGCCGATCATAGTAATGGTGAGCCCCCACAGCACCCCCAGAAACGACGAGGCCACTGCCTCATCCAGAAAAGCCCGCGGCGCGAAGGCGATAACGCCGTACACGAGAGCGACCACCAAAAGGGAACCACGATACGGAATACTCCAGGGCCGCAAGCGACCCGTGGCATAGAGCAGGAATACCACCGCGCACGAGAATAGATTGCCCAAGGCCGCCCCCAGCATGAACGAGCCGCTCGACACGTAGCCCAAAGGGTTGGCGAAGAATCCGAAATTCGTGACATAGCTGGTATAGGCCAGCAAGCGATACAGGGTGTACGCAACCAGCGCAACCCCGGCCGACGCGGTAAGCCCGCGACGAACCTCCTCCATCCTCAAGCTCATACCCCTCCCTGCACAAGCTCAGTCGATACAGAGAGGGCTCCGTCCACTGCTTCCACCTCGCTCTGCGAAACAGAAGCAGCCCCGACGGAGCCCTCGTCGTGTCAGTGGATGCACGGCAGTGCGTTAGAACCGCAAAGAGCGGCAACACCGCCGACGCAGGCGCTACAGGCGCTCCACAATCAGGTCGCCCATGGCCACGGTGCCGACGATCTTGTCGGCCGGGGTCTCGGCGTCCTTGATGTCACCAGTACGCCAGCCCTCGTCGAGCACCTGGGTCACGGCGCGACGAATGTCGTCGGCGGCCTCGCCCATGTCGAAGCTGTAGCGTAGCATCATCTCCACAGACAGAATCTGCGCCAGCGGATTGGCAATGCCCTGGCCCGCAATGTCCGGCGCGCTGCCGTGGCTCGGCTCGTACAGCGCCACGCCGTCCCCCATAGACGCGCTGGCCAGCATGCCCAGCGAGCCCGTGATCTGGGCCGCTTCGTCGGACAGGATGTCGCCGAACATGTTCTCGGTCACCACCACGTCGAAGTCAGCCGGGCGGTTGATCAGCTGCATGGCGGTGTTGTCCACCAGCAGGTCCTCCAGCTCCACGTCGGCATAGGCTTCGTCGTGGACGCGATGCACAATCTCGCGCCACAGACGGCTCGTTTCCAGCACGTTGGCCTTGTCCACGCTGGTCACCTTGTTCCGACGCTTGCGGGCAATCTCGAAGGCCTGGCGGGCAATGCGCTCGATCTCGTACTCCGAGTACTCCAGCGTGTCGTAGGCACGCTGACCCTTGGTGCCGTTCGGACCGGCGCCGTCCTCGTCGTAGAAGCGCTCGCGCATGCCGAAGTACAAGCCGCCGGTCAGCTCGCGCACGATCATCATATCCACGCCGTCCACAATCTCGGGCTTCAGCGTGGAAGCGTCGGCCAGGGCGTTGAAGATCTGAACAGGGCGCAAGTTCGTGTACAGGCCCAGCTCCTTGCGGATGCCCAGCAAGCCCTGCTCGGGACGCGGGGCATTCGGGTCGGTGGTGTCCCACTTGGGGCCGCCCACGGCCGCCAGCAGCACGGCGTCGGAAGCACAGGCCGCCTCCAGCGTGGCAGCGGGCAGCGGCTCGCCGGTCTCATCGATGGCAATGCCGCCGATGAGCGCGTCGGTGTACTCGAAAGCGGTGTCGTACTTCGCGCCCACGGCGTTCAGCACCTTCACGCCCTCGGCGATGATCTCCGGGCCGATGCCGTCGCCGGCCAAAAGGCAAATCTTATAGGTTGCGGTCATGCTCTTACGCCTCCTCAGCGAACTTCTTCTGCCAACGCTCCACCAGGCCGCCGGCCTCGATAATCTCAGCAATGAACGGCGGGAAGGGCTGCGCGGTGAAGGTCTGGCCCGTCGTTTCGTCGGTGATGACGCCCGCGTCGGCGTCCACGCTTACCACGTCGCCGTTGCTGATGGCGTCCACGGCCTCCGGGCACTCCATGATGGCCAGACCGGTGTTGATGGCGTTGCGGTAGAAAATGCGCGCAAAGCTCTTGGCAATGACCACGTCCACGCCCGCCGCCTTAATGGCAATGGGGGCGTGCTCGCGGGAGCTGCCGCAGCCGAAGTTCTCGTCGGCCACAATGATGTCGCCAGGCTGCACGTTGTTCACGAACTCCACGTCCAGATCCTCCAGGCAGTGCTTCGCCAGCTCGGCCGGATCGGAGGTGTTCAGGTAACGGGCCGGGATGATGACGTCGGTGTCGATGTCGCGCCCGTAGCGGTGCACAGTTCCTTTGAATTGCATGGGTTCCCTCCTAGTCCAGATCCTCGGGCAGGCCAATGTGGCCCAGCACGGCGGACGCAGCGGCCACGGCCGGCGAGGACAGGTACACCTCGCTGGTGGGATCGCCCATGCGGCCGACGAAGTTGCGGTTGGTGGTGGCAATGGCGCGCTCGCCCGCGGCCAGAATGCCCATGTAGCCGCCCAGGCACGGGCCGCAGGTGGGCGTGGACACGGCGCAGTGCGCGTCGATGAAGATGTCCATGAGCCCCTCGGCGATGCACTGCTGGTACACCTTCTGGGTGGCAGGGATGACAATGCAACGCACATCCGGGTGCACGGTGCGGCCCTTCAGCACCGCCGCGGCCTGCCGCATGTCGGCCAGACGGCCGTTGGTGCAGCTGCCGATGACGGCCTGGTCGATCTTCACGTCGCGGGCCTCGGACACGGGACGCGTGTTGGAGGGCAGGTGCGGGAAGGCCACCGTCGGCACAATGTCGGCTGCGTCGATTTCGATGACCTGAGCGAATTCCGCATCGTCGTCGGAATAGTACGCGGTATAGGGGCGCTCGGCGCGCTCGTCCAGATAGGCGCGGGTAATGTCGTCCACCGGGATCAGACCCGCCTTGCCGCCGGCCTCGATGGCCATGTTGGAAATGGACAGGCGCTCGTCCATGGGCATGGACTCGATGGCGCTGCCCGTGAACTCCATGGCCTTGTACAGCGCGCCGTCCACACCGATCATGCCGATGATATGCAGGATAACGTCCTTGCCGGTCACACCCGGGGCCAGCTGCCCGTCGATGACGAACTTGATGGTCTCGGGCACCTTGAACCAGGCCTTGCCCGTGGCCATGCCCACACCCACGTCGGTGGAGCCCATGCCCGTGGACAGGGCGCCCAGGGCGCCGTAGGTGCAGGTGTGGCTGTCGGCGCCAATGATGAGGTCGCCGGCGCCCACTACGCCCTGCTCGGGCAGCAGCGCATGCTCAACGCCCATGCAGCCCACCTCGTAGTAGTGGGTAATGCCCTGCTCGCGCACGAAATCGCGCACGATCTTGGCCTGCTCAGCGCTCTTAATATCCTTGTTGGGGGTGTAGTGATCGGGCACCAGGGCGATCTTCTCAGGGTCGAACACCTTCCCCGTCAGCTCGCGCACCTTGGCAATGGCAATGGGGGCCGTGATGTCGTTGGCCAGCACCAGATCGAGATCGCACTCGATCAGCTGCCCCGGCTCGACTTCGTCCAGCCCCGCATGGGCGGCGAGGATCTTCTCCGCCATGGTCATAGGACGGGCCATACGCTCTCCTTCTTCTCGCGGGGTTACGTCTTCTCTCAAACGGACATATTTTAGCACTGCCCTCGTTGCAAACAGATTTCCTCCCAGCGAGTAGCCGCCGAAATAGCCGTTTCGGCCACAACGACCCCTCAGAGCAAAAAAAACGCCGCCCCGAAGGGCGGCGTAGACGCACATGGTTTGTCAGCCCACCGCAGAAGACGCGCCGTCCTCCCCTACTCCTGCAGGGCGGCGCAGAGGGCGTCGAGCAGCGTGATGGCATAGTGCTGGGCCGAGCGCTCGGGGCCCGCTTCCAGCCACATCGCGCCGGGCAGTAGCACCGACAGGCGCGGCCAGGAGGCATCTTGCGCCACGTCGATCGCCGACTCCAGGCGCAGGGCCAGCGTGTCCTCGTCCTCGTAGGACACCAGGGGCACCCCCACTTCGGCCTCCTCGGCCGAAAGCAGCACGTGCACCAGCATCATGGAGGCGTCCGGCGCCACCGACAGGCTGTCGGCGCTGATAATCTTCGAGGCGGGATTCGTGGCCAGCGACAAGTTCGACATGCGCGACGCCACCGAGCGCGAGAACTCATCGGTACCGAACAGGCACACGGCATGGCCCTCCAGCACATCGGCCGCTCGGGCAAAGCCCAGGTGACGCGTGTCGCCGTGGGTGGCCTCTTTGCCCACCCACGAATGGGCCAAGTTGCGCAGCGCCGCATAGGTGTAGGCGCCGGCGATGCCATCGGAGGGCAGACCCAGGTTCAGCTGGAAGCGACGCAAGGCTTCCTCGGTGAACGCACCGAAGATGGCGTCCTGACCGCCATGGAAAAAGCCCAGGGCCCCCAACGCCTGCTGCAGCTCCAGCACGTCGTGGCCGTGGAAGTAGGGCATACGCAGGTACAGCGTGCGATCGCCCAGGTTGTAGGACGCGTCCACCAGGGCCGCCCACACCTTGTCGGTTACCTCTTCGGAAACCGGCAGCGAGGATTCCAGACAAAACGCCGCCAGGGCGCGCACTGTGGCCTCGTCGAAGACGCCCGTTACCGCCGCTTCGTCCAAATGCCCGATGCGGCACAGGCGCTGCTGCACGTCCTCGACGGCAGCTCCCGTGTCGTTGCGCTTGATAGGCTCCATATTACTTCAACCTGTTCACGAACCAGTCGGCCATGGAAACGAGAAGATCGCGGTAGGGCGACGCCGGCACAACCTCGATCAGGCGCGCCTTGGCATTCTGGCTGAGGTCTTCGGCGTAGGACCGCGCGTACTCGATGGAGCCCGCGTCCTCCATGAGGGCCACGGCCTCGGCCAGCACCGCGGGATCGTGCTCCTTCGACGAGAGAATTTCCACCAGGCGCTCGCGAGCCGCAGGCTCGGCGTGAGACAGGGCGTGCACCACCACCAAGGTACGCTTGCCCTCGGTAATGTCGCTGCGGAAGTCCTTCTTCTTGGCCTCGTCGGTGCCGATGAGGTTCAGCAAGTCGTCCTGAATTTGGAAGGCCAGGCCCGTATCCAGACCGTAGCTGCGCAGGGCCTCCACCACCTCGTCGGACGCGCCGCCCACAATGGCGCCGATAGCCAGCGGCACCGCGCCCGAGTAATGGGCGGTTTTGTGGATGGCCATGGTGAGGTAGTCGTCGGGCGTGATGTCGTAGCGCCCATCGCGCGCCCAGCCGATGTCGAGGGCCTGGCCCTCCACCGTGCGGCGGGTCATAGCGATCAGCTCGCCGATCACGCGCACCTTCGTGGCATCGTCCAACAGTGGATCATCAATGACCGTGCCGTTCACCTGAGACAGCGCCAGGTCGCCCATGTTGATGGCCAGCCCCAGCCCCTCGGTAAGGTGCAGGCACGGCTCGCCGCGACGAAGCTCGGCCTCGTCGGCGATGTCGTCGTGGATAAGCGCGGCCGAATGGAAGTGCTCGATAGCGGCCGCAGCCGACATAGCCCGGGATGGGTCGCCGCCCACCGCCTTGCAGGCGGCCACGCAAATGAGCGGACGATGGCGCTTGCCCGCATTTTCGCTATAGCGGAACAGCGGGTCGTACAGGTAACGGTCCATGTCGGGATGAGAGCCGTGGGGAATGTACTCGTTGATAAGCACGCCCACGGGCTCGGCGAAGCTGCTCAGGTACTCTTCGAAGGTAGCGGGCACCGCGGGGGCGTCCTCGAGAATTGCGTTAATGTCTTTCATAGTGCTTTCTTGCCGTGGGCTTGATGATTTTCAGCGCCCATCATACTACCACAGAACCCTCCTACCGCTCTGGAAGCCCAATTCACCGACAAGATTGTAAGGTTGAAGGCACGAAACTTCTCACCGTTCAAGGGGTAGCTTTTTTGACGAGAAGTCGATAAAGTAGAGGCCATGGGGGTTGCGCGGCTTACCCACCCTAAAAGCAGCAGCGCCCGTCGCACCCCTTTTTCGCCACCGAGCCCTGAAAGATCGCTGCCGTGACCGTCCGCCTTTTTCGCCTTGCCGCTCTCCGCGCCCCCCTTGTCGGGGGACTGGTTGTCGCGCTTGGCGTCGCAGCGGTCGGATTTGCGTTCACCGGCAGCGCCCAGGCTGACGAAACCGCCGCCAACCCGTCAATTTCCGTCTCTTCGGTGCACGAGGGCGTTCTCGATACGCTCAGCGCCCTGGGCCATCGCGTGGAGCGCCACGGCCAGTACGTGCTCGACGAGAAGGCGCTCGAATACGCTCGTCGCGCCGACGACTCCGACGAGCAGCGGCGCTTGGAAGCCCTGAACACGCGCGGCCAAGAGGAAGCCGCCGCACGCTCAGCCGCAAGCTCGGCCAGCACCGATGCGAACGCCAACGACAGCACCGCCGAAAGCTCCGCGGCCGACGACGACGCCAAGGGAGCCATCGAGGACAGCGGCACGCCGCTCTCTTCCACGACGCCCAAAACTGACACAAAGGCGAAAAGCTCCAAGAGCACGAAAAGCACCTCGTCGTCTTCGCAAACCGCCAAGAAAAAGAAGAAGCGCAAGAACACCCTTTATTTCCAAGGCGAGTACGTTCCCTTCGCCCAGGGCAGCCCCGCCGACACCACCGCCCCGGCCCTTACCGCGAGTACCTGGGTAAGCACCGGCGACGTCGACGATGGCGAGAACACCTACTTCATCGGCCATAACCCCGGCGTTTTCGCCCGTGTCATGGACTTGGAGATCGGCGACAAGATCACCGTCTGGGACGCTTCGGGCGCGAAGCGCACTTACTACGTGTTCGACATTCTCACGCTGCCGAACGCCACAAACTACTATCGCTACGAAGGCCGCATCGCCCCCCGTGGAGAAACCATCACCCTGCAAACCTGCTGCGCCGACGAAAAGAACGTCCGCTGCGTCATGGCGCGATAGGCCCCTCCCCGCTTTCGTGATAGAATGCAAAGGCTCGCGCCAGGGCGAGCCTTCTTTGGGTCGTTACGATCCCGCATTCCTGTGGGGGTGTGGCGGAATTGGCAGACGCAGCGGACTTAAAATCCGCCGACTTCGGTCTTGTGGGTTCGAGTCCCACCGCCCCTACCATACTTGAGAGCGCTTCCCTTATCACATGGCTTCGGGGGCCCGCAATGCTGATCGGGAGAACTCCGCACAAGGCGCTTTCTGCGCCCCTAGGCCCGAGCAGCCTCCAGAATCATGCCGTTCAGAATATCCGATTCACTCACCGTATACTCGGTGGCATCAGCCAAGCGCAGTACCTCTTCCAAGATGATGAACCCCGCCACAATGACGCCGGCGCGCTTGGGATCGAGCCCCACGGTGCGCTCGCGCTCGACCACGGGCAGCGCTGCCAAGCGGTCGGTAATGGCCCGCAGCTGCTCGGCGGTCACCACCGCCTTGTGCACCCGCGTCGAATCGTAGACCGTCATTTCCTCGCGAATGCTCACCACGCTCGTGGCGGTGCCAGCCACGGCCACTAAGCGCTCAATGGCAAACCCGCGCGCCGCCAAATCGCCGAAATACGCGGTCATTTCCTCGCGAATCCACTGGCGCGCCGCCGCCATCTGGTCGGCCGTGGGCGGATCGCTGTGGAAGAAGCGCTCAGTCACACGCCGGCAGCCGATATCGAACGAGTGCGAGGCCAGAGGGTCGGCGCCGGCACGACCTGCCACCACCTCGGTGGAGCCGCCGCCGATGTCGACGACGAGCAAGTTCTCCCCGGGAAAGTCGCTCGAGGCGCCGGCGAAGGTGAGGGCAGCCTCGCGCTGGCCGGGAATCACCGTCAGTGTCACCCCCCGCGCCGCCAAAAGAGCCGTGAACTCGTCGGCGTTCGAAGCGTCGCGGGCCGCGGAGGTGGCCATGGCGATCAAGCGCCGCACGGGATGCTCGGCCGTATCGAACTGCGCCAAAACAGCCAGGTAGTCGTCGACTGCCGCCATCACGCGCTCCATGGCAGCTGGCTGCAAGCGACCGGTCGCATCAACGCCCACTCCCAAATCGGTGATGCGGTATTCCTTGTCCAGCTCGGTCAACGCGCCATCGTGCACATCGGCCACCAGCATACGGCAGGTCACCGTACCGATATCGAGCGCGGCATAGCGTCCGTTCACGTAGCTCATGAGTCCTCCTTGATCACCAATGCAAAAGGGCCCTGGAGGGCCCTTCGGTTACCGGTTACGCGTCGCCTGCAGCGGCGCCGGCCTTATCTTCCACGCCGAACAGCGGGTCGAGCAAGCCCGAGTACCACGTGTCAGGCAACGGTATATCTTCGGATACGATATTGCTGCGGAAAGTGGAGCGGTCCTTGGACTCGAGGCCGCTCACGCTCACCGCGTGCTCGCCCTCTTTCACCCAGCCCAGCTCCTCGCGCGCCCGATCCTCGATGCCCGCGTCGGTCTGCAGGGCCGCCACTTGCTGGCCGATGGCCTCGTTGCGCTCGACCACGGCCTGGTACTCGGCGGCCAGGCGGTCGCGCTCGCGCAGCTCGGTGTAGAACTGCTGGGCAGGACCGTAGAGCATGGCCACACCGAATGCCACGCACAAAACGCACGCCCCCAGGGCCACCAGCGGCCCCCGGGCCTTCGAGCGCTTCTGGGAGGCGGCGAAGGAGCCCGTGCTGCGACGACTGCCTCCGCTGCCGTCCTGCTGCATGCGAGCCGAGCGCTTATGGGTGCTGCCCATTTCGCCCTTGTACACGGCCGCCCGCGGACCGCCCTGCGACGCACCCGAGGGCTTGTCCTTCTCGTACTGTCGGAAATAGGCCTTGCCCGCCCGCTCCTTGGTGCGGGCCCGACGGCCCTCGCTCGCTGAAGCGCGCATACGGCCGAAGAACCCCTGCGCCTGCGGGCCTTCGTCCTCGAAGCGATCCTCATCCACACGCCCACGGCGCGCGCTGGCCGTCATCGAAGACGAGCGATCAGCTGCGCTTCGACGCGAGGACGTTCCTAAGGGATCCCGCGCCGCGGCCAAAGCCGGGGAAGCTCCGCTGCGCACCGACGCTCGCCCATCGTTGCGACTGGCTACCGTAGCACCGCGGCCACGCGCCGCACCGACAGAGACTCCAGACCGCGCCGAGCGTCCGGCTGGCACTGCTGCCGCCCGCGAACGCTTCGAGGGCGTCTCGCCGAACGGCCGCGCCCCCACTTGGGCTCGATAGTCATCACGGACTTCAGGGCGCACGGAGGCACCGCGGCGCTGCGCGGTAGAGCGCCGACGGGCCGCGTCGAACGAGACGATATGCGCCTGGGACTGCAAAGAAGGTTCCTTTCGCTGCCGTGGTGTGTTTCTAGTGCGGTAGTAGCGAGCCGAAAGCAAAGGCGGGGCGAGCCCCGCTTTATCAAAGGTTGAGGCTTTTTACGAAGGCCTCCCACTTCTCAAAAGATTCATCGCTGATGGCGTGCTCCATCTGGCAAGCCTCCACCTCGGCCACTTCGGGGTCGATACCCACGGCCTTGGTGAGGAACTCGGAGAGCAGGTGGTGGCGATCGAGCACCGACTGCCCGTAGGCATAGCCGGCGTCGGTCAGGGTGATGTCGCCGTAATGGGGCTGCACAGCCAGCTGCTGCTCTTTCAGCGCCGAGACGGCCTTGTTCACCGAGGCCTTGGAAACACCCAGCTTGTTCGCCACATCAACCGACCGAACGGGCACGGTGTTCGTGCCGCCCAGCATGACGATGGCCTCAAGGTAGTCCTCATGAGACATGGATGTTTTCACCACGGTACGCTCCTATCCAGATGATCTGTTCATAGTAGCACGTTCCCATGAAAAAACGAGGCTCGGAAAATGAATTCCGAGCCTCGTTCCATAGAGTCTTCGCCGAGCGGCAAAAGGGCAGTTAGCGACCCTTCTCCTTCTCGCAGCAGCAAGCTTTCTTGGCCGCCTCGTCCATGGACTTCACCATATCGTCAACGGCCGAGCAGCTTGAGCAGCCGCGGCACGAGCCCTCGTCGCAGTCGCCCCCGCAGTCGCACAGCCCGCGATGGGTCATGCGACGGATGGCCAAGACGGCCAGAGCCAAGATGATGATCAGCAGAATGACCGTGGATGCGTTCAAGCCAAGATCTTGCATGGAAACTCCTTAGGCGTTGTTGGTCGCCGTCTCCAGCTGAGCGTTCTTCGGCTTAGCAGCGGGACGGAAGATGAGGAACAGCATGCCGGCGGCCACCACCACGGCCACGGCCGTGAAGGGGTTGAGGGCCACTTCGCCGGTAGCCAAGCCCACGAACTGGTAGATCATCAGACCGACGCACCAGGCGAAGGCGCACATGTAGCCCACGGCGGCCCAAGTCCACTTGGCGCTCATCATCTGGCGACGGATGGCGCCGATGGCAGCGAAGCAGGGGGCGCACAGCAAGTTGAAGGCGCAGAAGGCCATGATGGCTGCCGTAGAGCCACCCAGCATGGCGCTGAAGGACATCCACAGGGACGGGTCGGTCTCGCCAATCTCGTCGCCCAGGCTCGTGATGATGCCCACCGTGGAAATCACGTTCTCCTTAGCCACCAGGCCGGTGATGGAGGTAACGGCAGACTCCCAGTTGCCAAAGCCCAGCGGCGCGAAGATCCAGGCCAGGGCGTTACCCAGACCGGCCATGATGGAGTACTGGATGTAATCGTCCATCTCGGGGTCAAGCAGGCCGAACTGGCCATCGTACACGCCGAAGTTCAGCAGGAACCAAATGACCATCGAGGAGATGAAGATGATGGTACCGGCTTTCACCGCGTAGCTCTTCACGCGCTCCCACATGGACAGCAGCACGTTCTTCACCGTCGGCAGGTGGTACTGCGGCAGCTCCATGATGAAGGGGGCCACCTCGCCGGCGAAGGACTTGAACTTCTTCAGGATAATGCAGGACACGATAATGGCGAACAGGCCCAGGAAGTAAAACAGCGGAGCCACCCACCACGTGTTCTCGTAGTCGCCGCCGGCCAGCGCACCGAAGACCAGGGCGATGATGGGCAGCTTCGCGCCGCAGGGAATCATCGTGGTGGTCATGATGGTCATGCGACGATCCTTCTCGTTCTCAATGGTCTTCGTGGCCATAACGGCGGGCACGCCGCAGCCCGAGGCGATGAGCATGGGAATGAAGGACTTGCCGGACAGGCCGAAGCGACGGAACACGCGGTCCATGATGAAGGCGACGCGAGCCATGTAGCCGCAGCCTTCCAAGAAGCCGAGCAGAATGAACAGCACGATCAGCTGCGGGATGAAGCCGAGCACGGCGCCCACGCCGGCGATGATGCCGTCAAGGATGAGCGACTGCACCCACGGAGCGGCGTCGATGGCTTCCAGCCAGCCGCCCACCACCACGGGAACGCCCACATGGTAGAAGCCGTAATCGGCCGGATCGGGCTCTTCGGCCTCCAGGGCCTGGGCGAAGGCAGCGGAGTCGACGGCCTCGGTGGTCACCGCGCCATCGTCCTCTTCCACCTCCATCTCGCCCACGACGCCGGCGCTGTCGGCGGCGTACATGAAGTTCTCGATGGCCTCTTCGTCCTCGACTGTCGGCTCTTCGGCCTCCAGGGCGGCCGTGAAGCCCTCCACGTCCAGACCGTCGGCCTCTGCAGCCTCCAGATAGGCATCGATCTGAGCCTGGTAGCCCTCGTACTCCTCCACGTCGCCCTCGTAGGCCTCGGTGTTGGTGTACAGCCAGCCGTCGCCGAACAGGCCGTCGTTGGCCCAGTCGGTCACATAGGTGCCCACCGTGGACACCGAGATGAAGTACACGAAGAACATGATCACGATGAAGATCGGGATACCGAGGATGCGGTTCGTCACAATGCGGTCGATTTTCTGCGTGGCGGTCATGGCCTTGGGCGACTTCTTCACGCTCTCGGCGCACACGTCGGAGATGGCGTCGTAGCGCTCGTTGGTGATGATGGACTCGATATCGTCGTCCTCGGCGTTCTCCAGCTCGTCGCGCACGGCGGCAATCTTGGACATCTGAGCAGCCGGGAGGTTCAGCTTCTCTTCGGTCATCTGCTCGCCCTCGAGCAGCTTGATGGCGTACCAGCGAGCATGGCGGCCGCTGATGGCGGGGCCGGCGATGTCGATCACCTTGGCCAGGGCCTCCTCGACCGGCTGGCTGAAGCCCACCTCGGTGGCGGGGGCGACGCCCTTGGCGGCCTCGGCCTGAGCGGTTTCCAGCAGCTTGTCCATGCCGCGGCCCTTCAGCGCCGAGGTCTCCACCACGGGACAGCCCAGACGGCGGGACAGCTCGGCCACATTGATGTTGTCGCCGTTCTTCTCCACCAAGTCCATCATGTTCAGGGCGATGACCGTCGGAATGCCCAGGTCGATGATCTGGGTCGTCAGGTACAGGTTGCGCTCCAAATTGGTAGCGTCCACCAAGTTGATCACCACGTCGGGCTTGCCGCTCATCAGGTAATCGCGAGTGACGATTTCCTCGGGGGTGTAGGGGGACAGCGAGTACACGCCGGGCAGGTCCGTGATGGTCACGTCCTTGTTGCCGCGATACTTGCCTTCCTTCTTTTCAACGGTCACGCCGGGCCAGTTGCCCACATACTGGTTCGCACCGGTCAGATCGTTGAACATGGTCGTCTTGCCGCAATTGGGGTTGCCGGCAAGGGCGATGTT
>CAJUFS010000020.1:34638-43855 GCA_910585575.1 uncultured Adlercreutzia sp. | reverse complement strand
CGCAACAAGAAGCGCGAGATCCGTCGTCTGTGGATCACCCGCATCAACGCTGCGGCCCGTATCAACGGTCTGTCCTACTCGGTGTTCATGAACGGCCTGAAGAAGGCCGGCGTGGTGCTCGACCGCAAGGTGCTCGCCGACATGGCCGTCAACGACGCCCCGGCGTTCGCCGCTCTGGTGGAGGTTGCCAAGAAGGCCCTGTAGCTTTCAGCGTCTTACCCGCTTACGAAGAGAGGCCCGATCATCGATCGGGCCTCTCTTGTTGTGTTGGGAAAACTCACCCAGGGGCGCTCATTTGGCTTGAAAACTGCGGTTTTGGAACAGGAAGTGGCCAAATGACGCTTAGTTTCCCCGAAATGGCTTCAGTTCGTCGGTTTTGGAACGCAAAAGGAAGCGCAGCGTTCTAAATTCGCAGTTTTCAAGCCAAACCAAGGGTGCGAAGGAGGAATTGCTCGAGAAGTCGAGTTGAAATGCGAGCTGACGTGCGAGCGGTGAAGCGGGCGGTGGCGCGACGTGCTGCGCGCCGTGCGGCGGCGACGAGCGACGGCGCCAAGCGGCGCGTTACCCGTGATTGACGACGAGCTTGCGCTCGATACGGGCAAACAGGTCGTCCAGCTCGTCAAGGGGGCCGTCGTCCCGATAGGCCTCTGCGAGGGTTTCCTCGCCCAGAAGGGTGCGATGCAGATAGCTTTGGGCGGCTTCGGAAGGGGCGCTGGCCGAAGAGAGCACGTACTCGATGCCCGCTGTCTCAAGCTCGCGTCCCAGGTCGGCATTGAGCATGCCGGCGATGAGCACATTGATGTTCATTTGATTCAGCGTGCTCACACATTCCTTCAGCGTAATGCCCATGTTGGGAACATTGGAGCACCCGGAGATAATTCCGTTGGTTACCGTGTAGCACGTAAAACTTGAACAGCGACTTGCCTGAGGGGCTACCTCGAGACCATCGCAGGCTACCGCGATCTTCATTTAGTTCCCTTCCCTTTAAAACCAAGCCAACGATACCCGAACTTGTGGCGGGGAAATGTGGAGAGCGGTCAGCGGAATATATGGGAAAGGAATGGAGTGGCTGGTCGAGAGGGGTTGCCGCTGACCGTGGAATCGGTGCAATTCTCCTTTCGGCCGCAGAGGCTGCGGCCGGCGATGAGCTTGTTGGCAGGCACTCTGTCTACTTGCGACGGCCGGTGCGCTTGGCGGCCACAGCGGCGCGATGGGCGCGACCGGGACGGAAGTCGCTGCCGTTGCCGCCGGGGACCGAAGCTGCGCCCTTGCGGTTTTTGGCGCCTTTGCCGGCGGCTGCGCTCTTGGCACGGGCTGCGGTAGCGCTCTTGCCCGCCGAGGCGTTCTTCGCAGGCTTCTTCTTGCGAGTGCCGCGCTGGCGAGCTTCGGCGGCTTCCTCTTCCGCGCGTTCCTTCGCCTTGGCCTTGCGCTTCTCCTTCTTCTTCAGTTCGCGAGCGGCCTGGGCCAGCTCCGGGTCGCGCTTCGCATTGGCGCGTGTGGCGCGCTCGGCGGCCTTGGCCGCCGATTCCTCCAGGTCGAACCCGGCTACCTCGATTTCGGGAATGGAGCGCTTGATGAGCTTCTCGATGGCTGCCAGCTCGTCTTTGTTCTCGGGGCAGGCAAAGGTGACGGCAAAGCCCTCGGCGCCGGCGCGGCCAGTACGCCCGATGCGGTGCACGTAGTCCTCGGCTTGGGTGGGCACGTCGTAGTTCACCACGTAGGCCACCTCGTCGACGTCGATGCCGCGGGCCAGCACGTCGGTGGCGACGAGGATATCGGTCTCGCCCGAGGCGAAGTTGTCGAGGGCGCGCTTGCGCTGGTTTTGGGAGCGGTCCGAATGGATGGCCTCGGCGTGGTAGCCGGCGCGCTTGAGCTTGCGACAGGCCGCGTCGGCGCGATGGCGCGTGCGGGCAAAGACGATGACGCGCTGATGGCCGCGCTCCTTCAGCAGAGCGGCGAGCAAGTCGGGCTTCAGGGCGTGGGGCACGTGGACCAGGTACTGCTCCACGGTGTCGGCCGTCTCGCCCTTGGCGGCAATTTGCACGATGGCCGGATCGTTCAGCATGGTGTCGACTTGGCCGAGCACCGAGTTGTCGATGGTGGCTGAGAACAGCAGGGTTTGGCGAGTGGCCGGGGTGGCCTCGACGATGCGGCGCACCGAAGGGAGAAAGCCCATGTCGAGCATGCGATCGGCTTCGTCGAGCACGAGGATTTGCACCTCGGAGAGGTCGACGGCCTTCTGGTTCATGAGGTCGATGAGGCGGCCGGGGGTGGCGATGAGCACATCGACGCCGCGGGCCAGTCGGTCGATTTGCGGATCGATCTTCACGCCGCCCACTACCGTGGCAACCCGCAGGCCGCGGGTGCGCGCGATGGTCTGGCACACTTCCTGAATCTGCATGGCCAGCTCGCGGGTGGGCGTGATAACGAGCATGGCCGGGCTCTTCTTGCGTTGGGCCTTGCCCAAACGGTCGAGCGAGGGCAGCGAGAACGCCGCGGTCTTTCCCGTGCCCGTTTTGGCAGCGGCGATGATGTCGCGCCCTTCCAGGGCCAGGGGAATGGCCTGGGCTTGGACGGGCGTGGGCTCCGTATAGCCCAGCTTGTCCACGGCGGCAAGGACGTTGTCGGAAAGGCCGAGGTCGGCAAATGCGGTCATTGAATTCCTTTCAGTTGTTCATAAAGAACGCGACGGCCAAAACAGACAGATATGATGCAGCCGTCAGCGATAAATCCGAGGTTTGATGCAGTTTCTTGTTTCATGATGCCACGTTTGCCGCAGAAATAGGCGCACGATGCATCAATCCACCTCCTTTTTGCCCGTAGCGGCGCTCACTTGCTGCCGAAAGCAGTGATGCGGATCGGCGGCAACGCTAGCGGGTGTGGGCGGGCTTGTGGCCCCAGTAGAAGTGCAGGAAGTGTTTGGCGCGCAGCTTCGGATCGCGGGGCGGCTCCTTCATGATCAGGTCGAAGGTGGCCTGCGCAATATCCTGGGCGGCATGGGGGCGTCGCAGAAGCGACGCGTTGATGAGCATGGCATCGGCCGAGGCCGTGTGATCGTCGATGTGGCGCAGGGTGTCCAGCAGCTCGCGGGGCGTGGCAGCGGCCATGGCGGCCCCGGCGCCGGTCAGCATGCGCACGTTGGCCTTTTCCTGCCCGTAGGCGCGGCCGAGCAAGATCATGGGAGCCTTCGCGCACAGGCATTCCGTAACCGTGAGACCGCCCGACTTGCAGATGACCAGATCGCTTGCTTCCATGAGCTCGGCCATGTTGTCCACGTAGTCGAGCACGGTGACGTTGGTCAGCCCCAGCTCGGCTACGCGGCGACGCACGGAAGCGGCGTAATCTTCATCGGCGCCGGCCACGATAACGAGGTGCAGCGTGCTCATAGTGTGCATGAAGGGCAGGATTTGATCGAGGTTGTCGCGGAAGTGCACATAGGGCTGGGGCAGTTTCGCGCCGGCCAAGGCCAGCACCAGCTGCTTGTCGTCGGGGACGCCCAGGCGCTTGCGCGGCGCCGTGCGATCGTAGCGGCGGCTAAAGGCGGGGCTCGCCGGGATGCCGGTGATGAGGATGCGGTCTTCGGGCACTTTGCGCGGGCGCAGGGTCTCGGCCATGTGCTCGTTGGCAACGCAGAACAGATCGGTGTGCAGGTGCGGCCACAGGCCCTCGGCCTCGTAGTCGGTGGGTACGCAGACAATGGGGAAGCCCAGGCCGGTGAGCATGCGGGCGCTGACGGCCACGTTGGCCGCCGTGATGTGGGTGCACACGATGGCCTTCGGCTTCACTTCGCGCACATAGTCGACGAACTTCGGGTACATGATGCGCGCCCAGATGGTGCCACCGCCCCACAAAAGGCGTCCGGTAAGGGTGTAGCGCCAGGTGAGATCGTAGAACGGCCGCGTCCATCCTGTGAACATCGAGGCAGTTTTGTCGCCGTCGAACACGATGCGTCCGAAGTCGAGGATATCGAGCACCTCGGTGCGGGTGCGTGCTTCGAGCTGCTTTTCGGGAGTGTCGGGGTGCAGGGCCGCCTCGACGCTCAGCTCTTCGAAGGCCTCGGCGATAGCGTAGGCCGCGCTGCGGTGGCCCGAGCCTACGGATGCGTGTACGATGAGGACGACGTCGCTATCGGGGGCATCCTGCTCCGATTTCGCGAGAGGGGCGGCTGCGGTGCCCCGGGTGACGAGCGCGTCGTCTGCATGCGGGGCAGGGGAGAGTTCGGCCGAGGGCGAGAGCGCTTCGGCCTGTGTGTTCTGTGATTCCATGGGTCTATCATACCGTATTTCGCCAATGGTAACGGATGGGTCGTCATTTTCCTTCAAACCAGTGGTGCCGCAGGTCAATTTCGGTTAGGATGATACAACCCGTCAACGATTGTCGAGGAGTTTTTCGTGACTGAGTTACCCACCCTGTCCAACCCCGAGGCCCGGGCCGCCGCCGTGGAGGCCGCCTGCGAGGGCGCCGGCGTGGCCGTGCTCGTGCCCTGCTACAACGAGGCCGTCACCATCGGGAAGGTGGTGGACGACTTCAGGGCCGCGCTGCCGAGGGCCACGGTCTACGTCTACGACAACAACTCCGACGACGACACGGCCCGCATCGCCGCCGAGCACGGCGCCGTGGTGCGCCGCGAGAGCCGCCAGGGCAAGGGCAACGTGGTGCGCTCCATGTTCCGCGACATCGACGCCGACTTCTACCTCATGGTGGACGGCGACGACACCTACCCGGCCGAGGCCGCCGCGGCCCTTCTGGCCCCGCTGGCCGCCGACGAGGCCGACATGACCGTGGGCGACCGCCTGTCCAACGGCAGCTACGGCGAGGAGAACGACCGGCCCTTCCACGGCTTCGGCAACAACCTCGTGCGCCGCCTCATCCGCGTCATCTACGGCTACTCCTTCGACGACGTCATGACCGGCTACCGCGCCTTCTCGCGGGCCTTCGTGAAGACCATGCCCGTCATGAGCGAGGGCTTCCAGATCGAGACCGAGATATCCATCTGGGCCGTGGACCGGCGCTGGCGCGTGGCCGACGTGCCCGTGGACTACCGCGACCGGCCCGCGGGAAGCGAGTCGAAGCTCTCCACCTTCTCCGACGGCATGCTCGTGCTGGCCGCCATCGCGAGCCTCTTCCGCGACTACCGGCCCATGGCCTTCTTCGGGTGGCTGGCGCTCGTGCTGGCCCTGCTCGGCCTGGCGGCCGGCGTGCCGGTCATCGGGGAGTACTGGGCCACGGGCTTCGTCTCCAAGCTGCCCTCCGCCGTGCTGGCCGTGGCGCTCATGATCGTGGCGGCCCTGTCGCTGACGGCCGGGCTCATCCTGGACACGGTGGCCAAGAGCCACCGCCGCCAGTGGGAGATGAGCGTGTATCGGGTGATGGAGGCCCAGAAGCGCGGCTAGGGCGATTGCGCCGCAGCCTAAGGCGGCCCCAAAAATGACACCCGTTGGCCCGCGGCCGCCGGGCAAAAAGAAAGGGAGAACCGAAGTTCTCCCAGGTCAATCATGGTGCCCCCAACGGGAATCGAACCCGTATTTCAGCCTTGAAAGGGCCGCGTCCTAACCGTTAGACTATGGGGACGGTTCAAAACAGCTTGCTTAGTATGGCAGAGCAGGCGCGGCTTTGCAAGAACAAACTTGGGAAAACTCGACGGATGCCGCGGCATTCGGAGAAACGGAAGGGACCATGGAAAAGCTCGTACGGCAGTTCATGAAATTCGGCGTGGTGGGCCTTATCGCTTTTGCCATCGACTACGGCCTGATGGTGGCCCTGACCGAACTGGCGGGAATCAACTATCTCGTCAGCGCCACGATTTCCTTTACGGTGTCCGTGGTCTTCAATTACGTGGCCTCTATGCGCTACGTGTTCACCCATAAAGAGGGGCTCTCCCGCCGGCGCGAATTCATCATTTTCGTGGTGCTCTCAGTGGTTGGCCTGGGGCTGAACGACCTGCTCATGTGGATCGGCACGTCGCTGTGGGATATCAGCTATCTCATTGTGAAGATCGGCGCCACGGCTCTGGTCACCATCTATAACTTCATCACGCGCAAGATCTTCCTCGATGGGGAAACAGGGGCCGTGCTGGAGTAGCGCCGGTAAAGCGGGGGCTGTGCTGGAGTAGCGCCGTAACAGGTTGCGCTTTACTCCTTGCCCGCCGCGCTCAACAGGGGGCCTCTCTTTTTAACGGAACCCCTCCAAGCCATCGGGATGCTAAAGGCCGAGAAAGACGACTGGTAAAATGAGGCTAACATTCGCATCGACGAGGAGGCCTGCCGTGGTTCCCGCTCCTGAAACCGGAAAAATTGCCCTCATTGCCAATCCCGTGGCTAAAAGTGGCCGAGGAGCCGCCGCGGCCGACGAGGCCACGCGTCTTCTGTGGTCGCGCGTGGGGGAGGAGCGCGTCGAAGTGTTCTATACCGCACGTCCGCGCCATGCCACTGAGCTGGCGAAGCAGCTGGGCCCTGAAGTGGGCTGCGTCATCGCCCTCGGCGGCGACGGCTTGGTGAACGAGGTGGCTTGCGGCCTGATGGAGCGTCCGGCTGACGAGCGTCCCGCCTTGGCCGTCATTCCCGTGGGCTCTGGCAACGACTACGCGGCCACGCTGGGCATGGCGTACTCGGTGGTGCCGGCCATCAGCCAAATTCTGCACTTCCGCACCGTGCGGGCCGATGTGGGCTGCGTGAACGGCCGCTACTTCGTGGAAACGCTTTCCTTCGGCCTCGACGCCGCCATCGCGCTGGACACCATGGAGCGCCGCAAGCGCTCGGGACGGGCGGGCACCATGCTGTATCTGGAAAGTGCCGTGGACCAGCTGTTCAACCACCTGGACACCTATCGGTTCAGCCTGCGCATCACCGATCCGGCGGTGGGCGAGGAGCCGCAAACCGTCGAGGGCGAGGCTTACCTCGTGGCCTCGCAGATCGGCCCCACCTACGGCGGCCATTTCCGCATCACGCCCGAGGCCTCCATCGAGGACGGCCTGCTCGATCTGTGCTGGGCCACGCCGAAGCTCATTCCCATGCGTGCCTTGGCCATTTTGCTGCGCGCCCGCGCCGGCAAGCACGTAGGCAGCTCCCATGTGCACTTCGCGCGGGCCAAGAAGGTGGAGCTCGATTTCGAGAAGGAGCCGCCTGCCCAGATAGACGGTGAGAAGATTACCGGCACCCATTTCGTTATCGAGTGCATTCCCGACGCCCTGACCGTGGTGCTGGGCGAGCCGCGAAGGTAGGCGGGAGGCGGCGGTAGGGGGTGCCGCGTCGTTTCGGGAAGTGCCGCGGACGCAACGGGGACGCTTCGCTATTTCAAGGTGAAGCGATCGCCGTACATGGTCCAGGTGAGCGGGCGCGTCAGAGAGAAGTTCTTGTCGTCGATGAAGGAGCGCTGGGTCTTGATGCGGGAGAGGTCGCTGTGGGCCTCCTCCTGCAGCATAACGGCGCTGCGCACCGCCAGGAAGGCTTTCAGGTAGGCGCCCTCGCTGCCGCCCCGCGCCGGCGTCTTCGCCTTTTTCAGCGCCTGAGCGCGCATGCCGTGGAAGCTGGCGCTGTCAGAGCCCGGGCCATGCATAACCAGGGCATCGTAGTAGATGAACTGGCCTAAGGGGCCGAGCCCGTCGGTGCGGGCCGCCTTGAGGGCCGGGTCGAGGTACTGCTCCTTCACGATGCGGTTCTGCGCCGCTACCATTTTCGCGTCCTTGGCCGCTTTCTTCCAGGCACTCACGAACGGAGCGCCGAGCCCCCGATGGGAGGCGGTGCCGTTGACGGCGCGCAGCGCGGGCAGGAAGCGCTTCAGGCCGTTGCCTTTGGGCTTGAGGGACACATAGGTTTCCACCACGTCCAACAGATCTCCCGTGGCCGAGGTGAAGCCGATGATGCCGCAGGTGTAGCCGCGGCCGTCGCCGATGTCCTCGATGTAGCCGTAGGTGCTACGGTAATCGGTGGTGGAGTTCTCGGCGCTCGACACCAGAGAGAAGGCCGTGGCGCGAAGGGTTCCCGAGGCGATGGTGGCGGTTTTCTTCGGTGCCTTTTTCACTGTGAGCGCACAGGTATAGGTTTTTGCTCCCACTTTGGCTTTCAGGGTGCAGCGGCCGGCCTTCTTAGCCTTCACCTTTCCTGCGGCGCTGACCGTGGCCACCTTTTTGTTGCTGGAGGCCCAGCGGGCCTTCTTCGCGTTGCGGGGCAACTTGAGGGTGAGGGTCTTGCCCACGGTAAGCGTGCGCGCCTTGAGCTTAACCGTGCGTGACTTCTTGGTGCTGGCGGATGTGGCGTGGGCCTGATCGGGATTACCGAGAGGCGCCAGGATCGACGCCGGCACGCAAAGAGCGCTGGCGACAAGGACGGCGAGAAAGAGACGGAATGGTTTCATAGCCCCCGCTTAGGTCTTGGATTCTTGGGAAGACGCTATAGTACGGGGCGCAAAAGGGAAGTGCAAGTAAAAAATGGTGCCCTCGACAGGATTCGAACCTGCGGCACCTTGCTCCGGAGGCAAGTGCTCTATCCCCTGAGCTACGAGGGCACGCTCGTCGGCCCCAATGGCGGGGCGCTGCGCTATTATAGATCAACTCATGGGATGCCACACGAAAACGGCGAAATACCCCACAGACGGGAAAGGACTCTCCGGTGAGCGAAACCATAACCATCGAGCGCATGGCCTACGGCCCCGAGGGCATCGGGCACCTGGAAAACGGCAAGACGGTGTTCGTCGAAGGGGCGGTAACGGGCGATACGGTGGCCGTCGAGCTTACCGAGGACAAGCCCCGTTTCGCCCGCGGTCGAGCGGTGGACGTGCTCGAGCCGTCGCCTCAGCGCGTGGCGGTGCCGTGCCCGGCCGGCTGCGGCGGGTGCCTCTGGGCGCCCCTGGCCTACGAGGCCCAGCTAGCGGCGAAGCGCGACGCCGTGATCAGCGCTTTGGTGCGCACGGCCAAGCTGCCGGCCGATCAAGCCGAGGCTTTGGTGGCGGCTTGCGTGCCCTCGAAGCGCCAGTGGGGCTACCGCAACAAGTTAGAGCTGGCCTGCGGCACCGATGCCGCCGGTCGCCTTGTGCTGGGCATGCGCGCGGCGGGCACCGACCAGCTGGTACCGCTCGAAAGCTGCCCCTTGGCTCATCGGAATATCGAGGGTGCGCCCAAGGCCCTGCGCGGGGCGCTGCGCTACCTTTCGGGCGCCGACGACCTGGGCATCTTCCGCGTGGGGGTGCGCGGCAGCCTGCGCACGCGCGACGTGGAGATTGC